>JAKAAZ010000084.1 GCA_021802085.1 Acidobacteriota bacterium
AGGTTCAGTTGCTTCCGATAGAACGCCAGTTCCGTCTCCCGTATCGAGGCAGGGAACAGATGCAGCCCCAGCAACTGATCCCACACCAGGTTGTATTTCTGGCTCCACGTGCCCGGTTTATCGAATGCCAGCTTATAGTGATCGCCATCCTTGTCCATTTGCTGCCAGCTCATCGCCATCTTCCTTGCCGTTTGCAGATACTCATCCGCAATCGACGTCATTCCCAGACCCCGCGCCATCAGAGAATATGCGCCCAACCCTTCGATTGCCTTGATCGAGAGATTGGCATTGTGGGCAAGATGTCCGGCGAAGTCGTCCGTGCAGAGCTGGTTTTGAGGATCGAGCCCGTTGGCCTTCAGGTATTCCGCCCACTTGGTGAATTCCGGCCAGTATTGTTTAGCCACGTGCCAGTCGTCTTCCGCCTGCCCAAGAGCGGCGCCGAGAATCAGCAGATTTCCGCTCTCTTCGATCGGCATCTGATCCACGTCGCTCTTCTCGCCGCCGCCGTACAACTGTCCATTCGCCAGCGGATATTGACCTAGATCGTGCGGCGCAAACGGAAACGTCCAGCGTGGCAGGCTGGCATACTCCAGCACGGGGCGTACCTGCGCTTCCAGCAATCGGGGATTCAGTAGAAGAAAGAAGGGCGAAGAGGGATACAGCACATCGACGGTGGCAATATCGCCATTGGAGAAATTCTCCTTGGCAAAGAGCATCGGTTTTCCGTCCACGTCCGCCACCAGCATGTGCGCGCCAAGGGTCTGCTGATAGGCAAGCACCGCCAGTTGGGCGTAGCCAGCTCCGCCCGCCTTTATCAGGTCGGCGGTGAGTTCGCGATCGTACTGCTGCCCGCGCGCTTCCAGGGAAGCATATTGTTGCTCGGACTGCGCCAGCATATCCCCGACACCTTCGCCGCTACGCTGCCAGTACGGGCGCAGTTTGCGTTCCAGGTACTCGATCGCAAATCCCTGCGTGTAGGCCAGCAGAACATGACCTGCTGCGGTCTGCCCAGGGGTGCAGTTCAGCGGCAACTCGACATCCAGGTGTGCCGCTCCATCGTGCGGAGTGAGCGGCATGTCCATATCATCGGACGTTGGCAGCGTTCCCGTCTGCACAAATTTTTTCGTCGCCTCCGCGGAGGCTACCGTGGTTGCCGTTTCGGAGGTGGGCACGGCGAGATGAAAGTATCCCCAGTCAACGCGCAGGTTGTCGCCGGAGCGATTCAGTCCCTGCTGATCGCGCGAGCCGACATTCAGCACTGTAAGCCCCGTTACCTGCGAGCGTGCCCAGGTCACCTCTTCGTCGGCGGTATTGACGGCGATGAGCGGATTGACATCCAGCAGCACGCTCACCGCGTGGCTCTGCCCATCCGTGCTCGCCACTGTCCATGTCAGATAGGTGACCGGCCGCGAAAGCACATCCAGGTCCTGGGGAAAGGCGGGCGTGAAAAAGGCCAGCGTCAGGCGGATGCCGCCGCCTTCCATCGTATAGACCGTGTGGGTGGGGGCCAATGTGAGCGACGTCTGCTGGAGCGCGGGAACGTCGCGCGGCCGGTCGCCCATGTAGCGCCATGTTTTTCCGTCAATTCGGATCAATCCCGTCAGCGGCTGCGGAGTACCCGTCCAGTGGCGCGTGGGCCCATCGGTAATGTGGTCGTTCATCGACCAGATGCTGAAGTATGGATTATGGACCACGAGCGGAACCGCCGGCGGACGTTCCTGAGCGAGCACAATTGGAGCGATCACAAGCAGGCAGACGGGGAGAACCAGCAGGGACAAACGTCTCGATGAAACCAATCTCATTGCAAGTCGCTCCTCAGATCACTGATATGTCCGTAAGTTGTCAGTATGTCACTCCATCAAAGATTGCGAAACTCCTGCTTCCGGTCGGAGATGGGCAACGCGAGCACCCTCAATTTACTTTCGCACTGAGAAAGACCAACGATGGTGAGTTACATTGAGTATGATCGTCGTTCACCTTAATAATCGGGAGCTGCTGGTGGCACCGAATCGTTCCTTTCGCATTGCTGCATTTATCGTGGCCGCAGCCGGATTTTTTCCGCAGGCGGCGCTTGCCGCCACTGCTGGCAGCTCTCCGGCCCGCACGGCGCTACAGGAGTTGGTTCCTGACCGCATCGCGCGCCAGGTGTATTTCACCCGCCTTCCCGTGGAGAACGGGAGAGATGTTTTTCGCATCTCCGGAAAGCAGGGTGCGATTGAGATTGCGGGCAGTTCCAATGTGGCCTTGCTGACAGGCTTCAACTGGTATCTGAAATATGTGGCTCATGGGCAGCTCTCCACGAACGAAAACCAATTGGAGTTGCCGGCTGAGCTTCCTGCGCCGCCCGCGCCGATTGAAGTTCGGTCACCCTATCGATACCGCTATGCGTTCAACGAAAACGTATCCGGCTACAGCACGCCGTATTGGCAGTTGCCACGCTGGAAACACGAGATCGATCTGCTGGCCGCGAGCGGGGCCAACACGATCATGTTAGATCGCGGAACCGACGTGGTGCTGTACGAGACCTTCCTGGATTTTGGCTACACCGATCGGCAAATTCGCGCCTGGTTCACGTTGCCGGCGCACCTGAACTGGCAACTGATGGGAAATATGTGTTGTTTCGGAGGCCCTGTCAGCATGCAGCTTCTGGAAAAAAGAGCGGAATCGACGAAACAAATTCTTTCCTATATGCGCAGCCTGGGAATCACGCCTGTGTTGCCGGGTTATTACGGTCTGGTTCCCACGGGCTTCGCGCAAAAGCATCCTGAAGCGCACTTGATTCCGCAGGGTGTATGGAATGGATTTGCCCGGCCGGACTGGCTGGATCCGCGCGACCCCATGTTTGCGAAGATTGCAGCAGATTTTTATCGCCATCAACGCGAACTCTTTGGAGACACATCCATCTACACCATGGAAGTATTTCAGGAAGGTGGCACCCCGGGCGACGTTCCTGTGGGTGCCGGCTCGGTGGCCGTTCAACGTTCTTTGGAAGCGGCCCATCCCGGCGCTTACTGGATGATGCTGGCATGGCAGGAGAATCCAAAGCCGGCCCTGATCGATGCCGTCGATCGCAGCAAGCTGATGATCGTGGATGAAAAACTGAACAGCGATCTGCATCATGATCCCGAAACGGAGTACAAAGGCTCTCCTTATCTGTACAGTGCGATCTGGGATTTTGGCGGACGCAACACGCTCGGCGCGCACTTGCATGCCTACGCGGCGCGGATACCGAAGTTCGGCATGGCGCCGGGAAGCCATATGCAAGGCATCGCTTTCTACAATGAGGGGCTGGATACGGACCCCGCCGCGTTCGCATTCTTCATGGAAATGGCCTGGCACACGAAGCCGGTGGACGTGCCGAAATGGTTTTCCGCGTATGCCACACGCCGCTATGGAGGGGCCGATCTTCACGCCGACCGCGCCTGGCAAATCCTTGTGAACAGCATCTACCATATGCCCGCCGATAAGGAGGCGGCGCAGGAATCCTTGTTTAACCTCCGACCCGATTTCGCCGTGAAGCCGGATTGGGGCGGAGCCCATATCCCCTACAATCCTGCGGAATTTGAGCAAGCTCTGCCAGAACTGCTGGCTGTCGCCCCGAAACTGCGTGCAACCCCAACGTACCAATATGATCTGGTGAATATCACACGTCAGATATTGGACAACCGGGGCCATGCGCTGTTCCTCGAGATCAAGGCCGCGTATGACGCCAAAGATCAAGCACGGTTCACCTCGTTGACGCAGGAATGGCTTCATCTGATGCGGGACGAGGATGGCCTGGTGGCCACGAATCAGTGGTTTCTGTTAGGACCATGGCTGCAAACGCCGAAGTCGTGGGCCAGTAATCCCGCCGAAGAAAAGGCATTGGAATACGATGCGCGTTCGCTTCTGACCACGTGGGGAGATCGGGAAGCCAGCCAACATCTTCACGATTATGCGAACAAGGATTGGTCTGGGTTGGTCGGCACCCTCTACTATCAGCGCTGGAAGCTTTTTTTCGACAGCCTCGATACTGCAACGAAGACGAAAACCGAACCGAAATCAATCGACTGGTTTGCGGTAGAGGACGCATGGAACCGTCAGCCAGATCGATTCCAGCTAACTCCCCGCGGAGATGCGTATTCGCAAGCCTTGGCGATCTACAAAGAATTGAGATCCGAGCCAGTCGATTGGAGCAAGGTGAATTATATTCACTGACCCAGTTGCGGCAGAGCTCGATGAGAATCCAGGGTTCGTTCCTATAGCGCCGTTCGCAATTCATGGGAACCATGTGTCTATCCGTTGCGGAGTAGTCGTGCTGAAAACTGGTGCGATCTATCCCCTATGGTCTCGAAGACCGCCTCCACGACTTGCGTCTCAAGCCCTGAAGCAACTCGCGCCGGCAGCAAAATCGTGGCTTCCGCGCTGGGCTGGCGGATGTTGAAAAAGTTTCGCATGTGTATGACTTCTAGGGGGCTATAATCATCGGTGGCAAAATGCAGGCGGATACTGGGCCGCCTGCGTATCCATAGGTATGCAACCATTCGGTAGCTCTGTGCCCGGTACTCAGCTACTGCTATCCTGCGGCCGACGAAGATAGGCCTCTTCGCCCGTGGAACAACTAGAACAGGCAGTAATTGGAGGATCTCGATGAGCACGTTGCTCAAACATTCTGCGGTAAGTGCAATGGCCGTTGCAGTGCTGCTTCTTGCGGGCTGCTCGCAATCCACCACCCAGCCCTCAGTCACCAATCAGGCGGCGTCGGCAGCCAAGCCCGCGGGACCTCCGCAACTCGTGCCTGCCAAGACGGCGTTTTGGCCGATGTATACGTCCGCCCACAACTGGGCTCCGGATGTTATAACGCTACAGGTCACAGCGAAGGAAGTCCCCGGATTTAAGAACGAAGCCGGAAAAGCGGCAATGTGGCAGGTTGCGTTTGCTTCGCCCAGCCTGCGTGAGTATCGAATTTACTCGTACTCCATCGCAGCGGTGCCGCCGGACATTTTCAAGGGCGTGGATGCAGGGCTGGCATTGCCTTGGGGAGGTATAACGCGCAACGCGATGCCGGTCGACCTTTCTCTGTTCAACACCGATTCGGATGCCGCATACCAAGCAGCGGCAGCGGATGCCGCGGATTGGCTGAAGAAAAATCCAGACAAGAGTCTAGCCTTGTTTCAACTTGGGGACACATATAAGTTTTCGGGGCCCGTCTGGTATCTGTTGTGGGGAAATGAGAAGTCCGGCTATGCCGCCTTCGTGGATGCCGCCAGTGGAAAGGTTCTGAAGCACAAATAGTGAGTTACGGGTGCCACCCTCACTGGGCGCTTCCATGGAAGTACTGTCTCATACCGCCTCCCACAGCGGCAACTGGGTCGATTGACTCACGACCCCTTGGGAAGCGACATCGAGAGCACGGCAGCCACTACTCGCTACGGCGCATGACCGGCGTCAATGATATCGATGGCTGCCCGAGGATGGGTTATTCAGCATTCGCAGCGGAATCGTGCTCCTGCAGATCGATCAGTCCCAGCAGCGCTCCCCAGTGGTAGAAGCGGTCACTGTTTGTCACGTCATCGCCGCTGCCGGTGATGGCGTTGTAGTTTTCATGCACGTGACCGTTCGCCTGCCAATCTTTCAAGAACAAATCCAGTGACTTCTGCGCTAACTCGACTCTGGCACGGTCGATGTCCGGTTCATGGTAGTTTTGCAGGCCCAGATAAACCAGGTAATTCATCGGTCCCCAAATGCGGCCGCGCCAGTAGTTCTGATCTTTGAACACCGGATCATCTCTGGCGATTGAGGGGATCACCCACTCGCCCCAGAATTCCTTCGGATTCAGGAGATGTTCGTCGACCATGCGCCGGGCCTGCTCCGGCGTAGCTGCCCGCGCCAGCATGGGATAGAAATTGGTCGGTGAAAGCCGATAGCTGAACTGCCCCGTGCGCAGATCCTTGTTAAGAAAAATTCCCACTTTTTCACTCCACAAGGTCGCCAGAGAAGCGCGATATTTTCGAGCCCGCTTGTGCAGTTCCTCAGCCTCCGCAGTCCTGCCCAGAATTTCGGCGATCTTCGCCAAGGCGTCGCAGTCGGCAATGTACATTCCCATCAGCCCGACATCGGCGAAGGCCAGTTGATGTGTCGTTCCGTCGTAGCTTGCGCCGTCATACATCGGGCTGTTATCGAGGCCCGATTCGAGGATGGCGCCGGCACGGGTTCCGACAGACCTGTCGTCGAGATTCACCGGCTGATTCTCGCCGTCGCTACCCCACACCAGGTAACCTTGGCGGTCGCGATGTTCCGCCCACCACCGGTTCCACGTGAGCAAAGGCGCAAAGGTGTCTTCGAGTAGCCAGCGATCATGAAACTTCCGGTAGAGTCCCAGCACTGTGATCGCTCCGACGGGTGGCTCCGAGCGGTCCGCGCTCTTCCAGCCCTGACTACGCGCATAGTTCGGGACGAAGCCCTGGCGCGTCGCCTCGCGGCAGATTTCGATCGCATTCGCGTACGCCAGATCTCGGTCCCCAGTCGCGGCTAGAGTTGCGGCGAAAAACGTGTCCCAGTCGAACAGAACATAGCCGCCCCATCTGACGCTCCAAATGCGGCTCACAGGTGAAATCACCCGCCGGCCTTGTGGCTCGTAGATCGTATCCCATCCGATTACGGTCTGGATCGCATCTGCCACCGGTGCTCGACTTCCAAAGGCTGACACCGATCGGCGATAGGCCAGTCGCTCGCGCTTCAATGCACTTTGAATCTCCGCCACGGTCCGTGGCTTGCCTGTGCTCAGTCCGACCGGTGAGTTCAGGTCCGCGGAAAAGTAAGCGCCAGAAATGGGCAAGTTGACGTCAGATGTATCGATCCCGGACAAAAATATGGAGATGGTCCGATCTGGAAGTTGCGCTTCCATCCGGTCAGTTCTCTTCACGACAGTACCGGGCCGATTCCAGAGCGTCCCGGCGGAAAAGACGATTTCCGCTGGAAGATGGGAGTCTGTCGTCGACGGAAGCGGGGTCGCGAGCAATACGAGGTCATTTCCATCATGCGCGCTCTGGATGCGGATGGCGTGGCCATGCCATAGCAACTTCAGATCGGTATAGCTGCCGTCATAGGCGTGGGGGCCGGGAATAACTCGCTCGTCATCCTTGCCCTGACGTCCGATCAATGCAGTTGGAAGAAATCTGTCCGAACCCTCCGTTCCCTGATGCTTGATTCCCACTCGGACCGCCAGGCCTTCAGGCAGCAGGACCTGAGTGATGGCGCTGTGCGTGTCCCACGTGTTCCAACCGCGCGCCAGTCGCTGCTGCACTACTGCGTATTGCGGCGAACGCTGTGAAGCCGCCGGAGCCTGGGCGAAGCCGATAGCACACTGTGCAACCAACAGAATCAGCGGAAGGAAGCATGCACTTCCAGGATGCTCGCGGAGGATTTTCATGGTATCTCCCGTATCTAGGGTTGTCGTGAAGCGTACATGGTCGAGGTGCCGGCAGGAAACAAAACTTTTGCACGAACCAGCGAATTATACGAAAACGGTCGCTGTGATCGCCGCGCCCCAAACTGGATCGAATTCTCCTGCGTCGACAGAGCGAATGCAGAATGTCTTGCGATAGCAGGACAACGTAGCGACGACTGATGGCGCCCTGCAGGACAGGTTCACCCACCGTGTCCACAGGTTGGAGATATGCGACGATATCCGCGACTAAGAGTGCACGGTAATCCTACGCGTCGTCGCGCAAGCACCCGTATTTGCAGCGATTTTAGCGCCTTTCAGTCTATGGGGGCGGCAGCACCGTGGTGCAACGCGCGGCGCAGTTTCTGGGCCGACCTTGACACATTGTCTTGGTCTTATATGATTAGCGAGGCGCAGTTACGGTTTGTTTGTCCGCCTTGTAATGTTGACGGATCGTTGATTGCAGTTCCGAGATCGTTCGAGGAGTTTACCCCATGATTCATCCATTGCCTAAGGTGCAAGCCCAGCGTTTGCTCCGCAGAAATTTTGCTGTCGTCGTGGCACTTTTTTTCGCCCTTCTCTGTATTTCTACCTCCGCAAAAGCGCAGCAAAACGATAGGGCCAGGGCAGCCAATAACTTTGCCCCCCAGCAAACCGCGGACGCCTTGAAGGCTTTGTCGTCCCAGTCTCAGGCAGTGGTTGCAGGGCTTTCGAAACTGAATTCGATTCCTATCGAAAATTGGCGACTTCATATTGGGGATGTAGACCACGGGGGATCGGTAAGCCTCGATGACTCTTCCTGGCAAGTAATCCACGCGCCGTACCACGTGAACACTACCGATGCAGTGTGGCTGCGGACTTGGGTCGAGGTTCCAAAGACTCTGGATGGATATGACCTGACGGGTTCCCGGATATGGATCAGTTCCTTCCGGAGCGACGCCGTGACGTTGTTCTTCAACGGTGAACGCGTTGCCAACGGCGACGATCTCGAGCCAATTGCTCTTTTCAGTTCCGCCAAGCCCGGCGATAAGATGCTGGTCGCAGTTCGAATCGGGAGTTCTTCCAGAGGATCAACGTTCATTCGGCCCATTCAGACTCGCGTTGAGTTCCCGGCGAACCGCCCAAACCCGGAGGACATGTATACCGAGTTTGTCTCCGCGGCGTTGCTCATCCCTGATCTTGCAAAGGATGTGCCTGCGGAGAAAGCCCAACTGGAAAAGGCCATCGGCGACGTCGATATGACTGCGCTGCAGACCAGCGATCAGCAGAAGTTTGATAACTCACTGCGCCAGTCGCAACAAGACATGGAGCCGCTCAAATCGACTTTGCAACAGGCCACATTTCACCTGACCGGAAATTCACACATCGATGCGGCGTGGCTATGGCCCAGGACAGAGACGGTTGACGTGGTGAGGCGCACCTTCAGCACGGCGCTTCAGTTGATGGATGAATATCCCAACTACACCTATACGCAGTCTGCTGCGCAATATAACGAGTGGATGGCGGAAAAATATCCTGAGATGAATGCGGAGATCAAGAAGCGCATCCAGGAAGGCCGCTGGGAGCTCGTGGGCGGTATGTGGGTGGAACCGGACCTGAATATGCCGAGCGGCGAATCGCAGGTGCGGCAGTTATTGATCGGACAGCGGGAATTTCAACAGTTATACGGCGTCACCACGCGTATCGGCTGGAATCCAGACTCGTTTGGTTATAACTGGCAACTTCCGCAGATTTATAAGAAGTCCGGCATCGATTATTTTGTGACGCAAAAGCTTGCGGCCAACGAAACCAACCCGCTGCCCTTCAAGCTGTTCTGGTGGGAATCTCCGGACGGAAGTAAGGTGCTCGCCTACTTTCCGCACAGCTATGGAAATAACGACCTCAGCCCCATACGGTTGACCAATGACCTTGTGAAGGCCAGAACATATTCGCCGGGCATTCTCGAGATCATGGATTTGTATGGAATAGGCGATCACGGAGGCGGGCCAACCCGCGCGGTTCTGGATGAGGGCGAGCACTGGATGCAACCGGGGAACGTCATCCCTACAATGAAATTCGGCACAGCCCAAAGCTACTTCACCAGCGTTGAGGCGAAGGTTGCTCCCGACTCTCCTACATGGAACTATCAGGCAATGGCCCATGGCGCTGGAGCTTTGCCTGCTCCGCCGGCGGGTGAAATATCCATTCCTACATGGAACGATGAGTTGTACTTTGAGCACCACCGTGGCACCTATACCACGCAGGCTAACCAAAAGCGAAACATACGCGAGAGCGAAGAGTGGCTGCTGAACTCAGAAAAGTATTCTTCCATTGCATGGCTGGATGGCCATTCCTATCCCGCAACCGAGTTGAACGAAGCATGGAAGAAAGTTCTATTCAACGAATTTCATGACCTGGCTGCTGGATCGGGTATTGGCGTCATCTATAAAGATGCGCAGCGCGACTTCGATCAAGTGCACTGGGCGACCAATGAAGTCTCCTCAAAAGCCCTGGGAACTATTGAGGCGCGCATCGATACTCGTGCTGCTGGAGCTGTACCGGTGGTGGTTGTGAACCCGCTTGGATGGGAACGCTCAGGGCTGGTTAAGATCGATCTGCAAATGCCGGCGGAAACTCCCAATGGAGTTTCCGTTCTGGATGTAAAAGATCGCGTATTGCCGTCTGAAGTGTTGTCGAGCGATCCCCAGACGAACACCTACCACTTGTTAGTGGAAGCGAGCGATGTTCCCTCGCTTGGCTATGAGGTGTTGCACGTGGTGCCGGGAAAACGTCCGTTCGCCAGCGACCTCAAAGTAAGTGGGATGACTCTGGAAAATGCGGCGCTCAAAGTAACTGTGGATCCTAGCACGGGTTGCATCACCAGTCTCTATAACAAGAAGGATAACTTCGAGTCGCTGGCGCCGGGTGCTTGTGGCAACCAGTTACAGACATTCAAGGACACTCCAATCGCCGACGATGCATGGAACATTGATCCAGGAACCTTGGATCACATGACTCCTATCACGGAGGTCGACTCCGTAAAGCTGGTGGAACAGAGCCCCTTCCGCGCTGTGATCCGCGTATCGCGGCACTGGCAGAGCTCGAAGTTCGTTCAGGATATCCAGCTGTACGCAAATTCCGACCAGGTCAATATCGTGAATGATATTGATTGGCATGAGACGCACGTTCTGCTCAAGTCAGCTTTCCCACTGTCGGTGACTAGCAAGATGGCCACCTATGAGATTCCTTTTGGAACGATCGAGCGGCCGACGACGCGGGATAACAGCTGGGATGAGGCGAAGTTTGAAGTCTCCGCACTGCGCTGGGCCGACTTAGGCAATGGAACCAATGGCGTCTCGATCATTAACAACTCGAAGTACGGGTACGATTGCAAAGACAACGTGCTGCGGCTTACCTTCCTGCGCTCACCCGTATCTCCCGATCCCAACGCCGACCGCGGCCACAACCACTTCACATTTGCTCTCTATCCGCATGCCGGCGATTGGAAGACAGCACTGACCGTCCGGCATGGCTACGACTATAACTACAAGCTCAAAGCAATGCAGGTGGAAGCGCACTCCGGGACACTTCCGCTGGAGCATTCCTTCATCATGGTGGACGATAGCAACGTAGTTCTCAGCGCGGTGAAAAAGGCTGAGGATACCAACGGACTCATCCTTCACTTCTATGACTGGGCGGGCAAGGACAGCGATGTCAAAATCCATGTTCCGTCGGGAGCTACGTCTGCCACCATGACGAATTTAATGGAGAAGCCTGAAGGATCGCCGCTGTCGGTCACCGGCTCGGACGAGATTACGGTGCCAATTCATCCCTACGACATCATGTCCCTCCGGATCGATTATCCACACGGTCAGAAGTAGTCGTTATCGCGAGAACGATCGAGAGTCGACCTTTTGCACGGGCTTCAAATGGGGGAACTTTGATGTCGGCGACCGAATCCGTTCGTTGGAAAGGGCGCGATGCCACGCGCCTGGCCAATGGTCTGGTCGAGATGACCGCTCTGACGCAGGGCGGCCATCTCGCCGAGTTCCGCTTCTCCAATCAAAATGGGGCGTCGTCTGAGAACGTGCTTTGGGAATCACCATGGATGGCTCCTGGGCGCGCTGGAAGTCGGCTGGACGAGCAATTGGAGACGGGAGGCTTTACGGGCCATGCTCTGTGCCTCGATTATTTCGGAGCTCCCTCCCCGGAAGAAGCCGCGGCAGGTTTTCCCATTCATGGCGAGGCAGGTGCAGGGCGTTGGACCGTGCATGAATTGGCCGAGGCGGAAAGTGCCGCATGTCGATGGACCGTGCACTTGCCCGTCGCGCAACTTGACTTCGAACGGATCATCCGTCTGCCGAATCGGCAGAGTGTCGTGTACGTGGAAGAAACTGTCCACAACGAACGCGACGTCGATCACATCTGCCAATGGGTGGAGCATGCGACCTTCTCTCCTCCATTTTTGAATCACGCCGACAGCACGTTGGCCGTATCGGCCACTCTCGGAATAACCTCGCCGACGGAGTATGAAGGCGGTTCGCTGCTTGCGACCAATCGGGAATTTTCATGGCCCCATGCGCCGCGCCATGGCGCCGACGGAGCGACCGTGGATCTGAGGCGGCCTTTCTCGGTCGAAGGTTTTGGCTTTGGGGCCGCAGTCGAGCTTGATCCGCGGCGCAAGGTGGAATTCCTGCTGGCAATGAACTGGAAGCTACGCCTGGGCGTGGGATATTGTTTTCGCCGCGAGGACTTTCCATGGATGGCAATCTGGGAGGAGAACTGTGCGCGGTCGGGCCGGCCATGGAATGGTAACACTCAAGCCCGCGGAATGGAATTTGGTACCACGCCGTTCTCTGTTCGAGGTGAAGAGGCGCGTCGCAGAGGAAACATCTTTGGTACCCCGACCTGGTGTGTCATTCCTGCACACGGACAAAAGGCGGCGCGGTATTTGATTTTTCTGTTTGCGATTCCGGATGGAATACACTCCATCGAAAACGTCGAAACAGAAGATGACGCTATCGTCCTCCATGGTGAGCGTGCCAAGTTTTCCTTTTCCATTCACGCCTTGGGATGTAGAGATTTTCTCTTACCCAATCCTGGCCGTCTCGTTCCCCGGTAAAGCCTCCTATGAATGAAACTAAATTTCCACACAACGCAAAGAAGAACTGGATTGGCGTCGACGTCGGCGGCACCAAGATCGCTATTGTCCTGTGCTCCGAACCACCCATCATCCTGGAGCGAGTTGCATTTCCGACATTGCCGGAACAGGGCCCGCAACGCGCTCTGGACATGATTCAGAAGACCATTCACCAAGTCATCCAGAAGCACGGTCTCGCGCCGGCCGACATTGCCGCCATTGGCGTCAGCTGCGGAGGTCCATTGGATCGCGTTGCCGGAGTCATCCAATCGCCTCCTAATTTGCCCAACTGGGACAATGTTCCCATCGTCTCGACACTGCAGCGCGAATTCATCGTCGATTGCAGGCTGGAAAACGATGCCAACGCAGGCGCGGTCGCCGAACATCGCTTCGGCGCGGGGCAGGGCACCCAGCACATGATCTTCCTGACCATGGGAACCGGCTTCGGCGCAGGCATCATCGCCGATGGACGCTTGTACCACGGAGTCTCGGACACAGCCGGCGAAATCGGACATGTCCGTCTCACCAGTTCCGGGCCGATCGGGTACAACAAGGCGGGATCGGTGGAAGGTTGGGCCAGCGGAGGCGGGATGGCGCAGACCGCTGTCCTGCAAGTCAAGACTGCGATCGAGAATGGCGAAGTGACCTCGCTCGCTGCTCAACTGATCGCCAACAAAACCCTTACCGCCAAGGATGTTGCCGATGCCGCGCGGCAAGGCGATGCAGTGGCAAAACGAATTGTCCACAGCACAGCGGAACGCCTCGGAGAGGCTCTGGCGATTCTTGTCGACTTGCTGAATCCAGAGCTGATTGTCATCGGCGGACTCGCCATGCGCTTCGGAGACAGCCTTCTCGCGCCGGCGCGAATCGTCATGCAGAGAGAGGCGCTCGACGTTCCCGCCAAGGCATGTAAGATCGTGCCTGCCGCTTTAGGAGAACAAATCGGCGACATCGCCGCCATCTGCGTGGCCATGGGCTTTTAGATCAATCGCGGGGTCTAGTACTACAGTTGTAGATAAGTGTTATGCTGTGGATGCTCTGGATAAGCGGTTCATCTGCATCTGAGATGGAAAATCGACTGGCGGGATGGAAGCGCGAGGATAACGCAGGATATTTTTCGCACATTCGATTTGGCAAGTGGCATTGGAGGTTGGTACAAGCAGGAGGAGCGAGGCCTCTGAGGGACTTGTGATGGAGCCAACCATGG
>JAKAAZ010000085.1 GCA_021802085.1 Acidobacteriota bacterium
AACAGATGCTGCACGCGATAAGGAGTGGTTCACTCATCCACTCTGCCAACTGCCAGCCGTTCTTCCGCTCACAGTGGCTCAACAAACCTTGCCGATAGGCCAGACTGCTCTCGCGTGCTTCCGAGCGCGCGAACAACCCTGCGATACGGTCGTGGATCCGTAACAACTCGCGCTTCCAACCGGATACTCGGCTTCTCCATCGCACTCGCCGGAGAATCGTAGCCCCGAGCAAGCTATCTACAACTGTAGTACTGGGGCGAGGAGATTGCAGATCAGATCCGCATGGGCATGATGATGTAGCGATAGCGGAAATCGTCTTTGGTATCTTCGGGACGGACCTGGCCAGCGGTTTGAGCGTCTTTGAATTCCAGCCGCACCTCGCTCACATCCCCGACGGCCTTGAGAAAATCGACCATATACGCGGAATTGAAGCCAATCACCAGCGGCTCCATGCTGTAGGGCGTTTCGATTGTGTCTTCCGATTCGCCAGCCTCGGTCGAAGACGATGAGATTTTGATTTCGTTTTGTTCCAGCCGAACCTTTACTGCACCCGAGCGTTCGTCCGCAAACTGCGCAACGCGCTGGATGGAGGCCAGAAGATCGACGGTACGCACGATGACAAAGCGGTTGTTGTCGCGCGGCAGAACCGCCTCATAGTTGGGAAACTGACCGGTAAGTTTGCGCGAAGTCAGGACACGATTGCCAACCTGGAAGTAGAGGGTCTGCTCATCGTCGGAGAAGTCAATGAATTCTTCCTCCGTATTGGCCAGCAGAGATTGTAACTCCGCCAACGCCTTGCGCGGGATCAGCAATCTTTTCTCTCCGCTGACGGCCAGATTTTCGCCTGTCTTCTCGATGTGCGCGAGGCGATGGCCGTCGGTCGCAACCATGGTCAGGCTGCCTGTTTTGACCAACAGCAAAGCGCCATTCAACGTATAGCGAGACTCTTCGTTGGCGACGGCAAAGATGGTCTTGCCAATCATATTGCGTAGGACGGAAGCGGGTAGGCGTATGGCTCCCGCAGTAGGAAACGGCAAGACTTGAGGGAAGTTGGCGCGCGCCATGCCTACCATTTTCGTATTCGAGCGGCCCAGCCGAAGCTGGACCCAGTGGTTCTCCATCAACTTGATGCCAATTTCTCCATCGGGCAGCAGTTTGATGTAGTCGTACAATTTCCGCGCCGGAATGGTACATGCGCCGGGCTTCTTGACTTGGGCCGCACAGGAGGTGCGAATGCTTTGATCGAGATCTGTGGCTGTGATCGTCAGTCGATCCTGGTCTGCTTCCAGTAGAAAATTCGACAGAATTGGGATCGTCGTCTTGCGTTCAACAACTCCCTGAGTGGCAGTCAACTCGCGCAGCAATTGTTGCCGATTTACGCTGATTTCCATCGCAGTACTCTCGACCACTGGTTTCTCCGGCTGGACTTCCAGGCTTGGCATTCAGAATCATCTCTTTTCAACGTTATATACCACAGGAGTGTTCCGCTGCGAAGTCTACTCCTACTGTCTCTTCATTGTAGAGAACAAACTTACGGGGAGCGATGGAAATTCGCTGCGGAAAACCGGGGTCAATCGAATGAAAAACAGGCGGCAACTGAGGATGGTAGGGGTCTTTTAAAATGTGGCTAGTACTACTTCTAAACGGCATAAAAAATGAATATTTAAAATAGTAGTAGAAGCAGATGCCAGTGGAAAATTGCATAACCAGGGAAAAACCAGCAAACAAGCGGCGGCATGATGCGCCCTGTTTTCTAAAACCGGGCAGTGGGAAAAAGTAAAACCGGTAAAAGTGGCACCCAAACCGTGGCAGCGCGGAAATTGAATGCCACGTTCTCCACGCTCTGCACAGGCGCGACTTTCTCCTATGTTATTTTCTCGCACTCAATGTGCAAAGCTGATCCCCGCTGTTTGGAAATAGGGCTTTGTGGAGGGCGAGAGATTCACAGGGAATCATTTTTCCGGCGCAATGCCTAAATCTTTCGCGACTTGGCCGTCCGTGAGCATCTGGGCTGCCTGACTGAGGGTAAGCGATGCTGGAGTGGCCTTGTAATGGCTGGTAATCTCGTCTTCCTGCTCATTGATGCTTTTAATAATGAACGCGTGCCCGGAGATGTGGACGTGGGTCTGGGTGATCTCCCACTCACCGGGAGCAACCTGAGACCGAACCACGCGGAAGGTGCCACCCTTTTCTAGCCTTCCCAGCAAGCCCCAGCCGAACTCGACCGGCTGAACGAGGGTCCCGCTAAGGTCGATCAGGCGCTTTTGTTTGGCGTCCACCACCATCTGACCGGTCATGGAAGCGAATACGCGCGAGGCGTAGGTGGGGGGGTGAAAGGCGGGGTTGGGCTTGAAATGAAGTGTGATTTCACCATTCGATTCACCGACCTCCGTCCATAAAAAGGCATCGGCCACCATTTTCGTCAGTTCGACGCCCTGCTGGTCGTCGTGCTCGCTTGTTTTACGCTGCTTCGCCAGTACAGATGGATCGTTGAGGATACTTTCCATTTTGGCCCGGTCTTGTGCCTGCTCCTGCGGGGTGAGGGGATGGCCGTTCAGTTCGATGGTTTTGGATATGGTGCCCTGGGAGGTCTGAACCACTAACTTCACCGTACTTTTGCCGGGAACTGTGTCGGAGTCCCGATACATCCAGTGGGAGTGATCATTCTGGTTGGCGGCCAATTCATTGTTGACCACTTGATGAACCAACTGCAGGGGAGGCAGTGGCTGGGATGTTGCCAACCCGCACATGCCAGTGAAGCAGAGTCCCGCCAGGAGGAACCTATATTTGCTCCAAGGAAATCTCGCCGCAGGAATCACGGTTTGAAAAACTTTCCATGCACTGAAATCGTTCACTCCTACCTCTTCCTTTTCTTAAGTTTATTACTATACAGCTGCCTTAGATGCGGCCGTGGTCCAACGCCGATACCACGCCTCGCGGGTAGCCGGGGATGAAAGATCCTTGCCTGGCCGTTGGGCGAGCAGAACCCGTTTTCCCCTCCGGTACGCCAGATCGGTTTCTAGGGGTGGAGGTCGCAACTCGAGGAGCAGAGACAATCCTGAGAACATGTTCTATCACCGAATGTAGAGAATCAACCCGGAGTTCCGGTTGCCTCAGAGGAGGCAAAAATGGGTGCAATTGCGAGAGGCTGTCTTTGCGGGCGATAGTCAGCGAAAGGCTTGGCAGAAATCCTGCATGCCGATCGCTCGGCATGCAGTGGGAGGGGCGGAAAGAGCGGTGCCTTGCAGCGTTGAGCGCGATACGGGGAGGTTGCGCTCGACGGCGGGTCAACGATCAGGGCTCTTTCGTCACAAAATACTTCTAGGTGGAAACGATGGTCCCATTGAGCCCATTCGGGTAGAAACCGCCGGAAGTTACCCCTGTCGACGTGTTGGCATACACGATGTTCAGGACTTCCTGGGGCGTGCGTTCGATGGCAAGTGCGCCCTTCTCGCAGAAGTACGCGGAAGTAGTTGGGGGCACATCCATCGAGTCCGTCGCTGAGGAGGTCAGCCCCAGTTGAATGAGGTTCTGACGGATGTTGCTGGCGTGATAGGCTTCGACGGCGAGAATTTGCGCCGCGTAGGTCAGATCCGGCACGCTGCTGACGAGGTATTGCGCCGCGCCAATGTAGGCGCTGACGCCGGTATCCTCGAATGCACGTGCGACCTGAAGAAACAGGGTTTGATTGTTGATGGTGCCGAGAGCGCCCAGGTTAATATTCGGCATGGCAACGGCCGCGCTGCCAAGAGCGCTGCGGAGAAGTTCCACGTGGGTCTTTTCATCGTCGGCAATCTGAGCCGCGATGGCCGCGATCGTTGGAGAGAAGTTCGTTACCTGGGCGCCCCCGGTAACGGCGCCTGCCCCGGAACCCATATCGGCGCTGGACAGACCCGTGCCAGTGGTGGCGTACAGGTAGAAGCTGGCTTCCAGGTATTCGAGATTCAGAGCGAAATTGAGAACGTCGTTCGGTTGGGGAGTGCCGGCCATGACTGGCGGCACAGTTGACTTCATACTGCTACCGCACCCAAGAACCATGGTTGCGCCAGCGGCGAGACCTGCGGTGCCAAGGCCGGTGAGAAAGCGGCGGCGATTCAAAGCGCGAGAATATTGAATCCGATTCAATTCCTGTTCGGGCGTGAGCACTTCCACTGCATCAGTCATCTTCATCATGACCCTCCTGCAGTTAGTACGGGGTAGAGGAGCGGATGGATTGGATGATCCGAATTTTTTTCTGGAGTTGGCTGCAAAGATACCTGGCGCGCGAATGGATTCTGAAATGCCGCAGCGAAACGCACCGCTTCGCGTTGTCAGGTGAAAAGATTGTTAGCGGGCGATTCGAGCGCACAAGAAAATGCCCCGAAGACTTTCAAAATGAAAGCCTGCAGAGCAAGATGAAGCGGGCTGACGATTGCGACTCGATTACTTGTTGAGCTGCTCCATCAAATTATTGATCATGCGGTTCAGATCGGTGTCGGTGTGGCGCAGCTCGTCGATTTTGGCAATGGAATGCATCACGGTTGTGTGGTGCTTGTCTCCAAAGTGGCGGCCGATTTCCGGTAGCGAAGCTTCCGTCAACTGCTTGGCGAGATACATGGCGATCTGCCGCGGCACGACGATCGAGCGGGAATTGTTCTTCTGTTTCAGCTCCGTGATCTTCATGCCGAACTGATCGGCGACGGCGCGCTGAATCACCTCAATCGTCACCTTGCGCACCTGGGTGTCGATGAATTGTTTGAGGCATTGCTGGGTGACGGCCAGCGTAATCTCCACGCCGTGCAGGCTGCACCAGGCCAGCAGGCGGACCAGCGCGCCCTCCAGCTCGCGCACATTGGTGCGCACGTTGGAGGCGACAAACAGCGCCACATCGACGGGCAAAGTGACGTGCTCGCTCTCCGCTTTCTTTTGCAGAATCGCGACCTTCGTTTCCAGATCGGGCGGCTGGATGTCGGCGATCAGGCCCCACTCGAAGCGATTGCGTAACCGATCTTCAATCTCCGCCAGTTCTTTCGGCGGACGGTCGCTGGCGATGACGATCTGCTTCATGCTCTCGTGCAGCGCGTTAAAAGTGTGGAAGAACTCCTCCTGAGTGCGTTCCTTCTGCGCCAGGAACTGGATGTCGTCGATCAGCAGCACATCGACCGAGCGGTACTTGTCGCGGAAGCTGGACATGCGGTCGTAGCGAAGAGAGTTGATCATCTCGTTGGTAAACTTTTCGCTCGACACATAGCAGATCGAGGCCTGCGGCTGGTGCCGTTTTACTTCATGTCCAATGGCGTGCATCAGGTGCGTTTTGCCATTGCCGACCGATCCATAGAGAAACAGCGGATTGTAGGCCTTGGAGGGGCGCTCGGCCACAGCTTCCGCTGCGGCGCGGGCAAACTGGTTTCCATTGCCGATCACGAAGGCATCAAAGGTGTAGCGCGGATTCAGTTGCGCGGCGGTGTCCCAATCGAAGCGCGCTTGCTGCGATGGCGCGGCTGGATTGCTGTTGTAGCGACTGCGCGTGGGGCTGGCGGAGCGTGTCGGTTGCGGCGCGAAGCCTCCATCCTGGCGGACGCGGGGCGCGGGAGCTTCCTGCTCGACAGCCTCGAAGGAAACCTCGTCGACCTCCAGGCCGAGCTGGTCGACGGCTTCCAGGATGTGATCGTTGTACCGTTCCCCGATGTGTTCAAACTCGCGCGTGGGCACGGTGACGACCAGAACTCTGCCTTCGATGCGGCTAAAGCGTGTGGGCTTGAACCATGTGTCGAAGGACTGATGGTTAATCTTTTTCTCAAGTGCCGTCAGAATGCGAAGCCAGGGATTGATGCTTGAGGAAGCTGTAGCGAGAAATGACATACTGTTTTCACTTTCAACGTTGCGGCGCGACTGCCAATGCAAACAAGAAATTCACATTGGGAGCTTGCTCTTTCAAAGCTAAAAAATCAAGCAAATTCCATGTCCAATGTACGGGCCTGAAATCCAAAAGGGTGGTGCGAAATATTGACTGCGGTTTGTCCGATACTCGCTGGAAAGTGGTCGGCCTGGGACGGTCGGAGCACATGAAACGGGTTCTTCGGATGACACTAACGAAAGCCGATACTAGCACATTCATGCGCCGGTGGCAGCAGTGTTTTCTACACAAACTCATTTCTTTTCGAAACTGCACCAAAGGTGGTGAAAGAGCATCTCGGATGCCATATTTGAACGGATGGAACAAGATGTATCTCACAGAAGTTGGGAAGTGCTGAAAACCTTTTTACCCAAACCCGCATCCTGCTGACACGACGTTGGAGAATCACTTCCGACGGAGAGTACAGAGATAGAATAGCGGACCGGCGGCAGCCAGGATGGTCCCGAAAAGAATCGCAGGCAATCCCGATGTAAGGCGATCGGCGCGGGCCGCGACTATGGCGAAGAAAATCAACAGTGTAGGAGCGATGCCAATCGCCACCGCGCCCCAGCGGCCGCCGGGAACGCGGAAAGTTCGGGCGAGCGAGGGTTCACGCCAGCGCAAAACCGCGAGCGCGATAAATTCCAGAATCAGGCTCAATCCATACAGCAGGATGTCGAGTTCGAGCAGCCGGGTGAGGTTAAGACCCAGCGCGAGCGCCCAGGAAGCCGCACAAACCAGGACAGCAACCCACGGAACGCCGTTGTTGCCGTGGCGCGCCAGCACTTTCGGCAGCAGTCCATCGCTGGCCATGGCAGCGGGAATGCGTGCGTAGGAAAGTGTGAGCGCGTTGAACATGGCAACGCCGGTAAGGACGCCCCCAACGATGACGCTGAGCGCGAGCCAAGAGGCGAAGCGATGGCTGAAATGAGTGGTCGCCAGTGTTCGCGCGGCGGCCACCCACGATCCGGTAACAAAGATCGAGGCGGGGATTCCGCTGAGTGCGACGATTGCAACGGGCAGTACGTAACTGGCCGTCACCAGCAGCACGGCAGCCAGCGTGGAGCGAAGATAGTTTCTCCGCGGATTCTCCACCTCGCCGGCGATCGTCGACGCGTTGTCCCACCCCATGTAGTTCCACAGCACAAACAGCAGCGCCGTGACCAGGCTGCCGTGTGGCGTCCGCGCAAACGAGGCGGACTGGAGCGGATGCTGGCCGACACGCCACAGTCCGCAGGCGAGGATGCCAAGAAAGGGCGTCAGCAGCAACGCCAGCATCCATAGCGAACCCTGGCCGACGGAATTGGCGCCGCGCAGATTCCAGGCCACACAGATCACGATCACGGCGAGCGACCATGCAAGGCCGCGATGGCCGGTCGTCAACGCTGGATTCAGTTGACTGAGATACGCGACGGCCAGGGCGGGATAGATGGCCATATCGAAAATGCTGGCGGCAAGCGAGAGCCAGGCCTCTTGAAATCCCCAGAAGCGGCCGAGAGCGCGGCTGACCCAGATGTAGAAGCCACCTTCTTCCGGCAGCGCGCTGGCCAGTTCTCCAATCATCAGAGCGGTGGGCAGACTCCAGAGGAAAGGAACGACACAGAGCAGCAGCAAAGCGCGCGCATAGCCCGCCTGGCCGACGATATCTTCCAGGCCATACGGGCCGCCGGACACCATGAAATAGGTCGCCGCCACCAGCGGAAGCAGCCGCAGCCGGCGCATGGAGCGAGGAGCCCGCCACCGGGCA
This sequence comes from Acidobacteriota bacterium, assembly GCA_021802085.1. Lineage (GTDB taxonomy): Bacteria > Acidobacteriota > Terriglobia > Terriglobales > Acidobacteriaceae > JAKAAZ01. Next base: position 7,623 of record JAKAAZ010000085.1, read on the forward strand.
GGTATAAATCTGGATTGGGGATGCGTATCGACTTTTGTCGTCCCAGGACAGAAATAGTCTTGCCTGAGCGTAGCAAATAATGACGGGAACATACATCGCCAAATGCGGGAGTGTCCCCGCCGCGCATTCTTGTTGCCGATGGCCGAAGAGAACGGCACTTTATCCCACGCAGCATACGGCATTCCTGTGGAAGGCTTCCATGAGCAAATCCAAGATCCTTTTCGTTGCAGCGATTCTGGTTGTTCTCAGATGTTCGTGTACCTACGCGCGGGTGCAGAGTGGCACCACCGCTCAGTGGGGACGGCACATTACCTGCGCTTCCGACGACGGAAGGCGGCATTTCTGTCCCATCAATACGGGCGGCGAAGCGCGCATGACGAACCAGCGCAGCGGCTCTCCATGCATTCAGGGACGAACATGGGGATACACCTATCAGGGCATCAGGGTTGATCGCGGCTGCCGCGCCGACTTTCAGACTGGCCGGTAATCAACGGCAACTCGTCTGCCGATACTGGGGCACGGCTGCCACAACCGCGCCCCAGTCATTTGTGCATTCGACTTGACCCTGTATTCTCTTCACTCCGATGCAACGCTCTATTGTTTCGCGGGCGGCGACGGCGGGATGTACGGGACTGCCTGGGTCCCCTGGATCCTGACTCCGTTCTGATGTGGCAGTTCGACCGACGGTGGGTACGTGATATGCACCGGCAGCAGGTGGGAGTGAATGCCAGCCGGAATCGGGATGATGAGTGGCGAAGCAGGAGGCTGATCGAAGTCGAAGACATCCGCCATGTTATTCGCGCGGTCATCGCGAGCGGTGAGATGCTGCAAGTTCCAGCGCTGCTCGATGAATTTGAGGACCGAGGTAAAGTCGTAGGTCTCGTGCGAGACATAATGCTGCTTCGCGTAGGGAGAGATCACAATCGTCGGGACGCGAGGACCGTAACCGTAAGCGTCCACTTCCGGCGGCGGGACATGATCGTAAAAACCTCCGTAATCGTCCCAGGTAAGAACGATGACGGTGTTCTTCCAGTACGGGCTTTGCATGAGCGCATTGATAACCCGGGTTACGTACCACATTCCTTGATCGAGTGGTTCGGGTGGATGCTCACTGTCCTGAAAATCGGGAATGATCCAGGAAACCTGGGGAAGTGTTCCGCTTTTCAGATCGGCGAAGTACTGTTGCAGCGGAACAAGCCGTGCCATATCGGCGGGATTTTCCCGTATTCCCTTAAAACCAGGCAACGGGTTCCATAAAGTGAGTTCTTTGGGGTTGGGATAGGCCATATGGGCCATTTGGGCATTCGCGTTGCCTCTGGGCGGAAGCGGCTGGGTCTCCACGTAATATTTCCAGGTGATGCCCGCTCCCCGGAACCGCCGGACGATGGAAGCAAAATTGAAACCATCATCATCGTCCAATTGATTTTCAACTTGTTTGAGTGAGCCGATGTTGTTGATCTCTCCGGATTGGGCGGCCACAGTGAAAACGTGGTTGGGGGAACTACCCGTCATTTCAGAGGAGAAAAATCGGTCACAGAGCGTATAGCTGCGCGCATACTTCCAATAGTTGGGAATGTCTCGCTCATCGTAATAGCCCATCGTGTAGGGCGATCCTTCGGCCCAGACGAAGCCATCCATCGTGCCAGAATTGTAGGCGGCGTGTGCCGTTTCCCAGCTATGTTCCAGATCGAGGAGAGGTTGCCCTTGTGGCATGTGAAATGGCTTGACGCAGGCCGAAGCGCCCGGCAATTTTGGCAGGCAAGTAGACGGAGGTATGCCGTCGGCGCCTGGGAAGGTGCCAAAATAATTGTCGTATGAATGGTTCTCTTGAATGATCCAGACGACGTGTTCGATCTTCGCACTGCCAGGAATGACCGGGGCAGCCGCCTTCGCGGTGTTTTGAGACAGCAATGCGACGGGCGCGAACAAGAAGACAGGCGCAGCCATCGCCAGCGCGGTTACCAGGTATTGACGAAGATGGCGTTTGGGCCCGCGGCCCCGAACGATCTTGTGATGCGATGCACAGCACTCTGCGAACAATTTGCAACCTCCCGATCGTCTCGAAAGAACTATTTTTGCGCCGGCACATTTCGAGCGGTTTTTCCAGGACCCGGACGCACGTCCATCAATATACTTCCTTCAAGCTATATTGCGACAGGGGCCGCATCCGGCCAGCGATAGGCTAACCGCCGCAGCCTAGAAGGTCGAAGCGCTAACCCTGACGCATGGCAGCCTCGATGCATCTCATCAATCGTTGTTGCAATCACGGGATGTGGTTCTGGGTTCGCGGGAGTTGGATGGGACGTTTTCTCAAGGTCGTGCTGCTGGTTCTGGTGGGCGCAATCGTCGTATTGTGCGCGGTGGGAGCGTATTGGCTGCGCAATCCTGACAGATTTCTTCCCAGAGTGATCGCGGACTTGCAGAAGAAAACCGGGCTGCAAGTAGAAATCAAGCATGTTGAACTTCGATTCCTCCCTTTGTCGGTCCGTGTTTACGGACTGGAAGTAAAAAATCCAAAGCCGTTTCCGGCGGGCGATTTTCTCAGCGTCCCCAACCTGGAGGCCGCGGTGGAGTGGACGCCGCTGCTGCATGGAAAGATCGTCGTGCGTTCGCTGGTGCTCAACCGGCCAACCATCGATTTCATCTCCGATCCCGACGGTCTGTGGAACTTTCAAAACCCAACCGGGCCGAAAAATCAGCCGGAGCATTTTTCGATGGGCTCGATCTCCACCCTGGAAGTAAAAAACGGCGTTCTGCTGGGCTCGAACCTGATCGACCCATCGGACCGTCCGGGCCCCGTCATTTTGGAATTGCGGGGAGCCTCCGGGGATCTGAAGCAGATCGAGTTTCACGCGCCGGGCCATCCCGCTCCTCCACAGACCATTCAAGGCAACCTTACGGCGGCGACTGCGGCTTTTGGATCGATCCATACGAAGGACCTCCGTTCGGACGTTCAGATCACGCCCAGGCACTTGACGTTCAAAAGCTTTGAGACAAAGACGTATCGCGGGAAAGCAAGCGGAGATCTCTCCTTTGACTTTGCGGCCAAGAACACAACGTTCCAGGCCAGGGTGCAAGTCAGCGGTATCGGAATGCCCTATCTGTTGACTGAATTCGATCAGGGCCCACCCAAGATAACGGGAATGATGCAAGGGAAGCTGGATGTGGCCGGAGAGATCGCGCATACGTCGAATCCGCTGGATGAGATGCGCGGGACTGGGAACATTACGGTGCGACGGGGGCAGATGCCCCTTCTGAACCGGAACGCGAGCATGAAGCAGGTGGAGCGATTCCGCACTGCGAATGCGTCCGCGCTGCCGGCCTCGGCATTCTCCACGTTTGCCGGGGATGCGGAGCTGAGGAACCGGCGCATCTACAGCAGACAGATTGGCATCGACTTTTACGGCATCGAAGTGAATGGCTCGGGAAGCATGTCCCTGATGGGAGGACCCATGGACTATCGAGGGAGCGCGACTATCGAGAAGAAGCAGGGCTTCTTCATAGACACCTTCGCCCGCTGGTTCAAGGGGGCCAAGGAAAAAGATGGGCGACTGACGTTTCCGATCCGGTTGACTGGAACTTTGACAAACCCACAGTTTTCCGTTGTTCGGTAGGGTTGCATCGGACTGTCAGAGTTGGAGAAAAAAGTACGACGTATGAATGTACCCATGCGCGTGGTTTGCATCCAACTCGCTAAATGCGGAGGAGCTTCGCCGCGAAGGAGACGGAATGCTAATTATCCTGATCGTTCTACTTTTGCTTGTCTCATTTGGCGGGTATCGCCTGGGACCCGGAATCGGATACTACGGCGGTGGCGGCCTCGGCTTGATTTTGCTGATTGTGATCATCCTGTTGCTGTTGCGAATAATCTGACGCTGTTTTCAGCAGCGAACGCCGAAGGACTAGTGAAGGCTGGCGCAATGGCCAGCCTTTTGCTTTTTGGCGTGTGGAGTGAGGAGTTTAGTTCCGCAGGAGCATTTACCAGATACTATCCTTAGCAGGACGATACGAATCGGACGGCAGAGGGAATTATGGCCCAATTGATCAAGACATCCAACCCAGCACTGAATGCACAGGTATTTCAAGGACACGCGGTCGCGCTGGGCGAAGGGATGACGTTGGATGGGACGGTCAATAAGACCGGCCTGCTTTTAATTTGCACGGTGGCAACGGCGGCATGGACGTGGCACATCTTCATGCAGTCGCGTTCGCCGGCCAGCGTTGCGCTGCTGATGTGGATCGGGTTCATCGGCGGATTCATTTTCGCTATGATCACGATCTTCAAGCAGGCATGGGCACCGGTGACGGTGCCCATCTATGCTTTGCTGGAGGGCCTGGCGCTCGGCGGCATCTCAGCGGTGTTGGAACTGCGATTTCCCGGGATCGCGATCCAGTCCGTGGCGCTCACCTTTGGCACGCTCGCAGTTCTGCTGCTGGCGTACCGCTCCGGGCTGATTCCGGTGACGCAGAAATTTCGCATGGGAGTGGTTGCGGCCACGGGCGCAATCATGCTGTTTTACATTGCCGAGGTCGTTCTCGGCTTCTTCGGCGTGCATTTCGCGTCCGTCAATGGCTCGGGCATTGTCGGCATTGGGTTCAGCGTGGTGGTGGTGATCGTCGCGGCGCTGAATCTGGTGCTGGATTTCGATTTCATCGAGAGCGGCGTGCGCGCCAACGCGCCGAAATACATGGAATGGTATGGCGCGTTTGGGCTGATGGTCACGCTGATCTGGCTCTATTTGGAAATCCTGATCCTGCTCTCGAAAATCCGCAGCCGCGATTGAAGGGATGATTGGCTGGTGCTGGATGCCTCTGGCGCGGGTGAGCAGAGATGGACCTCTTCTTGCCGCCAGACTACAGGGATAGTGGGTCAATTTGAATCCACAGGTTTCTGGATTCCTCCAAAAATGTTTGCGTCTGCGCATTCCAACACATAGGATTACCTTGTGATTGCGATGGTAAACGTAGTGCCTAAAGTCATCGAAATGGCTGCGCAGGCGAGAGTTGCGTCTGAGTCTCACACTGTAACGTACATTGACTTTCTGATGGTTACGCTGACAGCTCTTTGTGCTTTACTCGCAGCACTGGCGATTTTCATTGCAATCGCAGCGATCTATGGATATTTGGGGATCAGGGAAGAGATCACAAAGTCAATTAAAAAGCAAGCCGATCAGGTACTTGCGCAGAAGATCAATGAATATCCGGCAGCCAAAGACATGTTCGAGCTATTTGAGAAGATGCAGGCACTTCACGAACAGCAGAAGCTTCTTAGTAATCAGTTGGTTAGGGAGCCTACGCCGAAAACGGTTGCAGATGCATCAAAAGTAGCTGAGGATAAAGGTAAACGCGTAAGCTCGCTCGCTAAGGATTATCCGGGGAAAGGAAACTGACATGGCAACCTTACCAATTAGTGAGACAACTGTAAAAGAGCCAACGGTGGGACAGATCATCGAGAGTTTCCAGCAGGAAGCGCCAGTAAACGTGGTCGGTATCGCGGAGAGGCTTGGTGTTAACGTGTGGGAAGATAATCTTCCTCATCCGATTTCGGGGAAATTATTTATCGACAAACTCAACGGCGGATCGAGCGGGTTCAGCATTGTCGTGAACAAGAGCGAGTCCAATCCTCGCAAGCGGTTCACTATTGCCCATGAGATCGCCCACTTCATCCTGCATCGCGGTGACCTTAATGATGGCATCGTGGAGGATGCATTATTTCGCGGTGCTCTTTCCAGCAAAAAAGAGACAGAGGCCAACCAATTGGCAGCGGATATATTGATGCCTTTTCCTCTAATTCAAAAGCTGATGTCACAAGGAAAGCGTACTCTTTCAGAACTGGGGGAAGCTCTCGATGTGTCAAAACACGCAATGGCTATCCGTCTTGGCATTTCATATCCACCGGAATAGCCTAATTTTAGGGAATTATATACTTTACTCCCTGCTGGAACTTGCCAACTGTTTGTACGTGATCCGGGTTCCTATCGACTTCCCCAGCAGAGAATCGATCCGGTCGAGCGTATGAATCTTCACGTTCCCCT
>JAKAAZ010000086.1 GCA_021802085.1 Acidobacteriota bacterium
ATTTTCTTAAAATATTTGCTCCGCCTAGGGCGATAGGGCCCTATCATGTAGCGACATAAGTTCCTCATACCCCAGGTCTAGCTATGCTGCATTATTCCGTTTTGCCATATTTCATTGCGTTCGCCGCGCTGGTGTTCGTCTTCCGGTCGATGCTGCGGCATCGTGCTGAAAGGCACCTGGGTTCATGGCTGCTGGGCTGGACATTCCTCTTTCTGCACTTCGCCGCGCAACTGCTGAATGTAAGCGATGGTGTTTGGGGGATGGGGATTGCAACTGTCTCCCTGCTTAGCTTGGATCTGGCTGGAATTGCCTTCATCCGGGCTGCTTCTCGCTTTGATCTACTGGTCGCGCAATCGACGCTCCTGACAATTTGGGCAACCGCCTTGATGGCATACAGCACGCTCACAATCTGGGGGGTCGAACGTGCGCTGCCCTACTACGTCACTGTCGCCGTGATGGCTGCAAGTATTACTGCGCTGAATTACCGCGTGAGGGCCAGGCGTTCCGCCCGAGACAACATTTTCAGCTGTATGATCGGCCTCGCGTTGCCGGTGTTGCTGGCTGGCCTTATTCCGGGAAATCAGATGGGCTATGGAATCAACGCGACGATTTCCTGGCTGTATCTAGTCGCGGGCATCCGATATTGGCAGCGTTTCGAGCAGAAGAGTACGGGCGTTCTGACGGCAGTTCTTGGATTTGTGGTTGCCGCCGCCACTTTTCCGGTCGGCTTGCTGATTGAGCAAATGTATCTTCCCCATCTGAAACTCGATGCCGCCGTGCGAAACATCCCAAAACTGATCATTGCCGTCGGTGTCTTGCTGACGTTTCTGGAAGAGGAGATAGAACGCACGGAACATATGGCTCTCCACGATGTGCTGACCGGACTGCCAAACCGGCGTCTGCTGGAGGATCGCCTGGAAAACATGCTGGAACGCGCGGAACGAAACCAAGTGCGAGCAGCGGTGTTGATGGTGGATCTCAATGGATTCAAACAAATCAACGATATGTATGGACATGCGGTTGGAGATGAGTTCTTGCGGGAAGCCGCCTTGCGTCTCGGCTCTGTCGTTCGAAAAGCCGACACGCTTGCGCGCACTGGCGGCGATGAATTCACGGTCCTGGTTTCCGATATCGCGCAGCCAAATGGTGCGGAAATCTTGGTGCAGAAGCTACAACAGGTACTCGATCAGCCCATCCCCGTGCGAGATCTGAAGCTACTCGTCTCGGGCAGCATTGGCGTGGCTCTATATCCAGACGACGGCAAGACGGCAAACGAGTTGCGCGCCATCGCGGACGCCAATATGTACCAGGCCAAACGAGACGCCAAAACACTATCCACATCGCCGTCCGCAGGGTCAAGCTCAGTCGTACTCCCCTCGGCCAAGACTCGTTGGGTATAGCTGGATTTCGGCTGACTAGGCCCACCGGATCAGTCGTAACTGCGTGTGGGCCACAGCTTAACTGGGCTTCCTGTCGTGTCCTTATATTTCTCGCGCAGCCCTTTGAGTTGACCGACGAGATCTTCCGCGATCGACTGATAGGCAGGATGAACTTTGTACCCCGACCATTCGAAAAGGTTTTCCATCTCGTCCGGATCCTTTTCCAGATCGAACAGTTCCCACTCATTCACCGTGTAATAGCTGATCAATTTGTAGCGACTGGTACGAATCCCATAGTGCGGGAAGACCCAGTGCGGAGGCGCGAATTCGTAGTAGTGGTAATACATGGAGGTCTGCCAATCCGCGGGAGCGCTCCCTTGGAACAAGGGAACCAGACTCCTGCCCTGCATGTCCTCGGGAACAGGCAGGCCCGCCAGATCCAATGCCGTCGGCGCGTTATCGATGTTCACCACCCAATCCTTGCTCACGCTGCCTGGCTTGATATGACCCGGATACCGAATCATCCAGGGAACCCGGAGCGCCTGCTCGTACATGAAGCGCTTGTCGAACCAGCCGTGGTCGCCAAGAAAGAACCCATGGTCCGTTGTATAGATGACGATCGTATTTTCCGCGAGTCCGCTCTTGTCCAGGTAATCCAGCAGTCGGCCCATGTTGTCATCCTGGGAACGCAGCGTGCCGAGGAAATGCTCCATGAATTTCTGATAGTTCCACTGCTTGCGCTGGCGCTCCGTCAGGTCGCTTGGCGGACTGAAGTCCGGCATATCCGCGATCCGCATCCGGGCCTCTCGGGCAGGCGCGGCACGCATGGAGTAATCATCATAGAACGTGCCAGGTTCCGTGATCCGCACGTTGTCGTAGATGTGCTCGTATTTGTGAGGTGGGTCAAACGGGCGATGATCGTTGAAGAACTGCATCATCATGAAGAACGGCTGCTTGAATTGCTCGATCCCTTCGATCGCAAAATCTGTCATATTGTCGGTGATATATCCGGGATAGCTTTTCTCCTGGATGACGTTACTGCCTAAGCTGGTATTTCGCCGATAGCCATTCGGGCTGTAATAAGGCCCTCCGGCGCCGTTCTTGAACACGAAATAATCGAACCCTGTCTCACCGGGATTGGCCGGCAGATGCCACTTTCCCACCATCCCCGTCTGATATCCATGGCGCTTGAATATTTTCGCCATCGTCTCCTGGGAGGCGTCGAAGGTCGGGTGCGTCATACCGCCCGTTGTAGCCCCCGGATTGGAAATCATTCCATTCAGATGGTCGTATTTCCCCGTAAGAAGCGTGGCTCTGCTGGGCGCGCACAATGCATTCGTGCAAAAACTGTTATCGAAACGCATTCCTTCATTGGCGATTCGATCGATGTGCGGCGTCTTTATCAGCTCGCTTCCATAGCAACTCAGCGCCTTGAGCGGAACACCCTCCCCGGTAATCCACAAAATATTGGGCCTGGCGGAGGAATGACTCCCTGCGCCGCTCTTCAGCACATGCGCTGGGGCGGTCGGCGCTTGTGCTGAACCCGTCTGAGCCGACAGAAATGTTGGGGCGAACGCCGAACCCAATGCAGCGCCCCCTAACCTTGCCAGAGCTTCCCTGCGAGTAATCGAATCCTTACCTTCGCCCATCATCCGTCTCCCCGTATGTTGAAGTTACCAAAGAATCTTCAAGGCAAGTTGAATTTGTCGCGGCGTATTCACTTGGGATGAGATCACGCCGAACTGCCCGGAGGACAGCGTCATATTGGGTTTGCCAAACTGCACTTGATTGAGCAAGTTGAACGACTCCGCCCTGAACTCCACATTGGCGCGGTTCGTAACAGGGAAATTCTTGAATATGGAGAAATCAAGATCATGGTAGCCGGGAGCGCGCACATTGGAAAGCGTGCGCGGAGCGTTCCCAAACGTGAAGGGTGCTGGCTGGGAGAAGGCGGCAGGATTCAGGTACCCGTTGAGCCGGGACAGCGCGGAGCCTTTCACCACTGGGCTTGTGCCGGTCAGGTTTGGCCGCAGCACATTGCTTCCAGAATTGGAAGTGTTCTGGGTTGTGGGAGAGAGTGGAAAGCCCGTTTGTTCCGTCAAAATGCCGTTGACCTGCCAACCTCCAAGCACAGCATCCACAGGCCGGTTCCAGTTGGAGCCAAATTGCCGCCCCCGCCCGAATGGCAGGCTATATACCGCGCTGACGACGAGGTTTCGAGAGATATCGTTGGAAGAAACCGCGCGTTCCCCCTGTGGATTATAGATGTTTTGGATGCCTCCGGTAATGTTCCCTACATTCGATATGGCCGAATAGTCGTCGATTTGCTTCTCCCCTGTGTATGCTACGAGCGCATTCAGTCCGCGAGATAAGCGTTTGTTGGCTTTTATTTGAATCGAATTGTAGTCAGCGTATCCACCCGTCAAATACGACAGATAGACCGCTGTAAACTGAGGAAAGGGAGCTTCCAGGTAACTGCGCGCGATGGTTGCGCCCGATTCCGGGCCTGTTTTTATGATCCCGTAGAACGGATTGGGCACGCTCTTTTGAAGTTGGGTGCCCAGGCTCAGCGCTGCCTGAGTCAGCTGGTTCGTATTCCAGTCATTCTCGCCGGATTTGTTGAGGTGTACTCCGTGGCTTCCGATATAAGCAACATCGACCAGAGTGTTGAAAGGTAATTGACGCTGGACATCTAAATCCCAGTTTTCCGTGTAGCCAACTTTGTTATCGCCAATCAGAGGATTTTCGAAGGAAGAGCCAATTCCGGTAAGAAGCCCGAGCGAACTTTTCACGGGCAGGTTCAATCCGTTGGGGAAAGGATTGCTGAGGTAAACAGACGGCGTCAATCCATTCGGGCTTCCGGTATACGACGTGACGGAGCTAAACCCCTCGTTGCCGATGGTGACGCCCGCAGAACGCAGGGAAGGGCCATAGTAGATGCCATAGGCACCGTGAACCACGGTGTTTTTATCAACTTCGTAGGCAAGCCCCAGGCGAGGCCCGAAGTTGGCCCATTGCGGCTGGAACTGGCGGCGGCTCACGCCGTTGACGCCGTTAAAGATCACTCCTCCTGTCAGTCCGGTCAGTCCCGTTTCCTGCGCAAGCGGCGATGCAACGGAAGGATTGAATGTCTCCATGCGGTTGTACCGCTCCGTGCGAGGAATGTCGAGGTCGTAACGCAGACCTAAGTTGACAGTGAGTTTGGGCAGGGCAGTCCAGTTGTCCTCGACATATGCGCCGTAGTACTTGCTTGTTACGGCGGCGTTCTTCGAGTCGATTTCCATGATGCCGCTGCCCACCCCCAGCAACAAGGAGGCGATTGCGTTGCCGCCAGTTGGGGTTGCAACGTTGGGATTCGGTCCCTGGGTGATCGCTTGGGTAAAGTGGTAATTTCCAGTGGAGGAACCGGATTCAACATCGTTCGATTGGAGTAGCCAGCCTTCGCCGCCAAACATGATCACATGCGGCCCGATGACCTTGGTATTGTTGATCCCAATGGAGAAGATAGTAAAGCCTCCATGCCGGGTTTGTCCCTGCGCCGCATCGCCGAGAGTGTAGTAATTTGCGGGCCCGATACCGGGAAAAAGCAGATGGTCCGCATTCGCGGCGATATAGCCGGGGAACCCGAGCGTCGAGGGGTTGAATCCCGCGCTGACAGGGGTGAAATTTATGGCTGTGCGCGAGAATCCGAACGGAATCTCCATCAAGAAGCTTGGACTGAATGTGTGGGTAAAATCGATCGCTGCGCTGTTTGACACCTGGGGTTGAAATTGGCCGCCCTCGGCAATCTGATATGCCTTGGGAAAGACCAGAAGGGGTGGCGCCACCAGATTGCGGCGCGAGTAGCGAACGAACATCCGGTTCTTGTCATTGAAAACTTCGTCCACTCTGGAATCGTATGTGTCGATATTCAGCGTCTGTGTACCCGAGGCGAAGAAATTGTTCTGACCCGAAACAGTACCAGTCGTGTTGGGTGGCGGATAGTAATTCATGATCCGAGCGGCGACGGGATCAATGTCCTGCGGGGGGATGATGTTGCCAGGAAAAGGTTGGCGCACATATCCCGATCCATTTGGAACGGTGGTTGTTGGATCGTAAATGACGACCTGCTGGCCCGCAGAATCTAAGGTTTGCGAGAAGTTTCCTTCTTTCTGTAAAGCGGTTGGAACGGTCGCAGTTACCTCGCCTTCGGTCCCTTGCCGTAAGCCTTCATACGAAAACATGAAAAAGGTCTTGTCTTTCCCGTTGTATAGCTTCGGGATGTAAACGGGACCCATCACGCTTCCACCAAATTGGCTCCGCTTGAAGGGAGGCAGTGGAGTGTGAGTCCGATTGTTGAAAAACGTGTTCGCATCGAGCGCTGAGTTGCGGAGAAATTCATACGCGCTGCCATGAAGCTGGTTGGTGCCCGACTTCAATATGACGTCGACAATCCCGCTTCCGCTTCGTCCGAACTGGGCCGGATAGGAACTTAACTCAACTTTGAATTCCTGAACCGCGTCCACGGAAGGAAATACGGCGAGACCGCCGATGGGATTGATCAGCGGTGGCGAGGCCGGAATTCCGTCCACCAGGATATTGGTGGTTCCTGGCCTGCCGCCATTTACTGAGAAATTGAGACTGTTGTACTGGACGTTGACGCTTCCCGTGACGCCGGGCACGAGAAACATCAGCGAGTAAACATTTCGCTGGTTCAAGGGCAGGTCCACAATAGAGCGGTTCCCGATGACCTGGCCCACGGAGGAGGTGTTCGTTTCTAGCTGCGTGACGTCGCCATTTACCTCGACCCTTTGGGTTGCGGAGCCGACCTGCAGCACAATGGTGACATCCGCTGTCTGATCTACCGCGAGAAGTATGCCCGACCGCGCTTCGGTTTTGAATCCGGGGGCGTTAACGGTGACAGTGTAGGGTCCCCCGGGTGCTAAAGCGGCGAAAACAAAACGGCCCTGCGCGTCCGTCACTGTGCTGGTAACGACATTTGTCGACGTATTTACTGCCTTCACGTTCGCCGCCGCGATTGCCGCGCCAGATGAATCCTGGGCAGTTCCTTGCAAGCTGGCGGTCACAACCTGTCCATGTATGGGTATGGCACACGGGAGCAGCATCCAGAAAAGGCACAGGACCTTCAGGCAACGACGTGCGAGAAGACCATGGGTTGCGGCAAAGCGCTGCAAGCGAAGGGAGTAGTTGTGCACAGACGAGACGCCCTGGAACCTGGCTGAAAAATCCACTTTCATGACACCTCCAAAAAGTTGCGAATTGCGCAATATTTCCCATGCGGGAAAAACGTAGACGACCGCATTTTCTAGGTTTTGATTACGGCAAGGATACTAAGCTGACCAAACTACACTGTCAAATTCCTATTTGTTGACGGTAGTGGGCCATTGTGAATCCATAGGCCAAACGCGGAAGATTCTAACGATTTCAAACTCCAAACCGCTAATGCGAAGGGGCAAAATCGACAACAACTTCTACAGGGCTATACCCGTGCGCATGACCAGAATTGCTGGATGGACGGATCGTCAACGCATAGGTGTTTGACGCTACTGCTTTCCATGACGCACCTTGCACCGCAACTACTCTTCTTCCGGTACACAGCTGGAAGGTCGAGATGCTGGCGGCGTCCACCTCGGCCTTCAGCGTGTAGGTAGATCCAAGCAGCTTCTCATCGATGACTTTCATAGCGTGGCTGGAGTCGCCGATCCATGGATGGACACGTGGCAGTAACAACGAAACTCCACCCGTGTACCGCAGGGTCAGGTGCGAGGTTCCGTGGGGAATCTCCAACTCCATGCTTGCATCGCTCGTCTGCGAATATTCCTTCAGCCGGGCAGGAATCGACTTTGCATTCCAGCTTGCTCCGGTCAGGTGAGCGCCCAGTGGAATTTCTGGACTGTAAACAAGATGGACCGGAGTACCGCTGTTAACGGTTTCCATCTCCGAACCATCGTTGGTTCGCGACCAAACAAACGCAAGCGTTGCTGAGGGAAGTTGGACGTTTCGGATCGCCAGCGCATTCCAATCCGCCGGCACATGAGGAGCGAAAACGATTTGGCGAGCGATTCCATCGACCTGCAGACCCAACAGCCCTTGTACCGTCGCACGGAGAAATGCAGCCGAGGACCATGTTTGTTCCGGCACCGACTCCGTCTGTTCGTGGTAATAATCTCCAGCCAGGACTTCGTCCATATGTCCCGGCGAGTCGAGAGAAGACCATGGAATCAGTCCGCTCCAGATCGGAAAAGCCGTATCAGGCCGGTGGTCCACCCAGAATGCCATGGCGATATTCGCTGTGCCGATGGCCCACACGCTGCCCTTGGCGTAGGAGTTAGGATCGAATGAGCTGGCATTGAGAGGGTTGCTTCTCGTTCCCCAATCCGTCTGGAAATTCGGCGAAGCGAGCTGATCCAGCAACGTTTCTTCCTGCCCCTCGCTGAAGAGATGCTGGGCAAACACTACGACTCCACTGCCGCTGCGATTCAAAATCTTTTTGCCGGATGGCGAATATCCGTCGATCCAGAATTTTTCCCTGTCGTCCCAATAGCGGTTGGAAAAAGATCCGCGAGCCTTTTCGCTGGCGTTCCCTGCCTGTGCAGCTTGGGATGCATCCCCCATCCACGTCGCCATTTTGGCAAAGGACCTCGATGCCTCCACCCAACTGTCGGATAGCGTAATCGCATCGCTCATGCGGTCCTGTTCATCGCCTCCCTCCTTGCCTCGCGGAATGTGCGGCAGTCCATCCTGTGGGTCAATGAGCGATTGGCAGTAGCGATAGGCGGCCTGCACAGACTGCCAGTAGTCCTGCAAAAACGTCTTGTCCCCGCTCGTCGCTACATAATCCGCCATAGTAATCAGATATTGAAAGCTGATGTCTACATGGACAAACATGTAGGGATATTTGCCGACCCAGTCGATCAGACCCGCGCTTTGCGACATCTCATGCCAGAGCATTCCCGTTTTCCGGTCTTGGTATTTTGCAATGAAATCAAGCTCCTCGCGCGCGCGCGAGTATTCTCCCGCACTCAACAAGGCGTCCACCGCAACCATCCCATCTCCAGCAAAAAACCATGCGTACTGGGGTCGTCTGGCGCCTCGCGATGGGCCGTATCCAGCGACCACACCGCAGCCAAGATAAGGATTGCAAACCCAGGCCTGGTCCAGCGCGATCTCAGACCATGCCAGATCTCGATTGATGGTCTTGTCAGGAGTCTCGATCTGCAGCGCGTTTGCTCGCAGGTCGCCGTAATGGTCCATGGCGCTCCGCTCCATCTGCGCGCTGGAATGCGTGAGTGCCGCGACCAGGGAGCCAGAGTCGGTTGTCATGCTATCGTTTGCAGTATTGTCTTTGGAAGCAATGACCACGGTCGATGTTTCATTGCCGGTGCTGCCGCCGGCCCGCACCGTGAAAGCAAGGCTCCCAGCGGTTGAGGATGATTCCGTGCTGTTGAGAATCTCGTCGTGCGCGATAATATCCATCGAGCCGATGACGGCGGAAAACCTGTGGGTTTGCTCAGTCATCACATAGCCGGAGAAGCCGGAATCCCAGCTTGTATCCTGCCCTCCAATCCCAGCCGGCCACATCAGGTTCAGAACCGGCACAAAATGGACGACGATATCGATCGGCTGCCGGCTCTCCACCGTATACGTGATAATTGCGCCCGGTACGTGCAGTGGAACGAATAACTTCTCGCGGACAATAAAATTTGGACCGATGTAAGTACGCAGGATAGCTTCTGGCTGATAGGTGATACGCCGAAGAATTGTTTGGCCGGAAATCTCGGACGTAGTTCCCTCTGTACGAAATCCAATTCGATAGCCCCGGATGAGTTGCAGCGGGTATGCCCAGACCTCCAATCCACTTTCTGAGTATCCATTGATCAGAGAGCGGCGTCCGTGAACGGCAATAAAGCTGCGAGGACCCACGACAGTAGTATTGATGGAGATCGGCGCCATCACCTGAGTCTTCTCGGTGGAAGTTTGCGCCGATGCTTGACCCAAAAACAGCAAAGGCAGCAGACATCCTAAATATATTGCGGGAGCGAGACTGCCGATGGCACTCGCACAAGAACCAACGTTGTTGGATGCCGTATTCATCAGTACATCTTACGAGCGTAAGGTGTTCAACTACTTTCCAACATTGCTTTGTGGCTGAGAGACATCCTGCAACTGGGCGGTTCCGCGGGCAACTTCGCTCTGATACGTCGCAAGGTGCGCCGCGATCGAATGCTGCCAGTTCTCGCCCAGAATCTTGGCAATCTTCGTTCTATCCTCGGGAGTGATTGCATCTTTCATCTTGTCCACAGTTTCGATGGCCTTGGGAAGTTCCAGATGAAAATGCGCGATCTCCTGCGAAACCCTCTCCGGATGGTAGGTCAAGCGGTCTCCGGTCTGCATGACCTCGATCAACACATCCGGCGACCATGCCAGCGGGAACGTTTGGTTCAGCGTGTCATAGGCTTCGCGCAAACGCGTCATGTCTCCCGCAAAGCCATCCAACTCTGCGCGTCGGCGCATCAGCCCCACCGGCCGCTCGACATGGACCACGACGGGCTCGCTTGTGGACACGTGTGGTAACGTGATGACCGTCGTCAGCGTGTTTCCTTCGAAATGCCATCCCGTAGCTCCGCTTGCAATCGTGTAGTTCAACGGCGTGCCGTTCGCGGTTACCGAGGACGGGGGCCAATCTCCAGGCAGCCGCAATTCGTATGCGCGCGCATGCAGCATTCCAGGATAGTTTCCGCGCACGGGGTCGATGCTGACGATCAGGTTCCCGTCTTTCTGCTGCGCATGGATTGTCGTCCACGCGGCCTCGTTTTGCTGGTATCCCCGGCCGTTATCTCCTGCATCTTCATATAACGTGTACTGCGAGGAGCTTCCCGGAGGTTGCGGAAATACAGCCAGGATCAAAGGGTCCAAAGGCTTTTCGCTGGTATAACTCATCGGCGGGGCCATGGGAATGATGGCGCCTTCCGGCACATACACAGGAATTTGAGAGATGGAGAATCTGCGCTCCACTTGTACGGGGCCAATGAAGTGTCTGCCTGTTTCCCATTCAATCCAATTTCCCTTGGGCAGCCAGATCGACTCCATCGCCAATTGCGACACGGCATCGACCGGAGTGGTTACAGGGGCAACCAGCATCTCCTTGCCAAACTGATATTCATTTTTCGAGTTGTACGCCGCGTCGGCTTCGGGCCAGTTGTAGTAGAGCGGCAGCAAAAATGCCACACCAGTGTCATAGGTGCGGCGCGCTTCCGTGTAGATGTACGGCACCAGCGCATATCTCAGTTGGAAAGTATTCCGCATGATGCCCGAATACGGCTCGGGATATGCCCAGATGCGACGCTCGGCTTCTGGATTTTGGGTGGTATGCGTGCGCAGGACCGGGCTGAATGCCCCAAACTGTACCCAGCGCGTGTACAGCTCTGGATCGACCGCGCCCGGCATGTGGCCCCCGATGTCATGGCTCCAATAGGCGTATCCGACGTTGGCCGCGGTAGCTGTAAACCAGGGCTGGAAAGCCAGCGAAGACCAGACCGAAATAGTGTCGCCCGAGAAGCCGATCTGATACCGATGTTCCCCCAGGCCGCCCCAGCGATTTAACATGAGCGGCCGCTTCCCCTCGCGCGCCTGGTCCGTAAAGAAAACGTAGCCGAGCCAGAACGTCGGGTTTACGTTTGGGATCTTTGTATAGTTTTGCTGTTGCCAATCCAGCCACCAAAAATCGACCCCCTGTTTTTCCAGCGGGTGTAGCACGATATCAAAATAGTGGGTGGCAAAATTTCTGTTCGTTATGTCGAAGGGGACATATTTCTGGGTCGCCGGATCGATACCCATGGCGCGCGCCATCTCCGGGTAACTTGTTTCCCACGGCTCGATGCCACCCGCCGGATGGAGGTTCAGCGTCACCTTCAGTCCTTCGCGATGAATGTTATTCAGGAATGCAGCAGGGTCCGGGAACAACAGCTTGTTCCAACTGTATCCGGTCCATCCCAGGGGCTGGCCGGACTGGTCCTTTTTCGTGCTCCACCAGTTTTGTTGGAATGTTGGATGCCAGCCCATATCGATCACCAGCACATTCAACGGGGTGTCGTTTTGGTGGAAGCCTTGAACCAGGTTATTGAGTTCCTGGTCCGTATATGCCCAATAACGCGACCACCAGGTACCAAAGACGAATCGGGGCGGCAGCGGAATCCGGCCCGCAACCTTCACGAAATCGCCCAGCGCCTGTTTGTAGCGGTGCCCGTAGCCGAAAAAATACCAATCCTGATGGTCGCCGGTAGGCCGCGGCAATACCCATGGCCACGGGCTGTTTTCTCCCTGCTTGAACTGGAAATCGGCGGAACCGAATAGCGGACGCTTGGAATCGTCCACCACCACCCAGCCGTCACGCGAAATCAGGCCCTGACCGATCGGTTCCTTGGTCACATTGCCGCGCGCGCCATCCAGCGTGCGCGTCGTGCCTTGAAGATTTCCCGTGTCCGGCATGGCCGGACGCCATGTCATCTCTTTTCCATCCAACTGGAAACTTACCTGGAGATCGTCCGGCGTGAACTTCCCGTTACCGCCCGGCGCGAGCGTATAGGTGAGTGTCAACTGGTCCGTTTTCAGGGTCAGTCTTTGACCATGGGCGCTCCGCGCAACCACGTGCGTAAACGTCGGCACTGGCATGTTCCGGTTCAAAAAAACGAACGTGGCGTGATCTTCAAATTTTCCATCCGCTGCCCACTCCATGCGGATCATGCTGGGAGTCAATACCGTGAATCTAGCATTGCCGAAAATCACAACCGCCTTGGGATTCGCGACTGGATCATATAGTCCCGCTGAATGTGTTTCTGCCGAAGTGAAAGTCGATCGCTTGCCAGGCTGAGAGAGATTCGTCTGGCCCTGGCTTTTCTCGGAGCAGAAGCCGAGACACAACAAAAGTACGGGTAGGATGAACGCTTGGATGTCGAATCGAAGCAGCGTATTTCGAGGGATGGATGTCATCGGCCCCCCCGAGTATAACTCAGTTGAAGACAGCATCGTTCGTAACCTACTTGCCTGCTGCACCACCATGCCAAGCGAACATTTTTCAAAGCTGCTGGCTCGAATCGGAATGTCGGCGAGCCGTGCCCGGCATTCTGGCTCCGCCAGAATTTACACTGACTGATTGTCATGATGCGTTCCCCTTTCATGGTGCTGCGCGCCTCTGCTTTCCTCGCCTTCTTCGCTCTGGCGCAGACAGCGCATCAGCCGCAACCCGAGCCTGTCCCGATGCCGCCGCCCATAGTGGCGCCGATTGACAAACCATATACATATATAGGTCCGATCCACCTGACCGTTGACCTTAGCAACAACGCCGATAGAATCGCGAAGATGCATGAAGAGATTCCGGTCGTCCCTGGCGCCAAACAGATGGTGCTTCTCTATCCGGAATGGATTCCGTACGATCATGAGCCCTCGGGACCGATTCAGAGCTTGGCTGGCATCGTCACTACCGTGCACGGCAAGCGTGTACAGTGGGTGCGCGACCGCGTAAATATATACGCGTCGTCCCCCTGATCCATGGATAACATTGCATTCAAGTTGATGCGATGTTCAGAAAGCCGCGTGGAGTGGGTGGATGCGCTCCACCCGCACTCCGCGCAGGTCCATCTCGACCCATTCCTGACTGGTATGCTGATCAAAAAGGCTGGCTTGTGGCGTACAATCAGGTTGCGCTGCTCGCTGGACACCAAGCCGGCCTTGCTCATCTAACTCCCCAAGATAAGCAACCACGCGCTGACGCGGCCCACGCACGGTGCGATAGGACTCCACCAATGCCCAATAGGCATGCCGCTTCCCATCCTTCTGCCGATAGCAGCGTCGCAAATACACAACGCCATCCTACCCATCCGGAACCGTTTTGCAACAGGCTTGGTCTTCACTACACGCGACTTCTCAATCATCGGAAACAACATTACAAACACCCGCATCGAAAATAGAGCATTTCCTCCCAGCAAGCAGCACATCCCCCGACCGAAACCCATCCAAAATATTTCTTGTGAGCCCAAGGCTGCGGAAGCTGGGCTAGCCTGGATGTCCGCATGAAAGCATCATGGTTGATTTTGCAAGCCGTATCGATGGTTGGTGGAGCGAAGTTCGGCGATCAATCCACCGAGTGTGATGCAGAATGAATTTCCGGGGGCCTGGTCCTCAACCTCTCGGGCAATTCATGCGATGCAG
>JAKAAZ010000087.1 GCA_021802085.1 Acidobacteriota bacterium
GGTTGCTGGAACAGGCCGTCGCTGTCGAGCCGGCTCCCTACAAATCCCTGGTCAAATGTGCGGCAAAACCGAATTTCTGAAACCACAAGATGTAGGGGCTACCTGAGTCAGGTAAATACCCATCTATGCGAAAAGTATTCTATGCAGATTGAACGCAGACCAGCGTGTGTTCAGGGATACGGCGGAATTCCTGTCGGCTGTTCGATAAAGTGCTATCAGAGAGAAC
Organism: Acidobacteriota bacterium; assembly: GCA_021802085.1. Taxonomy (GTDB): domain Bacteria; phylum Acidobacteriota; class Terriglobia; order Terriglobales; family Acidobacteriaceae; genus JAKAAZ01. The sequence goes on from JAKAAZ010000087.1 coordinate 227, forward strand.
GAGCACGGAGTGACGCCGACGGCAATTCTCCAAAAAGATCTTTATAGTCGCTTGCGAACTGGCTCAGATGCCAGAAGCCCCAGGCAGCCGCAATATCCTGTACCGTTGCATGACAGGACGCAGTGTTGCGCAAATCACGCCTTGCACCGTTGAGCCGGATGGTGCGCAAGTAGGCAGCCGGAGGCATTCCAAGCACCTCCTGGAAGCAATATTGCAGCGTTCGCCTGCTCACGCAAAACTGTCGGCAAAGATCGGGAACGGTGATGGCGTGGTCCCTATTTGCAATGATGTAATCTCGAATTCCCGCAACCACCCGGTAGTGGTTGATGTTGAGCGTTGGCATGCTATAGGGCTTCACCTGCTGGCTAAACAGGCCAAGCAGCCTTGTCAGGAGTGCATCGCGCAGCGCATTGCGCGATGCAGCATGGAGATGCAGTGCTGTATTTCGTTGGGATTCGGCCAGAACCTGAAGCATAAATCTACACAAATCGTCTTTGTACTTGATGCCTATGCGCAACACCTCTCCCTGAGCTAGAGCAGGGTCCAGTTCAACTTGTTCCATTTCGCGAGCATATCGGACAAGAACATCCTTCTCCACCACAACTCCGAGAATCTCGAAGGAATCGGGCGTAAGCAGCTTGAACTCGTCGCCGTCCGGTCGTAGCGCGATCATGTCGTCCGTGATCCGGTTGCGGCCAATAAAGCTATCTCCGCCACTCTTGGGTATACCGAACCAGACTGAGTTTTTGGGAATCACACACGATTGGCGTATGGTATGACTCGTTGTTTCTTTGAAAATTTGGGTCTTATCGAGCCGGAGTTCTGTCAATGAGCCAAGGAACTGACCCCGGGAGAGCTGGTCATACTGCTGCTTCCACCCGGTCAGATTTCGCGCATGTTCGTCAGGATCTTGCGCTACTCGAACGCTGAGACAGCAATCCTCATTTCGAGTAAATCGTTCAGATGATTGGCCCAGAGAAACATCTTGGTACATCCTACTGCCCTCCCTGCACCCTGCTTGTCTAAACAGGCATGCTATTCGAGGCAAGTCATTCCGATCGGCACCCTAAATATCACGCGCACGAATCGGATCGCAAGATTTACTTCAAGACCCGCAGCGGCTTGAGTCCTCCGGGAGACGTCTGAAAAATTCGGCCCCAAGAGTCCACGCGGTTAGGTTCTGCCATTCCATCAATTGCCGAAACCAGACATTCAGGGCCTGCCGGGGAGACAGCCCATGTCTTGATATTCGGTGACTATAGTTCTATGTTGGGGCAGTGTCAACTTGAATCTCATTGCTTATCTTCTCGGGTTTTCCAGAAGAGCGATTTCACCGCAGACTGCTACGATGGCCACGAAGATGCAGAAATATGACGATGCGGAAGCTCGGGGTAGGAGTCCTTGGAGTCGGGGATGGGTAAACTGCACGCCGAAAATGTGCGGCGCCTCGTGCCCGAGGCCCGACTGATTGCAGTGGCCGATGTCGCCGCCCAGCGGGCCAGGCAAGTTGCGGATGCACTGGAGATCGAACAGTCATACGCCAGTCTTGAGGAGATGGTGCAGCGGGACGACATCGATGCCGTTCTCATCGCTACGCCGGACAAATTTCACACGCAGGCAATTCGTATCGCTGCAGCCGCCGGGAAAGGTATCCTTTGCAAAAAGCCGCTGGCGACAAATCTGGAGGATGCAAGCCAGATCGAAATCATGGATGCTGTTGCCATAGAAGAGCATTCCATTGACGTTGGATTGGATGGGAATCCCTTTTTTTCCCAAAATTCGTAAGAGTCGGCCGGCAACTCTCTCCCTGCCAATTGAGCACCAAGTTCAGATCGGAACGATCTGTCTCATTTGGCCGTTGCAGGACTACCCTCGTGCCGCCACATCGCAAGTTATCGCCGATACTGGCTGCCGCGCGATGCAATCGATAAAGTGGAGTACCCCACGGCGGCGCTCGACGATAGCCGCAAAAAGTCCCTTCGGTTCATCGCTCTTCCCCATAGAACTTCGCTTCATCATCAGCTCGATTGCAAGCCGATGTGGCGCGTTGCCGAGCATGATCACGACATCCACCGTTTCCGGCGCAAGCGGCGTTTTGCTGAAAGATGACAGTGATTTCGCAGCACGCATCCGTACAACTCCCTCTCTATCATCCCGTTTCGCCTCTCAATGCTTGACAGGAGCGGTTGGTCCGCTCGACAAACCGTGATTTCCGTATTCCGTCGCATTCGCAAAAATAGAAAAATATTTGCCAATTTTTGATACCGCCAACGTTCACCTCGCAGCTAGGATGACTGCAAAGAGTTCCAAGGCAAGGGGGATTATTATGTTGAGCCATTTGACGTATACCACATGCAGGCAAGCCAGCGGGCTTCGCCGATCGTTCGCGATCTGGGCCATGGTCTTGTGCCTCGTCTCCATAAGCGCACTTTCGATCTATGCGCAGACCACCTATGGCACTGTGCTTGGAACGGTGACGGACTCCGCCGGCGCTGTGATACCCGACGCGACCGTGACACTGCACAACCTGGACGAAGGCACCGTGCGCACTACGCAAACCAATAAGTCAGGCGACTATCTCTTCCAATTCGTTCCGCCCGATCATTACACGGTGGAGGTTACGAAGAAAGGATTTGCAACGGAGACCATTCCCAATCTCGAGTTATACGCGCGCCAACCGCTGCGCGCCGACGCCACCCTGCCAGTAGGCGCAATTTCGCAAAACGTTACAGTGTCGGATCGAAACAGCATCCTCAATCTCGATACAGCGCAGGTCAGCACGCAGTTGAGCGCACGGAGCATACAGGCGCTGCCCACAAACTTCCGCACCAATGGCAGTACCAGCCCAATCACGATGTTGCAGGCGCTGCCCGGAGTGCAGCCGGACACCACCACCAGTTCCAACGGTCATCCCTCCGGGTTCTCTGTTGAGGGCGGGTTACCATTCCAGTCGTTAACCACCGTTGACGGCATTTCGACACAGAATGTCACAGGCAATAGTCCTTTGGAGGATGCTTTCCCCTCCGCCGAGATGATTGCAGAAATCAGGGTGGATGGTGTGTTGAATCCCGCTTCCTACGACCAGCCCGGTGAGATCACGACCACTACGAAGGCTGGAACCAATGATCTGCACGGCTCGGCATATTGGTATGTCCAAAATCGCGCTTTCGATGCAACCCCGTATGGCACGACAGTACTCCCAGAGATCGATGGCAACGATTACGGTTTCTCCGCAGGTGGGCCGGTCTTTTTCCCGCATCTTTACGACGGTCGCAACCGTACTTTCTTTTTCGGGGACTTCGAAGGCTTCAAATTTCCACGCGGACAGTCCATACAGGCGTTTGTTCCAACGCAGTTGGAGCGCCAGGGAAACTTCTCCAATGAAGGCGTGACAATTATCGATCCCACTACAGGCCTGCCGTTCCCCAACGATACGATTCCGACTGCCCGAATCTCCAGTATCGCGAACCAACTTGTAACACTCTATCCACTGCCCAATACGGGAAACCTGACCGTCTCCCATGCCGCCAACTACATCGCCAACTATTCCAACAACTACGACTCGAATCAGTTCGACGCGCGCGTGGATCAGTACATTAAGCAAAAGCAACAAATGTTCGGACGCTATACTTACAAATCGATCGCGCAGGTTGAGCCGGAAGGACTGTTGCTCCCGAACAGCAATAATGCGAACGATTACTATATATTCCTGTTTTCACACAACTTCTCAATTACCCGCAATCTCATCAATGAATTTCGTTACGGAATTACGATCAACGACAGTACTACCAGCAACCCATTCAATGGCCGGAAATTCACTGCTGGACTAGGATTGCAGGGAATCGGACCGACTTTCCCTTTCAACGGCATTCCGGAAATCGATTTTCCCGATCTCACTTCAGAGACTGCCGATCACTTCACGAACGTCAACCAATCGCGGCTCACTGAAATTAACGACAACCTTGCCTATACTCACGGGAACCATAATTTTGAAGCTGGTTTTGACGTCATGTCGATTGAGGACATTTCGACTCTTTCCTTTGCCGGCGCGGACAACTACGGCGGCTTCACTTTTAACGGCACTTTTACCGGATCTAGTTTTGCGGATTTTCTTCTGGGGATTCCAGAGCAAACCGTATACGACAACGTCGTATTCAATAACGACGGCAAGGCTAAATACTGGGCTGGCTATGGGGATGACCAGTATCGAATGTTCTCGAATCTAACCGTCTCCTATGGATTGCGCTACGAATTTCATCCTGGGTACACAGATGTACATGGCGACATCGGCAACTTCGACCGTAGTATTCCAGGTGGGGCAATCGTCTATCCGGACGGATACCGATCAATCCTTTCACCCGGAGAACTGGCGACGATCAATGCATGCCCGGCACCCTCGATCAATGGAGTGCCCTGCACGCAGGTTCTCTCCAACAGTCAAGTGAACCTACCCAATACGCTACGGACCCCCACCAAGATATTTTTGCCGCGTCTTGGTCTGGCATGGCGACCATTCAAGAGTAACAATACTGTGGTACGGTCCGGCTTCGGTATTTATGACATTACGACCCTGGGAGATGTTTACTATTCACTCACGGGTACGCTCCAGTCGAACGTGTTGCAGTTCACAAACCAGCAGACGCCAACCGGACCTCTCTTTCAATGGCCGCAAATCCAGCCAGGTGGATCGAATACCCAGAACGGCATCGTCGTTGGGCCGCTCGGTTCAGCCTATTTCGGCACCGCCAATTCGATCCACTGGTCGGATCCATATTCCATGCAGTGGGTGCTGGCTGTCGATCAAAACGTCGGGAACCAAACAGCTCTACATGTCTCTTTCATCGGAATGAAAACCGACGATTTGGTTTGGGCGCCGAACGACAACGATATGACAGTATCGACGCAATATGCCGTCAATCGCCCGCTTACCGACCGTCCATTTCCAAATTGGGGAACCATCAACACTCGTGCGCCCGGCGCACAATCTTTGTATAAGACACTTCAAATAGAGGTAAATCGCCGCTTCAGTTCTGGCTTCTCCGTAGACAGCACCTACAACCTATCCAGTAGCATGGCCGATAACCAGGGGCCCAATGCCACTAGCTTCGTTAGCGAGACTGGTGGCGGACGCGCAACGTGGCTATATGATCGACACCTTGACTACGGCCACACCTATGGGACCCGGCGCAACCGCTGGATCACCTCTGGCCTCCTAGACATTCCTTACGGTCATGGCCGTCGATTTGGTTATCACACAAACCGTATCGTAGATGAGTTTCTGGGCGGCTGGCAGTTAAGCGGCATCTTCTTATTGCAGAGCGGACCATTCCTGACACCCTATTCTTCAGGCAACGATCCTTCTGGTACCGGGTCCGGTACACTTTTTGGCCGCAACCAGCATCCGGACCGCGTCAGTGGGACCAGCTTTGTCCCACAGAACAGAACCCGGCTCCAGTGGCTCAATCCGGCAGCCGTGACGTGTCCGGCGACCCCGGGCTATGTCACAGGCAATCCCTGTTTGATTGGATCCAGCCCCGGCACATCGCTACCACCGATCGGACGCTTCGGCACCGCGACGGTCGGCTCGATCATAGGTCCGGGCACCGTGAATCTCTCGGCCGGCCTGCACAAAGTGTTCCCGATCACCGACCGGGTCAATTTTCAACTGACAGCCAGCTTCACCAACGTCTTGAATCACACCAACCTTGCCGATCCAAATACGAACATCGGGAGTTCTCAATTCGGTCAGATCACCAGTGCGCGTACCTCGGACTTTGGAGGTGCGCGCACTGGACAATTCTCCGCGCGCATCGAGTTTTAGCCAAGCGGCGGAAATGCGGACAGCCTATGCCAGTAGACTGTCCGCATTTGTGGCGCCACGGAGTTTTCCGACTGAGAAGGACATGTTATGATCCTGCGGACTTTCACGGCAATCCTAGCTAGTTTCATGCTTGCATGGATCCCAGTTATGTCTGCTTCATCCCAATCCACAACGAGTCCTAGCGGCATCGTAATTCCGAACGGTCGCCGCATCACACCCGCGGGGCGCTGGACATCCATTGCGCCGTTCCCATTTGCTCTGGCTGTGCGCTCCGACGGCAGGCAAGTAGTTATTCCGGCCCTTGGTTGGCCTTTCTCGCTTAACATTGTGGGCAAACCACAGGCTCAGAATGCCAGCGTGCGGCAGATCCCTGCCAACGCCAGAGATGAGAAGGACATACGTGTCCACGCCGGCGTCGCGTACTCGCCCGATGGACGCCTGCTCTACGACGCGACGGGAGACGATGGGCGGGTTGCGATTTACGACACGACAAACTGGCAACAAGTGGCTTCCATCCCGCTGGATGGAATGACGGATGGACATACTTATTCGGACAGCTTCGCAGCCACGCTCGTGCTCAGTCCAGATGGCCGCACCCTCTATGTGCTCGACCAGGGAAACTGGCGGGTAGTGCTGATCGACACAGCCACACGCGAACGAATTGCCTCTGTCCCCACGGGGGTGAATCCGTTTACGCTCACTGTATCTCCGGATGGCCGCCGTCTCTATGTTGCCAACTCGGGCTTGTTTGAATACCAGCTCATTCCAGGCGTCGAGCGCGACCACCTGCTCGCGACAGGTCTGCATTTTCCGCCGTTTGCCAATCTCTCAACTCAGGCACGGAATGGCACAATCGCGGAAGGCCACGCAATCCCCGGCCTTGGAGATCCGAATGACGCACACGGCAGTTCTTTGTGGACATACAACGTAGCCGACCGCTTGCACCCTCTGGTAGTGGCACAAGTGCGACTCGGGGCTGCAATCACCGGCAGAGAGAATGGCGTTGTCGGCGGGGCGTCGCCTTCTGGAATTGTTGCTGATGCGCGACACGTCTATGTCTCCCTCGCGCATGAAGACGCAGTTGCAGAGGTTTCCGCCGACGGGTCCGCCCTCGAACGGACCATTGCTCTCTCGCCTTTCCCGCTCGCGCAGTTCCACGATGACTCCGGCCGTCCGCTTCGCGGCGTGATTCCGGCAGGCATGGCAATTCTTGGCCAGCAACTTTTTGTTGCGGAAGCCGGCATCGATGCCGTCGCCGTCGTCGACACGCAAACCGACCAGGTGATCGGCCACATTCCCGTCGGATGGTTCCCCACTGCCGTAGCTGTTGCGCCGAACGGCCATACCCTCTATGTCGTGAACGCGCGCGGCAAAGGTTCAGGACCGAACGGCAGCGACGCTGTACGTGAACCAGCCCCGGGAACGTATGTGGGGGCACTGGAACATGGAAGTCTTTTGGCCATATCGTTGCCGCTTGCGCCCGGCAGGCTGGCGCAGAGGACGCGGCAGGTGGTGGCCAACAATGAAGCGGCCCTTCAGCCAACAACGTCGCTTCCGCCCATTCACCATGTTTTTCTTATCATTCGAGAGAACCGGACCTATGACGAAATACTCGGCGATGCGCCCCGCTCAAACGGGAACCCGCTGTTGGCGCGCTACGGCATGCATGGCTGGGCAGATGAGAACCCGGCCTTGCACGATCTAAGAGTGACACCCAATGCACATGCGCTGGCAGCACGCTTCGCCATCAGTGACAATTACTACGTGGACAGCGATGCTTCGCTGGATGGTCATCGCTGGGTGGTCGGCATCGCGCCTAGTCCATGGCTCATCCTTGCATGGGCCTCGGACCAGGATGACAGACGAAGTGAAAATCCATACAGCGCGGCACCCGGTCGTCGGGCATTGGGCGGAGGCGCGGACGGTCCCATGCCGGAGGATGAACCGGAGTATGGGTCCATGTGGGAACATATTGCCAGTCATCACCAAACGCTTTTTAACTATGGGGAAGGATTGGAACTGGAAGGCGGCGAAGAAATTGACGGCTCTGCCCCGGAGGGACAGCGGCTAGTACTCAACGCGCCGCTTCCCGCTCCAGTCTTCGCGCACACAGATCGGAACTTTCCTACTTTCAATCTAGGCATTCCAGATCAGTTTCGCTACAAAGAATTTGTTCGTGATTTTTCTGCAAAGATCGCTGCTGGAGATACCCCGGCCCTCACGGTAATTCGGCTGCCGGTAGATCACACTACCAGTCCGCGGCCAGCGGATGGCTATCCCTATCGCGCCTCGTACATTGCAGACAATGACCTTGCCCTGGGCGAAATTGTCGACTTCATTTCGCACTCGCGTATCTGGAAAGACAGCGCCATCTTTGTAACCGAGGACGATGCGCAAAGCGGTGTTGACCACGTGGACGCACACCGAAGCGTGCTACTGGTAATAAGTCCCTATGTCCGGGCTGGCTACGTTGACCATCGACATACCAGCATGTCAAGTATTCTCCGCACCATCTACGAACTGCTCCATGCGGGATCTTTGAATTTAGAAGATGGTCTGGCCGCGGACCTAAGTCCGATGTTTATGGCGCAGCCTACACTCATACCCTTTGCGGCAAAGCCCTCCGATCCCAGGGTGTTTGAAAGCGCAAAAGCAAGAATCGCCCGTCCGAAGACACGCGAGGAAGCTGATGAGCTGCTGGATTGCGATGACCCGGCTCTCATCGACATGAGGCGGAACTCGAAACAAATTGTAACGGATGCTAGGTCGTCGAGTGGGCAATTTATAAGCAAGAGTAAGTAGTATTCCGACACGCGGGACCTGACAGATTTACCTATATACTAGTTCAGCTGCGACGCAGGCTTTATGTGGGAAGGGGAATTTCAGAAATGAGCGCGCGACGGGAAGCTACTTCTCTTGTAGGTGAAACTCTAGACAGTCTGCTTGCATCGCCCAACGCGCGCAAACCGATCATGGACATCGACGTGGTGTTCGGTCGTAAGACCGTGCCGGAGATTAAAAAAGGTTTGCGCGATCTGAATGTCGAATATGTGAAGGTCGGCATGTTCGATGTCGATGGGATCCTGCGCGGCAAATACATGAAGATTGACAAGTTCCTGAGTTCGCTCGACAAGGGTTTCGGTTTTTGCGATGTCGTGTTGGGCTGGGATTCCAACGATCAGCTCTACGACAGTTCGACCTATACGGGCTGGCATACAGCTTACCCCGATGCCGAGGTGCGCATCGTGCCGGAAACCGTTCGCGCACTACCCTTCGAGGACAATGTGCCTCTGTTCCTTGCCGAAATGGCTGGGAAGGGAGAAGCGATCTGTCCGCGCGGCACGCTGCGCAGGGTGGTGAATCGAGCCGCCGATATGGGTTACACGGTGAGCGCCGCGGTCGAGTTTGAATTCTTCATGTTCAACGAAACCCCTGAAAGCGTGCGGGCGAAGAACTACCAGGGCCTTACGCCCATCACGCCCGGTAATTTCGGCTATTCGGTGCTGCGCTCCTCGGTGCATTCGGAGTTCTATCACAGCCTGATGAATATGTGCCGCGATATGCGGATACCTCTTGAGGACTTGCATACTGAAACTGGACCCGGTGTCATCGAAGCAGCGATTCTGTACGACGACGCACTGGAATCCGCCGATCGCGCCGCCTTGTTCAAGACCTTTACCAAGGTTCTTTCTCAGCGCCGCGGGTGGATGGCCACCTTTATGGCGAAATGGTCCAACAAGGTACCGGGCCAATCCGGGCATATCCATATCTCGCTCCGGGACAAGAAAACCGGCAAGCCGGTATTTTTCGACGAAAAGAAGCCGCACACGATGTCCGACACCATGCGCTGGTTTGTAGGCGGCCAGCAGGCCCTGATGCCCGAACTGCTCGCGATGGTAGCCTGCACGGTGAACAGTTACAGCCGGCTCGTTCCCGGCTTCTGGGCGCCCATCAATGCGACATGGGGGGTGGACAACCGCACCACGGCGCTACGCGTCATTCCGGGGGCGGAAAAATCGCAGCGCGTCGAATATCGCATAGCCGCCGCCGACATCAACCCGTATATCGCGCTCGCCGCCTCGATCGGCTCGGGCCTCTGGGGCATCGAGCACAAGATCGAGCCCTCGAAGCCGGTGGAAGGCAACGCGTACGAGCAGAAATTCCCGGAAAAGATGCAACTGCCAACCACGCTCACAGAGGCGGCTGGGCGCTTGCGCAAATCGAAAGCCGCCCACGACCTTTTCGGCCGCGAGTTCGTCGAACACTACGCGCAGTCCCGCGAGTGGGAAGAACGTGAATTCCGCAAGCACATCACGGACTGGGAACTGGCCCGCTATTTCGAGATCATCTGAGTTGTAACCAAGAGGTATTTACCGTGGGCCCACCGCTAAAAAAAGCAAATGCAGATATGCTGCAGACTGTTTCGCCTGTCGATGGAAGCGTGTACGTCGAGCGCCCGCTGCAGCGTTGGAAAGAGGTCGACGCCGCGCTGAACAAGGCAAAAGAGGCGCAGAAAAAATGGCGCGAAGCGCCGCTGGCCGAACGGCAGAGGATCGTCCTGAAATTCCTCGATCATATGGTCGCCAACGCGCAAGTCATCGGCGAGGAGCTGACTTGGCAAATGGGCCGACCCGTCTCGCAGACTCCCGGAGAAATCCTGCGCGGTTTCCAGGAGCGCGTCCGGTATACCGTCAACCTGGCACCCAAGGCGCTGGCTGATATTATCCCTGACGACAAGCCGGCGGGCTTGAAGCGCTATGTGCGCCGAGAGCCACTCGGTGTTGTCGCAGTGATCGCACCGTGGAACTATCCGTATCTTACTTCCGTCAATACCATCGTTCCGGCCTTGTTGGCCGGCAGCGCTGTGCTCCTGAAACATTCGCACCAGACCCCACTGGTCGCAGACCGATATGCGGCTGCGTTCAAGGCGGCGGGGCTACCGGAGGGCGTGTTCCAGCGCCTCGACCTGTCGCACGAAAACACAGAGACACTCATGGCCGATCCACGCGTCGACTACGTCAATTTTACGGGCTCGGTCCGGGGCGGCCACGCGGTGCAAAAGGCGATCAGCGGAAAGTTCATCGATGCCGGCCTTGAACTTGGCGGCAAGGACCCCGCCTATGTGCGTCCGGATGCCGACCTGAAATACACGGTGGAGAACCTGGTCGACGGCTCATTTTTCAATTCTGGTCAATCCTGCTGCGGCATTGAGCGTATTTATGTACATGAAAAGGTCTATAAGACATTTGTCGACGCTTTTGTCGATCTAACGTATCAATACAAGCTTGGCAATCCGACTGATCCGGCGGTGAACCTCGGCCCGATGGTTCGCACCGCCGCCGCGGAATTCGTGCGACAGCAGATCGCGGAAGCGATCGAAAAGGGCGGAAAGGCTCTGATCGACGAGAAGAAATTTTCGGCCAGCAAGCCTCGCACGCCCTATCTCGCCCCGCAGGTGCTGGTCAACGTCAATCATTCCATGTCGATCATGATGGAAGAAACCTTCGGCCCCGCTGTCGGCATCATGAAGGTGAAGTCAGATAACGAGGCGCTGAAACTCATGAACGACAGCCCTTTCGGCCTGACCGCTTCGCTCTGGACCGCGGACGCCGAGGCGGCCGAGGCAATCGGCCAGGAGATCGACACCGGCACAGTGTTCCTGAACCGCTGCGACTACATTGACCCCGGCTTGCCCTGGAATGGGGTGAAAGATACGGGGCGCGGCGCGTCGCTCTCGGTCGTCGGCTTTGAACACCTGACTCGTCCCAAGAGCTTCCATCTGCGGACAAAAATCTGAGCGTGACGGGAACAATATGGCCGCCAAACCGACGATGATCAAGAGAATTGCGGAAGGTGGCACGGTTTACCAAATCCGTGGTCTGCGCAATGTCGAGGCGGTAGACCAGCACAGTACACGCCGGGAAAAATAACGGGGGAACTTATGACGAAGAAAGTCATCTCTGGCAACTGGAATTACCCCACACGTATTCTTTTCGGTCCTGGCCTCATCCGTGAGTTGCCCGAGGCTTGCAGCAAGCTCAATATCAAGCGGCCTCTGCTGGTCACCGATGTCGGCCTTCAGGCCCATCCGATCACGCAGACAGCACTTGAGATCAACAAGGCGGCGGGACTGGAGACGACGGTGTTCGCCGACATCAAGCCGAACCCCACCGGCACCAACGTCGACAACGGCGTGAAAGCATACCTGTCGGGCCGCCACGACGGCGTCATCGCCTTTGGCGGAGGCAGCGGCCTCGATGCCGCGAAGGCAATTGCTCTCATGGTCGGACAGAAACGCCCGTTGTGGGATTTCGTCGACGAGGGCGACAATTTCCTGCGCGTGGACGAGGCTGGGATGGCGCCTGTGGTGGCGGTGCCGACGACTGCCGGCACCGGTTCGGAAGCGGGGCGCGCCAGCGTCATCCTCAACGAGGCGACCCACGAAAAGAAGATCATTTTCCACCCTCGAATGCTCCCAGCGCTGGTCATTTCAGACCCCGAATTGACGGTGGCGCTACCACCGCATATTACCGCAGCCACGGGCATCGACACGTTCGTGCATTGCTTCGAGGCCTGGTGCGCGCCCGGCTGGCACCCGCTGGCCGACGGGATCGCAATCGAGGGTATGAAACTCGTGGCGGAATACCTGCCGCGCGCCTACAAGAATGGCGCCGACATCGAGGCGCGCGCAGGCATGCTTGCAGCGGCGAGCATGGGCGCAACCGCGTTTCAGAAAGGCCTCGGGGCGGTGCATGCGCTGGCCCATCCGCTGGGGGCGCTGTACGACAAGCATCACGGCCTTTTGAACGCCGTCATCCTGCCTTATGTAGTGGTGCGCAACCAATCGGCGATTGCCGGGAAGATGGGCTATCTCGCCCGCGTGCTGGACCTTCCAGTCCGCAACGGCGGCGGTTACGACGCCGTGTTGCGATGGATCATCGATTTCCGCCAGCAACTTGGCATCCCCAATACGCTCACCGAAATCGGCGTGCCCTCCGATCGCATTCAAGATGTGGGCAGAATGGCGCTCGCCGATCCCTCGGCCGGCGGCAACCCGATTCCGCTCACGGCGGTCGAATATGCCGACGTCTTCTCCCGCGCGCTCACGGGCGACTTAAGTCTGCCCGATGTTTTCTACCCTCGATAAGGGAAAAGACGCTGTCAAGGGCGAAGATTGCCTGACCGCTCCATGAGCAACGTCGGAAAGCGACGGCTTGGAGGGGGAAGGTTGCAGTTGATAATCCTGGAGACTAGCCGTCGGTCGGCAACGTGATCCCCAATTCGTGCGAATCGATCTATGTCTATAAACCCAAAAGACGTCCTGTAGCATTGAAAGGACGGGGTCTGATTTGTGTCCACAGGCGCGAGGATCTGTCTTTCGCGATGGTGTCACCTGGTGACAATTGACAATACTTCTTCCGTTGCATGCGACCTGCAAATGTCAAAGCAAGCTGTCTCGTGCCTGTGAAGTGCCGCCGAATTCTCATCCAAGGAAAACTGGAGTTCTCTCGTAACGATCCGGCCCGCAT
>JAKAAZ010000088.1 GCA_021802085.1 Acidobacteriota bacterium
ATAATTCCCAAAATTTTCATAGAGGGCTTCTCCTGATCCAGCAGCTCTGGTCCTCTTACCCAAAGCCTAATAGATCGCTGAAGCCTTCGTCCTTATCCCATCATCAATATCAGCGAAGCCAGCGCGGAATGGAATGCGGCAAACTCTCTGCCGCAAAAATTCTTATGCGCGGGTCGCGTTCTCTATCGCGTCCTCGACATTGCGCCGAGTCGTCTCATCCAGAAAGTTCATCCCGCCCCGCTGCGTGGCCGCCCAGGCTCCCCAACGGTTCGCCGCCTCCGCCAATGCCGGCAGCGGACAACCCCGCAACGCATAGTAGGTCAGCGCAGCGGTGAAGCAATCGCCGGCGCCAATCGTGTCCGCCACAGTCACAGGCATTCCAGGATGATCGTGGACCTCCTCCCGCGTCACCAGAAGACTCCCTTCCGGCCCTCGTGTAATCGCAACCATCTCGATCGGGAATCGATCCAGCAGGAAATGCGCCACTGGAAGAGGCTTTCTCTCGTCGGCGGGCGCTCCAACCGCCTCGGCAATGTGTGGGACTTCTTCCTGATTCATCTTCAATATGGTCGCGTGCGCGCAACCCCACAGCACGGCATCCGCCGTCCAATCCGGCTCCCGCCGATTGACATCGAACACACGCAGGCAATCCGCCCGCGTCGCTGCAACCAGACGGCGCAGCGTGGCCCGCGTCACGGGTGCCCGCTGCGCCAGCGTTCCAAAACAGATCGCGTCCAGGCTCGGCGCCAGGGCGGCCAGTTGCGGCGTTTCCGGCACGTATTCCCACGCCACGTCTCGGTGAATCTCATAGCTGGGTCCGGTCTGCGCATCCAGCGCCACCGCAACGGTTCCCGTGGGATGGATTGGGTCCAGAGAAATATGGTCCGTCCGCACGCAGCGCGCGCCCACTTGGTCTCGCGCCTGCAATCCCAGCGGATCGTTACCCGCGCGACTCACCAGGAAGATTGTATCTACCGGCCTGCCGGCAGCGCTGGCGGACAGTTGCGCCAGCATCGCGGCAAAGTTCGCGGGCGCGCCGCCCAGTTGCGGTCCGGCCGGAAGCAGGTCCCAAAGGAGTTCTCCAATTGCCGCAATGCACCGAGGCTTTCCCATATTTTTTACTTGCATCATCGATGTCGCGCCTTCTCACTGGGCTCCGAAAACGACCAATTGCTCGGGGCCCACAATAACATCGCAATGATTCTGGTCAACCCCCACCTGCGCTTGCGTATTCCACAAAGGAACAAGAGAACTCACTCCATCGAGCGCGGTGCCCGAAAAATCCAGGTGAAATGTTCGCGAGCTATCGGATTTATTCATCAGCACCAGTACGCTTCCCTCCTGCGCGCTCGCGGGCGCGGGCGCGGCCTTCCCCGGCGTCGCTGCGGCGATGCGCGCGAACACAAAACCGGTGTCGTCTGTCAGCAGGTTCTGCTGCGCCCCTGTCTGCAATACGTCATGATGGGCCCGCAGATCCAGCAGTCCTTCCACCCACGCATGCATGGCTTCCTGCGCCGGAGTGCGGCCCGTCGCTTCAAACGCATTGTTCGTATCGCCAGGAAATCCTCCGGGAAAATCGCGCCGGTTGTCCGGACTGTTGCCGCCCTGCATGGCAATTTCGTCGCCTGAATAAATTTGCGGCATTCCGCGCATGGTGGCCACCAACCCGAAGGCAATCCGCATCCGCGCCACGCTGGCTCCCGGTTCTGAGATGAACCGCGCCGTGTCCTGATTGCCGAGAAATATCGCCAGCCGGTCCGGATGCGGATAGAGCCAGTCCTGCTGCTGGATGCTTCGCAGCGTGTCCACCGACCCGCCGCCTGCCGGAGATGTGCCGGCCAGCGCCGCGCGCAACGCAAAGTACGAGGGAAAGTCGAACAAAGCGTATACGCCGGTGTCAATGCCCTCGCGCTTCACTCCGCCGGCGAAATAGGAAACCACCGTGGGAGCGGGGCTGTAGACTTCGCCCACGGTCGTCAGGTTCGGATACAGCGCCTGCAGCTCAGTATGAAAGTCCTGCCAGAAGGAGCGATCGACATAGGGAAACGTATCCAGCCGCAAGCCGTCCAGCGCGCCCCACTCAATCCACCAGATCGCGTTCTGAATCAGATATTGCTTGACCAATGGATTCGACTGGTTCAGGTCCGGCAGAACATTGCGAAACCACCCATCCACCACTGCCGTGGAAGCTGCCGCCGCCGCATGAGGATCGGTGATAGAACCGAAATCTTCGCTCGCTTCCAGATGATTCGCGAGTGTGCCGTGGAACCAATCCGGCGCGGGCGGATCGGCCACCCACGGACTCGTCGGCCCGACGTGGTTGGCGACCATATCCAGCACCAGCTTCATACCCTGGCCATGCACCGCCGCCGCAAGCGCCTCATAATCCGCCAGCGTGCCGAAGTGCGGATTGACCCGGTACATATCGACCGGCTCATATCCGTCATAATCCTGCGAAGCGGGGTCCTGCGCATACAACGGTGTAATCCAGACCGTCGTCGCGCCCAGCTTCTGGATATAGTCCAGATGGTTTTCGATTCCCCGCAGATCGCCGCCATGGTAGGCGTTCGGATTGCTTCGATCGAATGTCCCCGGGGCCTTTGCCAGTTGGTCGTTCGATACATCTCCGTCCGAGAATCGATCCGGCATGATCAGATACATCGCGTCCGAAGGCGTGAACCCATGAAACCCATCGGTCGGCGCATGGCGCTTATCCAGTTCATACGGTACCCGCGTTTGCCCGCTTGCGGTGCGAACAACCAGATCGAATTTCTGCGGCGGAGCCTGAGTTGTGTCCAGCCACACGAAAGCCCAATGGCCGTTCTGGGAAATTTTGGTTCGCCGCACGGAAATCCCCGCCATGCTGCTGCCGATGCGCGCACCGGTCAAATTTCTTCCGTACAGCAGCACCATCGGGTTCGGCAAATCGCTCCACCAGTTGGGCGGCTCCGCCTGCTGCACCACCGGCTTTCCTGGTCGGCTTGCGGGCTGCGGCGGCTTGCTGCGAGTGCGCGCCGCCAGCGGCAGACCGGTGCAGAAGCATACCAGCGCCCACGAGGACAGGACGCGCAGCCGGCGATAGGGGACCTTGGTTTCCATCAGTGGCATTCCATCCCTGGCGAGACCGCGTCTCGGTCCTGGGATTGAATCATTCGCAGCGCCGAACTCACCGGTTCACGATGCATTCCGTCGAACCATGCGAGCGCTCGCCAACTTCACCCGCCAACATCCCAGGTGAACTTCGGTCGCGAACAACTTCATCAGTGTACTCCGGGGTGCGCGCCGGCGGAACCCGGTGCGTGTCTCAGAGAAACAGGCCAACAGATCGCTTCACAGAGGGTGGAATGTTATGGGTTCCCCATCCGGCGCAGCCAGGCGAATTTACAGATACTGTATTCAAACGAAAGTGGAGTCATTCTGAGCGCAGCGAAGAATCCAGAGGGTGATGGCGGCGTGGATGATGCCCGCATCGCAATCACCGTGAAAATACCATGGTTCACACCGGCACGGTCGCCTCAGTGCGGTGCGCCCGCCGCCTGCAGCGCCACCGTCAGGGCCTGCTGCAAACGCTCCAGAAATTCTGGAGCGAGCTTCGCATTTTCCCCTTCGACGCCGGAGGAACCGTTGCCCTGCCCATGCGCGCTTTTCGTCAGGTAGAAAACGTCGATCGCAACTTCCCCCTCGGTGTCGATCAGCGCCACGGAAATATTGCATTGCATCTCCGCCAACACCAGGCTCAGGCGCCGCAGCAGTCCGGGCGTGTCCTGCGTAATCACCTGCAGGATCGTGCTGTGAGTGGAAGAGGTATTGTCGACGGAAAGCCGTGTTTCCACCTGCATCTTGCGGTTCTGCACGCGCGCCGAATGCGCGCGGGAAGCCAGCAATCGCGCCACCGCGACAGCTCCGCTGGCCACATCGGTCAGGCTCTTCTGGAACCGCGTCGTCTCGGCTGGGTTCAGGGCCAGCGTGTCGTAGCGGTCGAGAAAGCGGAAGCTGTCGATGACTGTCCCAGCCGCATTCGAAAACGCGTCCGCCTTGATGATGTCCATCCCCCACGCCGTCAACGCGCCCGCCATATCGGCAAACAGGAACGGACGGTCGCGCGTTATCAGCGTGCATTCCCACGATGCCCCGGCATGCGTCAGCAGAATTTCCGACGACGATGCATTCAGTTGACGAGCCAGTTGCCAGTGCGTCAGGATCTCCTGCGCCGACCGCGTACGCAAATAGCGTTGCGGCAGACCGGCCAGAAACAGGCGAATTTCCGCGGCATCGTTCGGAGACAGCGCAATCACCTCCTGAATCGCTGCCGTGTCTGCATCCGCCTCGATGCGGTCCTCATCCACATTGCGGTCCAGATAATTCGATGTCGCCATGTAGAGCCGCCACAAATTCTCCGCCTTCCACGGTGTCAGCGCCTCTGGATTGACCGACCGCACATCGGCATACGTCAACAGCGTCAGCAGCCGCAGGTTGTTGGGCGTGCCCACCATCTCCGCGAAAATCCGCACCGTTTCCGCATCGAAAATATCTTTCCGCAGCGTCAGCGACATTTCCAGGTGCTGCCGGATCAGGCGCAACACCGTTTCACGCTGGGTCGCCGTCAAATGCCAGCGTTCGCAGACCGCGGCGGCAATCTTCATGCTGTGTTGGGTATGGTTGCCCTCGCCGCGCGCCTTGCCGGTGTCGTGGAGCAGCGCGGCCAGGTACAACAATTCAGGCTCCTCCACCTCTTGCAGGATCGCGTAAAAACGCTCTTCCCACTCGTAGGCCGGCTGCGCCAGGGAATGCAGATTTTCAAGAATCAAAAACGTGTGCTCATCCACCGTATAGCGGTGATAGGCATCCCGAACCACCAGCGCGTCCACCCCGTGAAACTCCGGCAGGATCAGCTCGAGAATCCCCAGCGCATGCATGGCGCGCAGCGCATTGGCAACTTCCGGTCCCAGAAGAATCCGCCGTACCCGCTCCCACAGCGCGGCCCCGGCAGGCAGCCGTTCCGCCAGCACCGCCAGCGATTCGCTCAAATGCCCTTCCGCCTCCCGGCTCAGTTGCAGCCGCTGCTCCGCCAGCATTTGAAACAGAGTCAGCATGCGATCGGGATCGGCATATTCCGCAGCCGTCTTCAGCGAGATTCTGCCGTCGGAGACCGGACAGCCGTCCAGTACGGTCCGGCTGCGCCATTGGCGAACGTGATCGATCAAGGAAAGACGGCCGCTAGGAATTTCATCCAGCATTTGGCGGGTAAGCCAATCGATCGACCGCGCATGACGAAAATATTGCCGCATCCAGCCCGCCGTGTCCGGGGGACGCTTTTCCGCCAGCTTGGCCTGCATGATCGACAGTCCCAGTCGCCGCGCCGCCGCCTCGTCCTGCGCCTGCCAGTACAGCATGTTGTCGTCGCGCTGGCTTCGGTAATGCAGAAAACTGCGAACGGTGATCAGGAATTGATGCGCCAGAGCGGAATCGTCCTGGCGCTCGACCAGAAGTTCGTTTTCATAACGATTCGACGAATGCCCCGCGCTCTCCGGCAACACCTGCCCCAACCATGTGCAGATGTGAAAATCGCGCAATCCGCCTACGCCATCTTTCACGTTGGGTTCCAGATGAAACAGCGTCCGTTGAAATTTTGCCTGGCGGGCACTCGCCAGACGCGCAATCGCGGCCAGCAATTGGGAACGCCGGCGCTCGATCAGCGACGGAATCCGCTCCAGATCCAGGTCCTCGAACAGCGCGAAATCTCCCGCGATATAGCGCCTGTCGAGCAGCGACAGCGTAAATTCAGGATTTTCTTCGCTGATCCGTTCGCACTCTTCCACCGCGCGCGTGGTGGCGCTCACCCGCAGGCCAATGTCCCACAGGTCCTGACAAAGTCGCCGTATCGCAACCTTGTAGCTGCCCTCCACGCCCGGGTCGCTCGCGATGAACAGCAGATCGATGTCCGAATAGGGAAACAGCTGGCAGCGTCCATATCCGCCAATGGCCGCCAGGGTCAACCCCTGCGGTCCATACTCCTCGGCGGCAACGTGCTCCAGCCACAGGCGCTCGATCAGGTCGTCCACCAACTCAGCCCGGCGCTGCACCAGCGCGGAGCCATTCTGCGATTCCGCAAAGGATTCCCGCATCTGGTCGGAGTTGCGTTGATACTCCAGACGCAGTGCCGTCATCGAGGATGAATCGTGTATCGGGATGAAAGGCTCCTCACAAAACAGTTACAAAGCGGACTCTCCACGTTCATCGTTGCGAATGCGAATGGCGTCGTCCACCCGCGAAAGAAAGATCTTGCCATCCCCGATCTTGCCTGTGCGCGCGGCGATCAGGATCGCCTGCACGGCACGTTCCGCCATCGCGTCGGTGACCACAATCTCCAGTTTGATCTTCGGCAGAACATCGACCGCATATTCCCGGCCGCGATAAAACTCCGTATGGCCCTTCTGGCGTCCATGGCCGCGCGCCTCAAGAATCGTGATGCCCTCCACCCCGATTTCAATCAGCGCGTCCTTGACCGCGTCCAGCTTCGATGGCTGAATCACTGCTTCAATCTTCTGCATGTCTCGCTTCCTCGTCTTCCTGGAACAACGAACGACTGCCTTCCCGTCCGTCTTCGCACAACGCCAAGATACCAGAGCCAGATTAGGAAGCCGCAATTTCCCAATCGTAGCCCTCTTCACCATGCTGGCTCAGGTCCAGTCCTTCGTGTTCTTCCGCCGAACTGACGCGCAACCCCACCAGCATATCCACCACCTTCAGCAGCACCAGCGTTCCCACAATGGAGAGAATCCATGCAATCGCCACTCCCAGAAGTTGATGCGGCACCTGCATCCAGTTGCCGTCCATCCCGCCTACCGGCAGCGCGTGGCCCTGCGCATCCTGAAAGATTGGATTGATGGCCCGCGTAGCGAACACTCCGGTAAGAATCGCGCCCAGAGTGCCGCCCGCCCCATGCACGCCGAAGGCATCCAGCGAATCGTCATAGCCAAACCATTGTTTCACCTTGGCGACCATGAAATAGCAGAACAATCCGGCCATGAACCCGATCGCGAGCGCCGACATCGGCCCGACAAACCCTGCCGCCGGAGTAATGGCGACCAGCCCCGCCACCGCGCCTGAAATCGCTCCCAATGCGCTGGGCTTGCCATTGCGCAGCCATTCCGCCAGGCACCAGCCCAGGCCCGCCGCCGCCGCGCCAAATTGAGTGGCCACAAAGGCGCTGGTCGCCAGCGTTCCCGCCGACAGCGCGCTGCCCGCATTGAATCCAAACCAGCCCACCCACAGCAGCCCCGCGCCGATGAAGCTCAACACCACGCTGTGCGGCGGCATGCGCTCCTTGGGATAGTGCAGCCGCTTCCCCAGATAGATCGCGCACACCAGCGCCGACACTCCGGAGGTGATGTGGACCACGGTGCCGCCGGCGAAATCCAGCGTGCGGACGCCTCCGGCCAGCGACGCATTCAGCAGCCCGTCTTTGCCCCACACCATGTGCGCCATCGGCGCGTACACAAACAGCGACCACAGCAAGGTGAACAGAGCCATCGCGCTGAACTTCATCCGCTCCGCAAAGGCCCCGGAGATCAGCGCCGGCGTGATGATGGCGAACATCAACTGATAGATCATGAACGTGGCCAGCGGAATCGTGGCCGCATAGGCGGGGTCGGGCGCCGACCCGACTCCGCGCAAAAATACATGGTCCAGTCCGCCGATAAAGCTTGTCCCCGAACTGAAACACAAGCTGAAGCCCACCACGGCCCATACCACCGTAATGATGCCCGTCATCGCAAAGCTGTGCATCATGGTGCTCAGGACATTCTTCTTGCGCACCAGGCCGCCGTAGAACAGCGCCAGCCCGGGAATCGTCATCAGCAACACCAGCGCCGCGCACACCAGCATCCAGGCGTTGTCCGCGGAAAGCTGCGCACTGCGCACCGCCTGGTCCAGTTGCAGCAGATGCTGCTGCATCTCCAGCGGCGTCGGCTGCCCGCCCCTGCCCGTGCTTGCGGCGACCACCGCCCAGGCGCTTGTCCCACACCCTGCAACCAGCGTAAACACAAAGAAAGTGCGCGCCAAAATCCATCGCATACTTATGTACCACCGTCTTTCAAGAATGGCGTCACCCAACCCGGCTCGCGAAAAGTTGGTGAAAACACGACCGCTTCGCGAAACGAAAGCCAAAGTATCCACACGGTCGAGCAGTGGAACAGTTGCAGCGAGTCGCATTCGAATGTTTCGTCAAGCGAAGCAAGGAAATTCAGAGGGCTAATGGAAAAGTCTAATGTCTACTTTGACCGGATACAAGGAAAAGGTCGAATTTAAATTTTCTGTCGAGACCATTTCGCTGTTTGACCCAGGATTCACACCTTGTAGAGTCCTGTGGGCGAGAGTCATTCTGAACGAAGGTCGCGGCCGCGGCCGCAGTGAAGAATCCAGACCATATCCGCATCGTAAACACCCCCATTACACCCTTGGTTTCCTTGCTGCGCCCGTATTCCCGTCCTCTGCCGACCCATACTCCCTGACATCTATGGGAAATAGTTGATACATTGGCGAAAGAACGATGATGCCAAAAAATCGACGCATGGAGCGCAAACGTCATCTTACTCTGAAGTGTGCGTTCAACCTTTGGCAGACGGCGGCCGACGGGAAATTTCACCGGGCGGGGGCCCAAAAATCGTTCGACGAGGTGCGAGTGAAGAATCGTAGCATTCAGAATGTTTTGGCGGGGCTGCTCTGCACAGGATTGGCGGTCGCATGTACAGTGCTGCATCCCCGGCAGGCGGATGCGCAGGCGCAAATCCCGAACGCTCCATCGAGGCTGGCCGCCCCGGGCGTCGCATCGAATTTTTTGGCGAATCTATCCTGGCAGCCGGCGATTTCTCCCGGCGCATGGGGTCCACAGCAGGACCAGAGCATGCCCGCCTACCGTCAGCCGCCACCGGCCAAACCCGACGCCGCTTCGCCGAACTCCTATACCCCTCCGGCTCCATCCAGCGGCTCCAATTACATGGACGAAGCCTTCCCCCCGTACCAGGTTGTGCCCGCGTCGGAACTGGCCTCCAATCTTGGCTCAACCTACATTCCTGTCGACAGTTGGATCTATAACGCGCTCCTGCGGCTGTATTCCCTCGGATACCTGGACCGCGCATTCGTCGATATGCGCCCCTGGACCCGGATGAGCGTGCTGCGCATGTTGTATGCCGAGCAGGAAAGAATTCACTCGGAGCGCAATAACGAGCAAGCGCTGGAGATTTACAACGCGGTCCTGGCGGAGCTGGAATCCGATGTGCCGACGACCAGCTACTGGACAACCAACGCCACCCTGGAGTCGCTCTATGAGCGCGCCATGCCCATCGGCGGTACGCCGCTGAACGACAGTTTCCATCTCGGCCAAACCATCATCAACAACTATGGCCGCCCCTATGAACAGGGATTCAACAACTACTCCGGTTTCAGCGCCAGGGCGAGTACCGGTCCGTTTGCGCTCTATGTACGCGGCGAATATCAGCACGCGCCCAGCGCCGCTGGCTATTCCCCCGCTCTGGCCCTGACCCTGGCCAATCTCGACGGGGTTCCCGACGTTCCCCAGGACACCATTCCCGCCGGCCCCATCCCCACCCAAAATTATTTTCGGCTCATCGAAGCGAACCTCTCCGCCACGTTTCTGAACCATGATTTTTCGATCGGCAAGAGCGATGTATGGGATGGTCCCGCCAGCGGCGGCGCGTTCGACTGGAGCAACAACGCGGAAGATATCTATTCCTTCCGCATCAATCGCATCGAGCCGCTGCACATTCCGCTCCTCTCCTACGTCTTCGGCCCGGTGCGATATGAATTCCTGGTCGGCAGCCTGAAAGGCCACACCGATCCCAACGATCCCTGGGTCCACATGGAAAAGTTCGCCTTCAACCCCACTCCCGATTTCGAGTTCGGCTTCTCGCGCACCGTCATCTGGGGCGGCGAGGGCCATGTCCCCATCACATTGGGCAGCTTCTGGAACAGCTTCACCAGTTTTCAGAATGTTCCTGTAGCGACCAAATTCTCCCGCAACGACCCCGGCGCCCGCTTCAGCACCTTTGACTTCACCTTGCGCCTGCCCTACGCCAGCAAATTGCTGACGCTCTATACCGACTCCGAATCGCACGACGACGTCACGCCCGTCAGCGCGCCGCGTCGCGCTGCCATCCGCGCCGGGCTCTATCTGGATCGCTTCCCCGGCGCGCCCAGACTCGACCTGCGCGCGGAAGGCGTCTATTCCGACGTGTCTGTCTCCAACAGCTACCGCGGCAGCTTCATGTACATTGAGGTGATCCAGCGCCAGGGCTACACCAACAAGGGAAACATCTTCGGCGACTGGATCGGGCGCGAATCCAAGGGCGGCCAGGCCTGGCTCACCTACCATCTTTCTCCCAGCGAAATGCTGCAGCTCTCCTACAGAAACGCCAAAGCCGCCAAGGACTTCATCCCCGGCAGCACAAATCCCAACTTCACGGATGGTGGCACCACGCAGAACCTGTTTACCGTCACCGTGGTCAAGCGCCTCAAGCCTCAAGTCGAGTTGAATGCGTGGCTCCAGTACGAACGCTGGAAAGCTCCCGTCTACAAGCCTGGCGGCCAGAACGATGTCACAACCAATATCCAGATCACCTGGTATCCCAAACTCACCCGCACCCTCCGCAAGTGGTAATGAAAATTTCCGTTAGGCGAGTGGTCCCATCGTGCAAGTCATCTCTCGGCTTGCATGGGGAAGAAAGCGGGTGCCCCAGGTCTCGATTTTGAGACCTGGGGTTTTAGAGCATTTCCATAGATAGAGTAAGGTTTGGGTGCCCCATCCTAGCGAAGCTAGAGTGGGAATGAATGATGCCCACATTACAGTAACAGTGAAAATGCTCTAGTACTACAGTTGCAGATAGCGAATCGTCTGGGTAGCTGGGCTGTAAGCTATTGATTTTTAGAGAGCAGCGCGCAAGTGGGTCGCAATGGAAATCAGGGGAAATCCATTAAGTGCAACTGTAGTACTAGTGTCCTGAGTCTGAAATTCGTTAAAGAAATGATTTTCGGTCTTGTATCGGGGCTCGGCTTTAGCCGTGCCGAAAATGGCGCAAAACAGATGGGGCTTGAGCCCCTGAGTACTGCTGTTCGAATCGCTTCCATCCATCGAATTGTTGAATGAACTTCAGACTCAGGACACTGGACCGGCGAGTTCCGCGTCCCAGTACCAGCGAAATTTCCTTCAGGAAAAACGCGCTCCAGAACTCATGCCTCGACCGGCAGCGCGTCGATCTGCGATTCGGAAATGTAGGCTGCCATCGCCTGGGCAAGTTGCGAGTCCACCTCGTCGGCAATCGCCATCACATCCACCAGCAGCAGGCTGAAGTCCACCTGGCGCAGGTTGTCTTGCAGTGTCTGGAAGATGCTGACCTGCAGCATGCGCGACTCCTCCACCATCATGGCGGCGGTGTAGCCTTGCTTACGCCGCAGAAACCCGTGCTGAGCGGCCGAGGGTGACACCAACGCGCGCGTGCCCAGTGCGAGCGGGTGGCGTAGACGAGACACCAGGTCGCGAAACATCTGTGGCAAGTGAGCACAGCGTTCTTTGGGTCCCAGCCGAACAGTGATGATCTGCGGCTCCAGCTCGACATGCAAAAGCCAGTCCTCGATCGTCGATTGCGTCTCCCGTTCCAGAATATTCGCCACGTTTTCTATAGGTCGCACAGACTTCACCCCTCTCTTCAACCGTTCCCGTATTGTTTCCACCAGCGTCTTTGGATCCAAAGGCTTCACCAGAATTTCATCCGCCTGCATCAGGATCGCCGCCGCGGCTTCCTTCATCTCGGGATAGCCGCTGAAGATCACCGTCACCGCCTGCGGGTTGGAGTGGCGCATCGCGCTCACCACCGTCAGCCCATCCCCGGCGCCGGGCATGTGCAGGTCGCTCAGCAGCACATCGAAGCTCTCAGAACCGATCAGGCGAAGCGCATCCTTCACATTGGTGGTCGCGACCACTTCAAAATCGTTATGTTCCAGCACCATCCGCAGAGTGACGCGTACGGATTCATTGTCGTCCACCAGCAAAACCTTCGGCTTGGCCGGCAGTCCGTTCCGTTCGGCAACGGAATTCAGTTGTTCGGCCATCATCGCATGTTTTTCCATAAGCTACGCCTTCTTTCCTTACGAGTTCATCGACACGGGTTGCGATATTTCGTCATCCTCGGCAAGGTCGAAGGACTCAGAATGACTCATCTCCATTTTTTTTGAATGCGGTGCCTCAAAATTCGCGCTTTTCAAAATAAGATGAGTCATTCCGACACTGAGCTTGTCGAAGGGGAAGAATCCAGAAGGGAACGGCAGCATCTACGATGCGGATATCGTCTGGACTCTTCGCGATGTTCATCCTGCGCCAAGTCGAAGAACTCAGTACGACCCATCCTTTTTTTTTTGAATAGCATCTACAAAAAATTTGCTTCATCTTCGAGCATTTCACAGCAGAAGTCTCAAGTCTGGTCAATTTTGCTCATCGGCGTCGCCGGCGTGTCGCCGGTTTTCCTGCACCCGGTCCGGTATTCAGCAGGGCTGCGCTCACAACGTTCTCCTCTGGATGTTGATCGTGCAGAATGACGTTGAGCAGCGACTTATTCACCCGGATGCGGCCGTTGTACTCGATAAAGCCGAGTTTGCGAAATCGGTTCATGAAGAAGCTGACGCGGGACCGAGTGGTGCCGATCATCTCCGCCAGGGTTTCCTGCGTGATCTCGGGAATCAGCGGTTCCGGTTCGCCCGGCTTGCCGAATTCCGCCATCAACAGCAGAATCCTTGCCAGTCGCTTTTCGCTGGAGTTGAACAGTTGATCGACAAGGTCGGCTTGGATCCGCATGCTGCGGGCCAGCAAGAACGACAAAAACAAGTCGGAGAAGGTCGGCTGCTCGTGCATCACGCGGATCATCTCTGTCCGCTCGATCTTGAGCGCTGTACAGGCCGTAATCGCGGTGGCGGTTGCCAGTCGGACCCCGCCCACGCTGGCGAGCGATTCTTCTCCAACGAAATCGCCAACAGAGAATATTGTGATGGTGGCTTCTTTCCCGTTCGCCGAAACGACAGAAAGTCTCGCCCTGCCTTTTTGAAGATAGAAAATGGAGTCGGCGGGATCGCCCTGCGAAAAGAAGTCCTGCTTCGCATTTAGGTGGACGATTCTTCGCCCTAGGAGTCTGTCGGGCATAGCGTTCCGCTAAGGCCGATTCAGCGATTTGCAGGGCTGGTGTTCGATCTGGGGGGCGCAGGCCGTAATCCCGTTGGTAGCTTATAGCAGGCTTTCTGTGCCGTTTTGGTTCAACGGGCCCCTTTTCCCGCCGT
>JAKAAZ010000089.1 GCA_021802085.1 Acidobacteriota bacterium
CAAGTCTGCGCGGTACATCAAAAAAAATACGATCATCCACTACGAGCGGTGCATCCGCAGCCTGAACTTGTTTTTCGGAGGCATGGCGCTTTCGGGAATCCACCTCGGGCACATCCGCGAATATCAACTGGCGCGGCTGGAGGGTCGAGCGCCGTTCATTCGGAGGCGCAGGCCGCATGAAGAGCCGCGCGCGCTGCCATGCAAAGCTGGCCAGGTCAATCAGGAAATTGGGTTGCTGACGGCCATTCTGCGTCGCGCCAAGGTCTGGACGGATGAGATGAAGGAGTATTACGAGCAGCTCCAAGTGGACGGCGAAGAGAAACAGCGGGCTTTGACGCCGGAGGAACAGCAGCGCTGGCTGGACGTTTCCGCAATGCGGCCGAGTTGGAGCGTGGTGCATTGGTATTCCGTGCTGGCGTTCGACACTACATGCAGCACGAATGAGCTGCGAGCCTTGCGGATCGGCGACGTCGATCTGATGCATCGCACGATCAATATCCCATGGGAAGGTAGCAAGACGCGTGGGAGACGGCGCACCATCGCGCTTGAGTCGGCTGACGTGCTGTTTGCGGCTGAACGGCTGTTGGAGCGGGCGCGGGATCTGGGATGCGTCGAGCCGCAACATTATCTTTTCCCTTTTGGGCTGCGCGGCAAGGGGGAGAGACACGATCCCACGCGTCCGATGACGGTGAGCGGGTTGAAGCGCCGGTGGGAAGAAGTTCGATCCGCTGCCAGGCTGCAATGGTTTCGCATGTACGACACTCGCCACACGGGAATCACGCGGTTGGCCGAGCGCGGCGTGCCGCTGGCGGTTGCGATGTCGCGAGCAGGCCACATGTCGCCGAGAATGTCCGAGTGGTACACGCATGTGAGCGACGCAGTCCAACGGAAATGGATGCAGATGCCGCTGATCAACGGCCCGCAGCGGCCGCGCCCGCTCCAGGCGGCGCTCTACAAGCCGCTGCCCGCGCCTGCGCCGATGCAGATCGAGGAGCGACCCGGCTACAAGTCGATCTATGTTGCAGGGGTGCGGATCGAGATACCCGCGTGAGACGTTACGAAAGTTTTTCATTTAGATGTTGACATTGGGCGGATTGGATGTATGGTGGAGAGGTTTTAGTTTTCTGTCCTCAGCTGTTCCGAATTGAAGTGCCAGGGATTTGAACGATAGCTTGCACCGCGCTAACCTAGAGCCTCCGAAGCGTTAGGTCACAAGTTCGAATCTTGTCGGGCGCACCACTACATTCACACGACGCTGGTCGCGAGTTCGCCACCGGGGCGAATTCTGCCGGGCGCACCAGCCATCCAACCGGTTAGGCAGTTTTCGCCCCTCTAACTTTCGTATCGAAGGAGATGTACGCGGATGAGTTATGTGCCGAATGAAAAACGATATCAGCAGGCCGAGTTTCGGCGCTGTGGGCACTCCGGGATCGTATTGCCGCCCATATCGCTGGGACTGTGGCAGAATTTCGGCGGCGCCGACGTCTTTGAAACCGGCCGTGCCGTCCTCCGTCGGGCATTCGATCGCGGGGTCACCCATTTCGATCTGGCCAACAACTATGGCCCGCCCTACGGCTCCGCCGAGGAAAACTTCGGACACATTCTGCGCAAGGATTTTCGCGACCATCGCAATGAATTGATCATCTCCTCGAAGGCCGGCTGGGACATGTGGCCCGGACCCTACGGCGTGGGCGGGTCGCGCAAATATATGCTGGCCTCGCTCGACGAAAGCCTCGATCGCATGGGGCTTGAGTATGTTGACATTTACTACTCCCACAAGCCGGATATGAACGTGCCGCTGGAAGAAACCATGGGTGCGCTGGTCACAGCCGTGCGGCAGGGCAAAGCTTTATATGTCGGCATCTCCTCTTACGACGCCGACCGCACCCGCGAAGCGGCCAAAATTCTGAAAAGCGAAGGCGTTCCGCTGCTGATCCATCAGCCTTCCTATTCCATGCTGAATCGCTGGATTGAAAAAGAATTGCTGGGCACGCTTGCGGAACTCGGTGTCGGCTGCATTGCGTTTTCTCCGCTGGCCCAGGGGCTGCTGACCGGAAAATATCTCAACGGAGTGCCGGAAAATTCCCGCGCCAAGGCAGGAGAAACGCTGCTAAAGGAGTTCCTCAGCGAGCAGAATATCCAGCGCGTGCGCTCTTTGAATGAGCTGGCAAAAGGTCGCGGTCAGACGCTGGCGCAGATGGCCATCGCCTGGGTGCTGCGCGATCCGCGCGTTACCTCGGCGTTGATCGGCGCGCGCAACGTAGAGCAGCTCAACGATTCGCTCGATGCGGTCAAGAAACTTCAGTTCACTGACGCCGAGTTGAAGGAGATCGACCGCTTCGCGCAAGAGAGCGGGATCGATCTGTGGAAGGATGCCCGCGAAGGACGCGAGTAGCCGGCACAGATTCCGTATCGATTCCTCGCATCTCCATCCCTCCTGCAAGCATCCACTGCATGAGACACTTGGCAAGTGCGCTGGAGCCCCAGGGTACCCGCCGCAACAGCCGCGCAATCGGCCCATCCATCAGGAGTGACGCGCAGTTGAACGCAGATTGCTATCCCGTTACGGCGCTGCCCCACGTCAGCGATCTCTATCGCGACTATGTGTCCGGCAATTGGGAGAAGCTGCGCGCGTTTTATTCCGATGCGGCTGCCGGGGGGGATCAGTGGATGCTCGATTCTCCCGCGATCGAGCCAGCCCATCGAGCGGCCATTGTCGAATTGCTGCGCCGGCAGAATCGCGGTTTTGGCGCGGACTCCGCGACAGAATCCAATCTCGATCGCCTCGCTCAAGGAGCTGCGGCCGTCGTCACCGGACAGCAGGTCGCGTTATTCGGCGGCCCGCTGATGACGCTGATGAAGGCAGCGACCGCGATTCATCTAGCCGGGGAGGCGAGCCGTTCCGGTCATCCCCATGTGCCCATCTTTTGGCTGGCCAGTGAAGACCACGACTTCGACGAAGTGAACCAGGCGACAATCCTCTGCGGCAACGAAATCACCACGCTGCGCTTGCCGCAACCTTCCGCGTCGGGAAAACCGGTCGGCGATCTGCCGCTGGGCGATGCGATTCTGCCCTTGCTCGGCGAGCTGCGACGATGTCTGGGCGAGAATGTCACCACCGATTTGCTCTCTTCTCTTTACACTCCCGCCGCAACCTTCGCATCCGCTTTTGGCGGACTTCTGACACGCATCTTCAGCCGATACGGTTTGATTGTGATCGACTCTTCGGCACGGCCGTTCCATGCGCTCGGCGCTTCGATCTTGCGGGCCGCCATTGAACGAGCCGACGAGATCCATGCCGCGCTAATCGAACGCACCGCCGCATTGGAGCAGGCTGGATACCACGCCCAGGTGATGGTCGGCGAATCCTCCAGCCTGCTGTTCCTGGTGGACGAAACCACCGGCGCGCGCAACGCCCTGAAAAAAGTGGCGAACGACACATGGTCGGCGGGCCCGGCACAGTACACCACTGCTGACCTCATCCGAATCCTCGACACATCACCTGAGCGCCTCAGCCCCAACGCCTTGCTGCGTCCAGTCGTTCAAGACACACTGCTTCCGACTTCTGCCTATATCGGCGGCCCGGCGGAGGTTGCCTACTTTGCCCAATCGCAAGTCGTCTACCAGCGCATCCTTGGCCGCACCACTCCGGTCCTGCCACGGTACTCGGCCACGCTGATTGAACCAGCACTGGCGCGGCTGCTCGAACAGCATGGACTCGCGTTGCCCGATGTGTTGACTACCGGAGACGCGCTTGCTCATCAACTGGGCGCGCGGGCGATGCCAGTGGAAGGCAAGCGCAAGATCTCGGCCGCCGGGAATGCGCTGCACGATGAACTGGAAGCGGTCACGGCATGGATGCGCGCGCAGGATGAAGGGCTCGGCCATGCCGCCGACATCGCTGCATCGAAGATGCTGTACCAGATGAATCGCCTGCGCCGGCTCTCCGCGAATTTCCAATTGCAGCGCGATCCAAGCCTGCGCCGCCACGCCGATGCGCTCTGTCGGAACCTTTTCCCCAACGGCAACTTGCAGGAGCGCGTCTTCGCCGGAGTTTCCTTTCTCGTCCACGATCCAGCGCTCATCGACTTGCTCGTCGAACAGGCACGCACGGGGAATTGCGGTCACCACGCGCTGTATCTATAGACGGGCAGAGTCGCGAGGACGCGGCCGCTTGCCCAGGCGAAGTTGAACATTGCCGAGAAGATGTATCCTGATGCGGAGCTTGAAATCGCAGAAGGGATGCGCCCCATGAGTGCGAAGAATTCCAGCATTTTTGACATCACCTGCCCCGATTGCGGCGCCATCGTAAAGGTGGATGCGAGTACCCACGCCGTCATCGCGCACACGCCCGCCCCACGCAAGAAGACATTTGAAGATTTCGAAGCAGCCACGCGGGCACTGAAGGACCAGGAAGAACGAAAACAGATGCTGTTCCGCCAATCCGTGGAAGCGGAAAAGAACAAGGATGACGTGCTGGAAAAGAAATTCTCCGAAGCCCTGCGCCGCGCCAAGGAATCGCCGAGTGAATCCCGTCCCTTGCGCGACTTCGACCTGGATTGATCGGATGAGTGGCATCGTCCTGAAGCGGAGCGAAGGATCCTGTAGTCTGCGGCCAAACGCCGGGTCCTTCGCCTGCGGCTCAGGATGACAAACTGTTCGCTGAGGACCCACACGGCGAATCGTTTTTTATCCAGCGCTTTCAGTCCAGCGTATGCACGACAGCCTCCAGCGAGGCCTTCCAATCCGGCAACGTGCAATCGAAGACTCGCGCCAGTTTGCCGCAATCCAATTGAGAATTTTTTGGCCGCTCGGCCGGTGTTGGATATTCCGCGGAAGAGATGGGCGTCAGATGCGCCAACTTCCTCGCATGAGCGGACTGCGCCCGAAGCCGAATCGCTTCCGACGCGAAGCCATACCAACTGGTTCTGCCGCCCGCCGTGACGTGGTAGACGCCAGATTTGGCGGCGGCGAACCCGCTGTGCCGCCAACGCTCCGCAATGGACGCGGTGGCGAGCGCGATGTCGCGCGACCAGGTCGGCGCGCCAATCTGATCGTCGACGATCCGCAACTCCGGCCGCTCCATCGCCAGCCGCAAAATCGTCAACAAGAAATTTTTTCCTTGCGCACCGTACACCCAACTGGTCCGCAGCGCCAGATATGGAATCCCCGCAGACGCCAGCGCCTGCTCTCCGGCCAGCTTGGTTTTTCCATACACGCTCAACGGATGCGTCGCGTCTTCCTCGACATACGGCGTCGCCTTGGCGCCATCGAACACATAGTCCGTGGAGTAATGGATCATCGCCGCGCCAACCGTTTTCGCTTCCGCCGCCAGCGTAGCAACCGCGTCCGCGTTGACGCGCCATGCAAAATCCGGTTCACTCTCTGCTTTGTCGACCGCAGTATAGGCCGCGGCATTCACAATCAAATGCGGTCGCAGATCCCGCACCACGCTGGCAATGGAATAGTCGGAAGCGAGGTCCAACTCCTCATGACCCGTGGCTGTGACTTCACCCAAGCCGGCCAGTGAAGCAATCAGTTCCCGGCCAACCTGGCCATCGCGCCCGGTGACCAGGATGCGCAGGCCACCCGCATGCTTCGCCTTCATACCTCCACCTCGCGCAGAACCTGCAGCAGATAGTTTCCATAGCCGCTCTTGCCCAGCCTGGCAGCCAGTCGCTCCATCTGCGTCGCGTCAATGTAGCCCAGGTGATATGCGATTTCCTCCGGACAGGCCACCTTCAATCCCTGGCGTTTTTCAATCGTCTGGATAAAGGTCGCCGCTTCAATCAAGGAATCCTGCGTGCCCGTGTCCAGCCACGCGAATCCGCGTCCGAGCACTTCCACGTGCAACTGGCCGCGCTCCAGGTACCAGCGATTGACATCCGTAATTTCCAGTTCTCCGCGGGGCGATGGCTTCAAAGACTTTGCGACCTCGACCACTTGCCGGTCGTAAAAATACACTCCCGTGACCGCATAGCGGGACTTCGGTTCACGGGGCTTCTCCTCGATCGAGATCGCCCGTCGTTCGGAATCGAACTCGACCACTCCGTACCGCTCCGGGTCCTGCACCGGATAGGCAAACACGGTCGCGCCATCCTCCCGTTGCGCGGCGCTTTGCAACATGCGCGAAAGATCGTGGCCATAAAAAATGTTGTCGCCCAGCACCAGCGCGGAACGCTGCCCATCGACAAATTGTTCGCCAATCAGAAATGCCTGCGCCAGCCCGCCGGGTTCCGGCTGCACCGCATATTGAAATGAAAGCCCCCACTGCTCGCCGGTCCCGAGCAGCGCCTCAAATCGCGGCGTGTCTTCAGGTGTGGAAATAATCAGGACCTCGCGAATTCCTGCGAGCATCAGCGCCGACAGCGGATAGTAGATCATCGGCTTGTCATAAACCGGCAGTAGTTGTTTGCTGGCCGCAATCGTCAGCGGATACAGACGGGTCCCCGAACCTCCGGCAAGAATGATTCCTCGCAAGCTACGCTCCTCTATTTCTATTTCTATTTCTCAATCCTGTCCTGGTAGTTCTGTTCCATCCATTTGCGATACGCGCCGCTCACCACATCCGCGATCCACGCCGGATGGTCGAGATACCACTCCACCGTCTTGCGCAGGCCAGTGGAAAATGTCTCGCGCGGCCGCCAGCCCAGCTCACGTTCCAGTTTGGTTGCGTCGATAGCATAGCGCCGGTCATGGCCTGGCCGGTCCTTGACAAACCGGATCAGCTGCTTGTGCGGACAATGCTGCGATCCAGGACGCAGCTCGTCGAGAATTTCGCAGATCGTTTCCACCACCTCGCGATTGCTGCGTTCATTTCTGCCGCCAACGTTGTAGGTTTCTCCCGGCCTTCCCCGCTCCAGCACCAGGCGCAGCGCGGCGCAGTGATCGCCGACATACAGCCAGTCGCGCACATTCAACCCGTCGCCATAAATCGGCAGCGGCTTGCCTTCCAGCGCATGCGTAATTACCAATGGAATCAACTTTTCTGGAAAGTGATACGGGCCGTAATTATTGGAGCAATTGGTGATTATCGCAGGCAGGCCGTAGGTATGGAAATACGCCCGTACCATGTGGTCCGAGGCCGCCTTGGTTGCCGAGTAGGGACTGTTCGGCGCATACGGCGTGGTTTCGCAAAATGCCGGATCTTCGGCTCCCAGTGAACCGTACACTTCGTCGGTCGACACATGCAGAAATCGAAATGCGGCGCGGTCCTGCTCCGACAATCGATTCCAATACGCCCGCGCTGCTTCCAGCAGCACAAACGTTCCCCGCACATTGGTTTCGACAAAGGCCTCCGGCCCGAGGATCGAGCGGTCCACGTGGCTTTCCGCCGCGAAGTGCACAATCGCGCGAGGCTGATGTTTTGCGAGCAACTCATCCATGCGCTCGCGATCGCAAATGTCGGCGCGAGCAAACGTATACCCCGGATGCGTCGCCACTCCCTCAAGGTTTTTGAGGTTCCCGGCATACGTGAGGCAGTCAACATTAATCAGGGGGCGCGTCGAATCCTGAGAAGACTGCAGCCAGTCGAGCACAAAATTGGACCCGATAAACCCTGCGCCACCTGTTACAAGAATCGAGGATTGCGTCAAAATTATTTCATCCTTCAAAAGATTCGATTGAGAATCGTCTCAGCCCATTCCTTACATCTACAGCCATCCACAACCCGCTGATAGGGTGAAAGGTCAGTCTACTGGATTGCGGGATCGCAAGCGGCTATCGGGTCGTGACATTCTGCATCGTTCTCCATCCTGAGCCAGGCGAAGAATCTTCCTCTCGTTCGCCATGATCTCCCTTGCGCGGTTGCGATCCAGAATGGAGCGTGTCGCCTTGAGCCGTGCGCGAAAGGCATTGCCCGCACGCGGAATAACGGTAAACTTCTCCTATGGAAGTCGTTGCCACGCGCTTGCCCGGCGTACTGCTACTGCGACCGCGCATATTTGCCGATCACCGCGGCTGGTTTGCCGAGACCTGGAACGAAGCTGCTTTTCGCGAAGCCGGCCTTCCCTCCCACTTTGTACAGGATAACCAGTCCCGGTCCCGCCAGCACGTCTTGCGAGGGCTGCATTTTCAATTGCAGCATCCTCAGGGCAAACTGGTGCGCGCCGTGGCGGGTCGCATTTTCGATGTTGCCGTCGATATTCGACGCTCTTCCCCGGACTTCGGGCAATGGGTCGGCGTCGAATTAAGCGCGGAAGTTCCCGAAATGCTGTGGATTCCTCCCGGATTCGCCCACGGTTTCCTGGTCCTGTCCGAATCCGCGGACGTGCTGTACAAAACCACGGATTTTTACTCTCCAGGGTCCGAGCGGACCATTCTCTGGAGCGATCCCGTCCTTGGGGTCGAGTGGCCTCTGACGGCAGACCCGATTGTTGCCGCAAAAGATGCTGCTGGAACCGCCTTCGAACAGACGGAGGTGCCAACATGCTAACCCCCCATCCCGACCGAAGAGCTTGACCATTGCCTGCCACGGGCGTAACTCTACATTTCCACGTATAGCCCATCCTATTGTTGTGGTAGACCTTTAACATCTATGGGCGGTGCCTGCTTCATGTCCAGGCGCGCAAATTTCCTCCTGTTTCCGCCTGATTCGTAGGTTGAGCGATGTATTCGATCCCCGCAAATCTGTATAGATGACGAAAGTTTTTTTATCGTCTTATTTTCCTGAATGGGTTAGACTCAGGCAGCATTTCCTACGCCTACAGTCTTTTGCAGATTGGAACGCGCAAAACTAAAGTGCGCGGAAACCTTGTCTTCGCCTAGCTATAGGTAAGGATATGCAATCCATTGCACACGCCCATGGCGAATCCTACCGCCCTCCATTCGCGGTTCTTGGATGCGCTGGGTGCGCTGGATGCAGTGGAGCTCCAGGGCAAGAGAAAAGTTAGCGTTGGCACTCGCGCGGCACAGGTTGGCAGGGCAAGATGCACTCACCTGTCACAATCCAGCCGCCCCAAGAAAACCGGAACCCACGCCCAGCCCGGCGCGACGTTTTGGATTGTTTTAGGGTGGATTGAATCAGGCCGGCATCAATGTGAGACCGGCCCGTACTCCACCCCAGTAGCGACGCATATTCACCGTTTCTTTTTGAGGTCACTATCATGTCTAGGTTACTCTCCAGTCCCTCCGCCAGCGGTTTCTCCCTTCGTCTTGCCTCCCTCGCGGTCAGCGCGGCTTGTGTAGTCAGCTTCCTGGCCCTTCCGTGTGCGGCAAGTGCGCAAGGATTGTTTCAATCTCCGTCGCCGAACTTGACCACAGGTACCACCCCCCAGGGCGTAGCTGCCGCCGATTTCGCGCATTCCGGCTACCAGGGCCTGGTGGTAACGGACAGTACAAACAGAAACATGAAGGTCTATCTTGCGACGGGTCCCAACACATTTGGAGGGGCTGCCACGATTCCAACCTGCACGGATCCGACGGCAGTGTTGGCACAGGATTTTAACGGTGATGGATACCCCGATATCCTGGTCGCATGCCCCGGCACCAATCTTGTCGAGTTGTTCCTGAATAATGGCGCAAGTGCGCCTGGCACCTTTCCCACCTCGCCTTTCGCAACCGAGTCGGTCACCGATCCCGTCGCGATGGTGGCCGGCAATTTTACCGTCAACGAAGACTTTCTTGATGTCGCCGTAGTGAGTGGTACGGGCGGGATTACCGCGTACATGAATCTCGGGGGCGGCCACGGCACGGTCGTACCGACCGGTCTGGCAGGCACATTGACCGGCGTCGTAACCGGGGACTTCAACCATGACGGCAACCTGGACCTGGCGGTCTCCGACAGCGCCAATAGCAATGTCCATCTTCTTACTGGCAACGGTACCGGAGCGTTCACCTTGCTGGGCAGTTATTCGACGGGTACTGGAACCGCACCCAGCGGCATCGTCGCCGCCGATTTCAACAATGACGGCAACCTGGATGTTGCCACCTCCAATACTGGCAACAACACCGTAAGCATTCTGGCCGGCAGCGCGCCTGGCGCCTTGACCCTTCGCTCAGTTCAGGCGACGGGAACCAACCCAATCGCGATCGCGGTCACCGATGTGAACAGCGACGGCTATCCCGATGCGATTGCCTTCGACTCACCAACTGCCAGCACTGGCGAAGTAGATGTTCTTCTGGGCAACGGCGACGGCACATTGCAAACCGCGCAGGCTACCAGCGAGACATTCAAACCCGGGACGCTGCCCGCTGTCGCGGACTTCAATCGTGACGGCAAGCCTGATGTTGTCCTTACTCAGCAGAACACGAACCTGGCTTCCGTTCTGCTCAACAACACTCTGCCGACCCAGTACCCCGATGGCCGCAGTTCTGCATCGGCAAACAAAATATCCAACGGCTACGGTAACTTTGCCGACGGCGTCGCCGTGGGCGACTTCAACAAAGACGGCAACCTGGACATTGCTGTCAGCTATCTGCAAGACAATACGGTCCAAGTGCTTCTCAACAATGGCGCCAATGGTTTTAACGCATCGACCGCCTACCCCGTAGGCAAACAGCCCTACTGGATCGCTTCCGGCGACTTGAACGGCGACGGCTATCCTGATCTGGTCACGGCAAATACCACGGATGGAACTGTCAGCGTCCTATTGAACAATGGCAAAGGCAACAACGGCGCGTTTGCCGCGGCTGTCCCTTATACGGTCGGCAAGCAGCCCTACCAGGTCGCCATCGGAGACATCAACGGCGACGGCTATCCTGACTTGGCGGTCACGAATTATGGAGCCAATACGGTTTCGATCCTGATGGGGTCGGCGACTGGAACCTTCACCGCCTCGGCGACAACGCTGGCCACCTGCGCCAATCCGTACGGCGTTGCCATCGGGGACTTTGCAGCTGACAGCTATCCGTCCATCGCCGTCAGCTGCTACAGCGCCGCGGAACTCGAAGTGTTCCCGAACAACGGCAATGGAACCTTCGGCACGCCCGCGATCTACGCCACGAACAAGAATCCATCCTCGCTGGTGGTGGGCGACTTCAATCGCGACGGCAAACTGGACATCGTGGTGGGGAACACGACAGCCAACGACATCTACTTCTTCGCGGGCAACGGGAACAATACCTTCCTTGCCGGCGTGGAAAGCCCGTCGCTCAACTTCCCCGACTCGATCGCCGCAGGCGACTTCAATGGCGATGGCATTCTGGACATCGTCGGTGTGGCCCCCAACTATAACGCGGTTGAGCTCACGCTCGGCAAGGGCGACGGCACCTTCGGCACCATTCAGCAGCGTGCCGCCGGTCAATTCGGAGCGACGACGCAACCCTGGGCCGTAGCGGTGGGCGACTTCAACAACGACGGCAAGCCTGACATCGTCACCGCCAACACCTTCCACCAGGTCAACATTGCCAGCCCGGCCTACCAGTCGCGCTATCTCACGGAATATCCCGCCAACCCCGCGGGCAACCCCAGCATTGACCTGCTCACCAATGCGTCGGCAGCTCAAATCGGCCTGAGTGTCGCGCCTCCCAACAATACCTTCCCACTTGCGGACAACAATACGGACGTGACGATTCAAGCCACCGTCCAACCGGCCTACAGCGGCAACACTCCCACTGGATCCGTCATCTTTGAAAACTCGGCGGGTTCACCGCTGGGCACCGGTCCCTACCCCTTGAACAGTGGCGGCGTGGCCTCCTACGACGTCGGTCACCTTGGTAGCGGGTCGTATCTGTTCACCTCGCTCTATTCGGGCGACTCCAGCTATCAGCCTACGGCCGCTTCGGGAGCAGCCTTCGCGGTTACGGTGGCCGGAACGCCCGTCACCCTGACCTTGAGCCCATCCTCCGCGGCTTATGCCAGCACATTTACGGCGAACGTTACCGTCGCGGGATCGGCCGGACTGGGCTATCCCACGGGCACGCTGACCATCTACAGTTCCACAGGATTCACGCTGGGAACGGTTACCCTGACCAATTCCGGCGCCAACAACACAGCCGGGACAGCGACGTTTACGGCAACAGCCCCAAATCTGATTGTCGGCAGCTATAGCTTTTACGCGGTCTACAATCCGACCAACGGGAACTACCAGCAGGGCACATCGTCCTACGTTCCGTTGACCGTGACCGGCGAGCCAACCAACCTAAGCGTTACTTGTGGATTTGGTCTGTTCACGGTTCCGTGCACGGCAACCATAACAGCCTCCACGACCAACACCCCGGTGCCGGCAAACCTTACCGTAGACTTCTCGGTCAATGGAGGTGCGGCGGTCCCGGAAACGACGAATAACGCGGGTCAGGCTAGCTACAGCTTCAACGAGTTCGTCGGAACGTTCACTGTGGTAGCTACCTTCCCAACTCAGACCAACTACCTTACATCTACGGGTAGCACATCGGGTGGCTGCTTCTTCATCTGCCTCCTTCGCACAGGGCCGGGCGGCACCTTCTTCGCTCCTTTCAACTTGTTCACCGGAGTGGGCTTTGGCCCAGGCTTCACTCCCAGAGCGAACCGCAGCAGAGGAGCGAGGGGCAGGCCTGTACCGCTCAGCTTGTTCTGAACCTCCTCGCCGAGGCTGCCGCTTCGGCACCGCTCGGCAACTGGCAAACGACCACCTTCGTGGGCGGCCTGCGGCATGACCGGGTGTCAGCCTCGATGGTCGCCGACGAACCGATGGACGGCGAGATGTTCCTGGCTTGGGTGCGGCAATTCCTCTGTCTGACGCTGCAGCAGGGTGATATCGTTGTCCTCGACAATCTCAGTAGCCACAAGGTGGAGGGGATCCAACAAGCCATCGCCGCCGTGGGCGCAACGGCGCTCTATCTGCCACCCTATTCGCCCGACCTGAATCCGACAGAAAAGCTCGTCTCCAAACTCAAGTCGCTGCTCCGCAAAGCCGCCAAACGATCCGTCGATGACCTATGGGTGGAGATCGGCAATCTGCTCAACACCGTCTCATCCGGCGAATGCGCCAACTACTTCGCCTCTTCTGGATATGTTTCTACCTAAATTAGAACCGCTCTAACCCTCCTGCAATTGTCTTGTGGAAATCCAAGCTGACCCACGACCCAAGCTTCAAGGCTGTTGTAAAGTTATATGCCGACTGCACAACGGGCGAACTCTTCGAATAGTCCCACAAATACGCCTCCCCTGCCCCCGGCATAGAACCTAAAACCCTCCTCAAGGGCAGCGCTTCACCCGGTTCGCCGGCAATCCCCTGCTGGACTAACAGACCGTCTCTAGGAGTCTGTCGGGCATAAGGGTTTGAGATTTTGTAACCAACATAGAATCAACAACATACCAAACATGGTAGATTTTGTAGGTTGTTGATTTTAAAGGGTATGAAA
>JAKAAZ010000090.1 GCA_021802085.1 Acidobacteriota bacterium
TTGCTCGGCATCACGCCTCCGGCCAACTCGTTCTTCACCACGTCATGCACCGCTTCGATCATCCCCGCCTTCTCCCGATGCCACTGGATCAGCCGTTCCGCATTCCACTCCCACAGGTTGCTCAGCACGGCAAAGTGCTTCACCTGGCTGCCGTCGGCAAAGAACTCTTCCTGCCGCGGACGAATGCGAATCGCCACGTAGCGCAACGGCTGCGTGTCTTTCTGCCGCGCTCGCCTTCATAGGTGCGCAGCGCCTGTTGCTTGCGGCTTTCGATGATGGTGGCGTCCTGATCCACCGTGGCGATGCGCTGCTCCGGACAGCGGCTGCCCAGTTCCCGCACCAGCTCACGATTCACTTCGCCCAGGCCAGCCAGCGCATCGGCATCTTCCGGAATAAATGCGATCTGCTCCGGCTTCCGCTGCTGTCTGGCCTGCTCGATCTTCTCCTCGGAATGGAAGCAATTCAGAAACTGCCGCGCCGATTCCGGAGAAGGAACCTCGTGGCCCAGCATTTCTTTCAGCCCGGCATCGTCGCGAAAATGCTGGAAGTCGTCCACCCGCTCGCCGCCCACCGCGTTCAGCACCACGAAGCTCTCCACCATCGTGGCTTCGTCGTAGCCGCGCTCCCGCTGCTTGATCTGCACATGCTGACGCACCCTGGCCGGCACGCCCGGAGAGCGGAACGCCTGCACCACCAGCGGCGCGCCGCCCCAGGCGGTCAAGGTTTCCTGCAGCGGCTCATCGTCAATCTCAAACAACAGCGGAGACTCAGTCGGCGAAGGCTTTCGGGGCGGATTCATGTCTACATCGTAACCGCTGCGCGCACCTGAAAGGTGCAGGAAAATAGACCATAGACACTCCTCATTTACCCCGCATCCATCCACTCCATGCGGCTTTCTGGACATCGCATCAACTTGAACGCAATGTTATCCACGGATCAGGGGCCCACGGTTTCGCAACCGATCTGTGGACATTGCCCCGCGTGGCGGCGGTCATCGAGCGGGCCACGGGCGTTCACTATCATCCCGGCCATGTATGGAAGATTCTTGCCGCCATGGAGTGGAGCCTGCAACGGCCGGCCAAGCGGGCGCGGGAACGCAATGACGAGGGGCGGCGGCTGTGGATGGCGAAGCGGTGGCCGGCCATAAAAAAAACGCCCGGCGGCGAAGAGCCTGGATTCTCTTCCAGGACGAAAGCGGGGTCTCGGAGCGGCCACCGGTAAGACGGACCTGGGCGCCGAAGGGGGAGACTCCGGTCTTGGTGTATGCCTTCAACTGGAAGAAGCTGTCGATCAGCGCGGCACTCTCGGCTATCGCTGCGACGGCGAGCGATGCAGGCTGTGGTTTCAGACCCGGCCAGGCAGCTACAACGACGAGCGCCTGATCGCCTTTTGGCGCGATCTGAAGAAGCACTTGCGCGGGCAGGCGGCGATTCCGATCTGGGATGGGTTGCCTGCGCACAAGAGCCGGAAGATGAAGCAGTATCTGGAGAGCCAGCGCAGTTGGCTCAAAGTGGAGACGCTGCCGGGTTATTCTCCCGACCTGAATCCGGTAGAGGACTTATGGGGCAACATCAAAGGTCAGGAACTGGCCAACCGCTGTGTTGCCGGACTTGGCGAGGCCGAAGACGGCGTGTCGAGCGGCATGGCCCGAGTGCGCCAATCCCAGCTGGGGTTTTCTTTCCTGCACCACGCCGGGCTCTATTGCAAAAAGGAGAACCCCCGGCTTTGCCGGGGTGGCAGTAGAAGTTTGACAGTTCCGGGAGTACGCCTTTCCACATTACTGTGAGCATAGCCCGAGCCATTTGGATCACATGGCTGTTGCTGTTGCTGTTGCGGTTGCGGTTGCTTTCAACGGTTGCGAAAAGGCCCCTTTGAGAGGCCAGCAACCGTAAAGCCTCCGGCTTTGCCGGAGGATACTTACAGCGACAGGCGAAATGCACTAGACCCATTCCCCCTGGCGCATCAGCGGTTCCACAGTATCCGCGGCCGTAATGCCGTCAATGTCGAGCTTGCCCGATCCGATCATCCAGTCCACGTGGATCAGGCTGTCGTTCGCGCCTTTGGCCGCCAGATGTTCCTTGGTCAGCGTATCTCCGTCGCGCAGGCACGAAGTGTAGGCTTGCCCGAGCGCGATATGCGACGCGGCATTCTCATCAAATAGCGTGTTCAGGAAAAGCATCCCGCTAGCGGCAATCGGCGAGGAATGCGGCACCAGCGCCACTTCGCCCAAACGCCGCGCACCTTCGTCGGTGTCGATCAGCCGTTGCAGCACTTCCTGGCCTCGGCTGGCGCGCGCTTCCACGATCCGTCCTTTTTCAAAGCGCACCTGAATCCCTTCGATCATCGTCCCCTGATGCGAGAGCGGCTTGGTGGCTGTCACCGTGCCATCCGCGCGGTCCTTGTGCGGCGTGGTGAACACTTCTTCCGTAGGCATATTGGGAATGCAATAGAGGCCGTTCCCGGCCGTCGTCCCGCCACCCAGCCAAAGATGGTCGTCGGCTAGTCCCAGCTGAAAATCGGTTCCAGGGCCGCGGTACTGCAGTGCCGCGTAGCGCTTCTCATTCAATCGCGCGGCGCGTTGATGCAAACCGGCATCGTGCGTCTTCCACGCGGCAACAGGGTCCTCGGCATTGATCCGTGTCGTCTGGAAGATGGCAGTCCACAGCTTCGCCAGCGCCACGTC
The DNA here is from genome assembly GCA_021802085.1 of Acidobacteriota bacterium. Classification (GTDB taxonomy): domain Bacteria; phylum Acidobacteriota; class Terriglobia; order Terriglobales; family Acidobacteriaceae; genus JAKAAZ01. The sequence goes on from JAKAAZ010000090.1 coordinate 2,684, forward strand.
TGGAGCATCTCCAGGGAACATCGCCGCCGCCCATGCGGGAGTCGCACTGGCGACAATGGTCCAATTGATCTCGTGACGCGTGATCAGTTCGAGCGCCGGTCGATAGGCCTGCGAGACAGCGCGGTTCGCCCGCCCCACCTTTTCAGGATCTTCATTGGAGAGCAGCGTCGGATTTCCGCCGGTGATTGCCAGCCGCGCCGCGCCGCTTTTGAAGGCCGCGCCCATTCCGTCATACAACCACTTTGCCGCGTGGTCGAAGCTTTCATCGGGAGCGAAATGGTAGCGCATCAGCGCCGCTTCATCATCGCCGTAAAGCGTTGTCACCAGCGAAGCCCCTGCGCGGTAGGCCTGCTCCGTAATGCGCCGAGCCAGCGGCAGCGCGTCCAGAGACGCAGTCATCACCAGCTCTTGACCGGCCCGCAGGCCAAGCCCGACCCGCACCGCAACTTCCGCCAGCAGGTCCAGTTTCTGTTCGTGTGTTCGATGTTCCGTCACCACTGCAACCTCACTCATGTCGATGTGTCCCTCGCACTCTCAAAAATTCAAACTGTTCGGCAATCATTCGCTGCCGGACCTATATCCCAATTCTAGGGCTTGCCACCTTCCACCGGCCAAGTCCCGCAATCGACCGTTCATGCAAGCGTCACGTCCCGGGTGTAAAAAGGTGGAGAATCCCTGCAGCGATTTTTTTGATTTGAATCGCGCGTATTTTCGCGACTGGAGAATGAATTGACGAATCGACAAGGTTGGATCGGCGTGCTGGCGGGCAGCTTCCTCTCCGCAACGATATTGGCTGGACTCGCTTCGCCCGTCGCTGCCCAAAAGACAGATAGCCTGCCGCAATCCATGCCGTCCGGCCAGGTCATCACGCCGCTGGCGCCGACCGGCGCGCTGTTCACCCGGCTGAATCCGCATCTCAAAGACTTCCCGACCTACACCGTGGGCCAGGCGATCAAGCTCGTGATCAGTCCGGATGGAAACACGCTGCTGGTACTGACCAGCGGCTACAACCGTCTCAATAACGCGCAAGGCATCCGGGCTGCCGCCGACTCGAACGAGTATGTGTTCGTCTTCGATGTGGCGCACGGCGGACTTCGGCAAACGCAGGTTTTCCAGGTGCCGAATACATTCGTCGGGCTGGCTTTCTCTCCTGGCGGCAACCAATTTTACGTCTCCGGCGGAGTCGACGACGACATTCACATATTCGCCAGAGCCAGCGGCGCCTGGGCCGAGAGCGGTGCTCCGGTAGCACTCGGTCACGCGCGCGGTGTTGGCATTCGACAAAAGCCAACCGTCGCCAATGTCGCCGTAACGGCGGACGGCAAGACTCTCGTCGCCGCCGATATTTACAACGACGCGATCTCACTTGTCGATCTTGGCAGCCGCACGAAAGTGGGCGAGCTCGATCTCCGGCCAGGCGTGATCGATCCTGCGCAAACTGGCGTGGCTGGCGGCGAATCCCCATTTGGCGTCGCCATCAAAGCGAACAGCACCGCGTATATCTCTAGCCTGCGCGACCGGGAAATCGACGTGGTGGACATTTCCAGGCCGTCTGCTCCGAAGCTGCTGACGCGCATTCCCGTCGAAGGCAATCCGAACAGCATGGTGCTGAACAGCGCGCAGGCGCGTCTCTTCGTCGCTGCCGACAATAGCGATCGCGTCTCGGTCATCGATACAACGACGAACCGAATCGTCGAGACCATTCGCACAACCGCGCCCGCCGGCATTCTGCGCGGCCCGAAGCAGCTCCCGGGTGCGGCGCCGAACGGCCTCGTCCTGTCGCCAGATGAAAAGACGCTTTACGTCACCAACGGAGGGATGAACGCGATTGCGGTGATTTCGCTCGCGCCGGGCAAGGCGCACGCGGTGGTCGGCCTTATCCCGACGGGCTGGTACCCGCAATCGATCGGTATCAGCCGCGATGGCAAGACTTTGTATGACGTGAATAGCAAGAGCGACCCGGGCCCGAACCCGCTTTATGACGGAACTCAGCTTCCCGCTGGGGTCTTTCGGGCCCATCAGTCTGCGAACCAGTACATCCTGCAACTTGAGAAAGCCGGTCTCCAGGCCTTTCCGGTGCCGGACCGCGCAGAACTCGCGCGGCTCACCAGGCGAGTCGCAGCCAACGATTTCCTGGATAGTTTGCCGGATCAATCGGACGAGCAAGTGATGGCGGCGCTCCGCCAGCACATCCAGCACGTGATCTACATTGTCAAAGAGAACCGCACCTACGATCAGGTACTGGGCGACCTGGATCGAGGCGATGGTGATCCAGCGCTGGCCGAATTTGGAACTGTCATCACACCGAATCAGCACCGGCTGGCGGACCAATTCGTCGATCTCGACAACTTTCTGTGCAGCGGCGAGGTGAGCGGCAGCGGCTGGCCATGGAGCACCTCGGCGCGCGAGACAGACATCAACGTCAAGACGGTCCCGCTGAGTTACGCCGGTCGCGGCTCGCCTCGCGGCGTGAATGTAGATATGCCCACAGTCGCTGAACGTCAGGCCCACAACGCCGCCTACCCGAACGATCCCAATCTGCTCCCGGGGTTGAACAACGAGGAGTCGCCGGACGGACCGGAAGGACAGAAGCAGCAGGGCTATCTCTGGAACTCGGCGCTGCGGCATGGCCTTACTGTAAGGAACTATGGATTTGAATCGATCATTCCGCCGCACACGCCGGAAGTTCCGGACCCGCGCGCGAGCCATACCGTAGTCGACGTTCCAATCAGGCCGCAACTCATCGGCATCACCGATCCATATTTTCGCGCATTCGACAATGGCTATCCCGATTTTCGTCGCGAGCTTGAGTGGGAGCATGAATTCAATCAGTACGTCGCCAATCGCAGTTTGCCCAGTCTCGAACTCGTCCGGTTCATGCACGACCACGAGGGCAATTTCGCAACCGCCATCGACGGCATCAATACTCCCGAAAAGGAGACCGCGGATAACGATTACGCGGTCGGCAAGCTGATCGAGAGGATCGCGCATAGCCCCTACGCCAACTCGACCTTGATCTTTGTTATCGAGGACGATGCGCAGGCCGGCCCGGATCATGTGGATGCCCACCGCAGCATCGCCTTCGTGGCGGGTCCGTATGTCAAGCAGGGTGTTGTCGTCCACCAGCGCTACTCGACCGTGAATATGGTGCGCACCATCGAAGACGTGCTGGGAATTGGTCATCTCAATCTCAACGATGCGCATCAGCGGCCGATGACGGCGGTCTTCGATCTCAATCAGTCCGACTGGACCTACACGGCCATCACCCCTGCGCCAATAGAGGCGGAACTTGCACCGTCGCGGCAAGTGAGTCAGCTCAGTCCGGTGTTTCACGAAGCACACCCCGCCGCCTATTGGGCGAGGCAGACTCGTGGTTTCGACTGGACGACGGAGGATCGTGTACCGCCGGTGCTTTTCAATCGCATCCTCTGGAAGGGTCTGACAGACGGCTTGCCCTATCCCGCGGCCCGCAGCCACCAGGACTACAGCCACAGTCGCGCGGCTGTACTGAAAGCACGCAGCATCCGCTTTCTGTATCAGGGGCAGTGATCTTGCCGCGGACGAGGCGCGGCACAGGAGCCGCCCTCGTTGGTACATGGTTCTTCCAGGGGGAACCTAAGGATGCACATCCGGATGGCGATTCTCTTTGCCGGGCTTATCGGGCTGATGGTCTTTATGGTGGCGGCACTCGACAATCCATATCGCGGAAAGATCAACGTCAGTCCCGAGCCATTGGAGCGCGTGTACAGTCAGATGTTCCTGTTCCGATCGAGGCGATGACAGCGCGGATAGCAAAAGAGATATAAAGATGTTCACAGTTACTTGCTGAACATGACGAAAGATGGAATCGCCCCCTAACTCGATGCCTTACACGGTGACAAAGGATTGGAGGCGAATATGAACCTGATATGGAGTGACCCTGTCAACTCCTGCGCAACTGTGGGGTTGTTTTTGTTTTTGTCGTGGTTGTTGCTTTTGCCGTGGTTCGAGGACAGGGCGAGCAGCAGTCGGGGCAGATTTTAGCGACGATTGATCAGTCTGATATTCGCGGGTCGAAACCGCATAATCTTGATCCGTCGGGAGCTGCCTCTAAAAGCGAGCGTAGCCATGCACTGCGCGGACCGGCGACTTCATCGATTTGCCGCTGACGACGGGCATGTCGAGCGGACCCGTGATCGAAATCCCAGACGGTTGAAGCCGAAGATCGAGCACGCGGGAAAATGTCACCGTCCCAGACAGCGACTGTGTTGCGGAACCGGACGCCCGATGGCCGGGATGCGGGTTGGCAAACACCATGTGGCCGGAATCAAGCGCCAGTGTCTGATTTCGAATGGTCCCCTCGGCATCCAATCGCTGGAACCGGATGCCGTCCGTTGCGTCCGAGGAGGGTGAAATCGCAGTGGAGTCGGGTGAAGGAGCTGAGAAGGTCCCATTCTCCCAATCGATCGAAAAATTTCCCAGCATATTTTGCGCCAATTCCGCAGCCGACCACCCGCGAGTGCTGAGGCGAAACTCCGCATTGGCTGCTCCGGGGCCCCATCGCTGGCGCCAGATCGCAGCAACCAGGTCCGGCTGGATGTTTCGAAGCCCGGCTCGCAGTGTGTAGACCGGCGATCCATCGCCCCATTCTGCCGACCCGACTGCGGACTCAATTGCCTGTACCGGGCGGCCGCTCGACAGCTCCTGTCCGGTTGGCGCAGCGGTCATGCCAGACGCCGCAGCGGGGATTCCAGACAGCGTTCCGCCGAACAGCGCTCCGGAAAACGCCAGAAGTTCCGCATGATGCCCCTGAAGCCTCAGTTGCAACGAAGCATTTTTCAGCGAGAGTTTGCCGGCCGACAGCAGGTCGGCGTTGAAAGTGCCGGAAATCTCCGGCATCTCCGGCACGCCTCCCGCCCATGGATTGATTCGCTCCAGCAGGCTGGTGTCACCAAAGCTCTGGCGCAGCGCTGCCTGAAGGTGGTCGACATTCAGGTTGGAAGTGTGCAGCGTAAAGGTGCGCTCGCAGAGGGTCCCCAGCGCCGGGCAGGATGTTTGCCAGCCTACGCTGCCATCCAACGGAATATGGGCATAGCTGCCTGTCAGGCCTGTCCACTCCACGCGCGCAGGAGTCAGGTTGACCTGCGCGGCGGCAATCTGAATCGTGCCGGGAAACGATACGAGTTGCAGGGTCGCGTTATGAATCTGCAGCCTGCCGCTCCACTGGGAAGGAACAAACCAATGGAAAGAGGTCAGTCCGGCCAACGGGCCTGTCTGAACCCCCGCGCCGGATCTCCCGATCGCGTCCGCATCCGCGAGTACCGGCAGCCACGTGGATTCCAGCGTCAGCGCCAGTTGGGCGCTCCCGCGGATGGAATGAATTCCGCTGGAGATAGCAGGGATATTCAGCGCGTACGCAAGCCGGTTCAATTTGGCCAGGTCCGCCGCGCCCACAATATTGAGTGTCGGGCCCGACGAGGTGACTGTGCCGACCAGGGTCACTGGTGTCGGGCCTCCCAGCGAAACGTGGATGGGTGCCAGGCTCCAGGTCACGGTCGGAGATACTGGCGGAGCCTCGACAGGTTTCCGCTTCATCCGGCTGGCTGGCGCCCTACGGGTAGAAATGCTTGCGGCGTTTGCACCCGCTGCAGGCGAAGACGCCAGTACCAGCGGTGACAGATGGAGAGGATGTTGCAGATGCGGCAAAGCCAGCGTGAGCGGGGTCGAGTGTGCTTCTCCGCTACAGGCATCCAATGTGTCCAGCCCCCGCCAATCGCAGTCGACTGTGCCGTTCACTTCTCCGGAGGCGGTCGCATCGGTGGAAACGCCTGGGTGAAGGTGGCGCAGCAGTTCCAGAAAAAATCCGGCGGAAATATGTTGCAATGCGATCTGAGCTGTTGCCGGACCAGGCGATCCGGCGAGTGGGGGAATCATCGAACCACCACCATTGCCGGCATCGTTGGACCGCGATGGATTTCGAAAATGCCCCTGCAGCAGCAGATGCCCACCGCCGAGCGGCGCATCGCATTGCAAGGAATCCGGCAGTCGATCATCATATACAAGCTGCGCCTTACAGCGTGCGGCCAAGTCCATCTCGTATGCCGGAACAAACTCGGCTCGGCGAAATCCCTCTACTTCGATCTCCGTGGTCACCAGCAGGTTTGCCAGCGTTCCCCGCGCTCCAGCGGTCCAGTCGATATTGCCGCGCCACCCGCGGTCTTCGCCAAGGAATAGGCGGCTGACCTCTCCCAACTCCACCCGGCGCCACTCCAGCCTTGCATGGATGGGAGCATTCATCAATACAGCAGAGGTCCTGATCGACGCTTCCCCTATAATTTGTCCTGTATCTGCTGCGACCAGATCCGTGCGAACCGGCTGCGCCTTGATACGGACATGCCATTCGTTGCCAGATTGCCTCCAGAACGCCAGGTCCGCTCCTTCCAGCGAAAACGGAAGCTTCTCCGGCCCCAGCTTGAAGTTGATCCGCGCGTTCGTCGCTTCCACATAGGGAAATGGCGGGGGGCCTGCGGATGACGATGCCCCGCGCAACCGCAATACGGGAGAATTGCGCATCAGGGACGCAAAATCCCACAGTCCCCGATCATTGCGTGCAAGATTCACACTGGGCGCATCGAAATCCAGCCTGGCTATTTCCACCCGGCGATGCCATAGCGTGCTCGCCCGCAGACTTGCTGTGACCGTTTCCGCCATGATCACAGGCTCGGCTCCAAACGCCGGCCCGGCGGCCACCGTCAGGTGATGCAGTATAAATGCAGGTCGTGGAAACAGCGCCAACTCCACCGAGTTGGCATACACAGGACGCCCCAGGCCCGCGCCGATCGACTGCACGATGCCGCGCCGGAAACGATTGATGTTGACAAATGGCGGCACCACAATCGCAAGCACCAGCAATGCGAGCGCGATCAGGACTGGAACCCGTGCGCGGCCCATTTTTCCCTTTGGCGTCGGTGGATTTTCCATCTGCATATTTGCCAAACTACTCTATGCGATGGAACATTCGGCGCCAGCGTGTTTGATCGAAGAAGTGCACCAGAACGTGTCCCATGAATTCGACCCGATCGGCGATCGAAGTCCTGTCCTCCTGGTCCGCGGGAGTCACGAAGGACCAGTACACAAATAAGGGCCTGCCAATTATGTTCTGCCGCGGCACAAAGCCCCAGTACCGGCTGTCGAGCGACACCATGCGGTTATCACCCATGGCAAAGTAATCGCCTGCGGGGACCACCAGATTCCCGTCTTGAATATGGCTGGGCAGATCCACGGACCACGTCGCGGTCACCTGGGAGTCTGGCGGGGGTGGCACTGCGGGAAAGTCGTCGCGATACGGATAATAGGCGTCGTTGGGATCACCATCGTCTGAAGGCAGGGTGGCGTAGGGCATGTTCTGCGGTTTGCCGTTGAGATAGACAATGCCATGCTCCAGGTGCAGCCGATCGCCTGGAATTCCAACCACTCGCTTGACCAGAAACAACTTGGGTTCGCCGGGTTTGTAGAACACGATGACATCGCCGCGTCGAATGTTGCGGTAATCGATGAAGGGCGCCCAGCGTGCCGGCGGCGCGAACGTGATGCGGTCTGCCATCACATGATCGCCAATCAGCAGGGTCTTTTCCATCGAAGAGGATGGGATATCGAAATTCTGAAAGACAAAAGTAATAATGAAGAGGCCAACCACCAGAACGGTGCAGATGGAGGCGAAAAACTCAAACGGAGTTTCCGCGGGCTGAGGATTGGGAGGGTTTTGCGCGAGTTGCTGGCCGGCCAAAGTTTTCTCCGTCGATGAGGCGCTAACGAATCACGTGGAAAATCCGGCTCCAGCGCGCTGCGCCAGCCAAACTGTTCCACCAACCGTATTCGTGGGCCAGTCTATCACTGGTACGACCGGTGATTTCCGACCTGCTTGCGGTAACTACCGAAAAATAGACGAGAAGCGGTTCTCCCACGATGCCCTGGTGCGGAACCAATCCCCAATACCGACTGTCCAAGCTGTCATTCCTATTATCGCCCAGAACAAAATACTCATCGGCTGGAATCCGCAGTTGGCCGTTATGGACGCTTTGCTGCATTTGCATCCACCACCGGCTGCTTACACCGGGATCGGTATAAACGGAGGTGGGAAATTCATCGCGGAAAGCGTTCGCGTAACTGGGAATGTAAAGCGCATACGGTTCGTTCCGGTAGTGTCCATCGATATAAACCAGCCCATGATGCAGATGGAGTTCATCTCCCGGCACTCCAATGACGCGCTTGACCAGATACATCGAGGGGTTGATCGGGTAATGGAATACGACAATATCGTCGTGTCGGACCGGCTCGTAGGCCAGCAGCGGTTTCCATGGGCCCGGATTTGCAAAAACAACTTTATTCACCAGCAGGAAATCGCCGATCAACAATGTGTTTTCCATCGATCCGGAGGGAATCCGATAGGGCTGAGCGATAAACGTCAAAACAAAAAGCGCGCTCACCAGAAAAGTGAGCGTGGTTTGCATCAGGATGAGAACTTCGTGATGATGCGGAGTCCGTGCGGACGGATGGCCGGCCGCACCCGGCAAACTCGGATCGGTTGTCGCGGCGCCGGAGGCGTCCATCACGACAGGCTCGCCCTCCGCTGAAGTTGATGCGCCGACAGATGGCCCCGGTTCTCCGATCATCTCATCGTACCCGCGTCAGTTTTCCCGGTTGCCGGCTTCTCCGGCGGAGTGGATGCGGCAGCCGTCCGCAACTGCTGCAGCGCCAACCGCGCAGCCTCCTGCTCGGCCTCTTTCTTTCGCGTGCCGGTCGCGGAGGCGAGAATCCGCTCCGCCTCTTCGTCCAAGGATCGTCCGAGGAGCTTCACTGCCACCACAAAGCTCTTCCGGTGGTCCGGGCCGGTCTCCGAGGTGACCTGATAACTGGGCTGGCCCAGCCCATGCGCCTGAAAATATTCCTGCAGCATGGACTTATAGTCTCCCACTTCGCCCGCTCGCGCCGCTGTCACCACGGCTTCCAGCGTCTCATCCAGCAGCAGGGTTCGCACTAGCCGGACGGCTGGCTCCAGGCCTCCATCCAGATACACGGCCGCAATCACCGCTTCCACGGCGTTGGCCAGAATTGCTGACTTTTTTCGGCCACCGCTCTTTTCCTCACCTTTACCGAGCCGCAGAAATTCTCCCAGTCCCACGCTCTGCGCTACTCGCGCCAGGTGTGGACGGCTGACAAACTGCGCGCGCAAACGCGTCCACGCACCCTCGCTGAATTCCGGATAGGTGCGAAATAGATGCTCCGAAACTACCAGGCCCAGAACGGCATCGCCGAGGAACTCCATCTGCTCGTTGTCATCTCTCGGATGATGCTCGGCCTGCTCTTCGTACGCCACAGAGCTGTGAGTCAGCGCCAGATCGAGTGTGGCTGGATGACGAAACTGATAGCCAAGCAACTGCTGCTGCATTCGCTCCAGCAACACGGCACGACCGGAATCTATGACCGGCAATTCTTGCGGGCGCGGTTGAGACGCGCCAACATGCGCTTGGTGCTGGGTGGAGGAGCCGGATCGGTTACTGGACAATGCCGTTTCGTCTCCTTGAAATCCTTACAGCGTTCCGTCATCCAAAAAAAGTAGATCTGTCATCCCGAGCGTAGCGTAGGAGTCTGTGCATTTTTTTGAAATATAGAGACCTCGCGTTCGCTTCGCACTGTCAGGATGACATTCCGCCCGCTATAGCAATGGGGTAAAAGCTATGTAGATCAGTCTAATGGTCGCTCGACGCTCCGCCGTTCGGACCGCTGTCCTGTCCGGGAGCATCCTGCTCGGCCGCCTGCGGGGGGGCAAAGGGCGCCTTCAACCCCGCTTCCGCCGCCTCTCTGGTATCCGGCTTGCCATCGCGCGACTGCATTGCGGCCTGATATTCCGCGATCGCCGCACTGCGATTCCCTTGAAGATCATCCAGACGGCCCAGATAGATATGCGACCACGCGATGGTCCGCAGATCATGGGAAATCTGTGTCGCCTGGGTGAATGCCTGCTCGGCGGAGTCCATCTTCCCGCTCATAATGTCGGCCCGCGCCAAAATAAATTGCGCGCGTCCTGGGTTGTTGGTGTGCTCGGTGAGCGCCTGCTGCGCCAGTCGCGCCGCGGCGGCGGTGTCCCCATCGACCAGCTTATTTTCCGCTTCGTCGAGCAGGGCCGACTGCGGCGCCACCGGCTCGGTGATCTCCTGATCTGAATGCGACGCAAACACAATGTCCTGCACCCGGCGCTTTTCAATGTCCACGTTCATTCCGTAGATCATGATGCCCACCATCTCCTGCAGCGTTGCCGGACTGTCTTGAAAGCTCCTCAGTTGATCGTAAAAGTATTGTGTCAGAATGAAACCCTGGACCATGTCGTGCTGGACTGTTTGCCGCCGCACTTCCGCAACGGCATGTTCATACGCATTATCCGCCTTGTTCACAGCGGCCAACTGGTTGCGATCGATGTGAGCGGGAATCTTGTAGACAGGAACGCCGGTGTCCATCGTTTGCGCTTCCATGGCACGGATCATGCACTCCGTGACCAGCGTAAGAATGTCGCTCTTGTAGATGTAGGGCAACGGAGAGGGCTGCACC
>JAKAAZ010000091.1 GCA_021802085.1 Acidobacteriota bacterium
CACGACCGGCTTTGGCAGGAAGGATGCCGTATATCCCAGGCTGGCGGCGACTTGACGGGTCAGCAGCTTGTAGAGCTGGATCTGATCGGCGGCGGCCACGACTTCGCCGTAGCCGTAGTTGATCTCGAACTGACTGGGCGCTACCTCGGGGTGGTCCTTCTCGTTCTGGAAGCCCATGGCGCGCTGCACTTCCGCCGACGTGTCGATAAACTTGCGCAAAGGATCCAGAGGCAGCGAATGATAGTAGCCGCCGGTGTTCACGAACTCGAACTTCCCGGTCTCATGGAATCGGGCCTCGGCGTCGATGCCGGCAAAGAGAAAGCCTTCAATCTCGTTGGCGGCGTTCAGCGTATAGCCCTTGTCCTCGAACAGCTTGTCGGAGTAGTTCTTCAATACGCCGCGCAGGTCGCCCGCGTAGGGTGCGCCCCCTTTGTCAATCACGGAGCCAAAGACCAGCACCTTGCCGTTTCCGAAAACATCGGCCGGGACCCAGTAAAACGCGCTCCAGTCGATTGCCAGACGCAGATCGCTCTCCTTCTGCGCCGTGAAGCCGCGAATCGAAGAACCGTCAAATGTGAGGTTGTCGTAGCTCGATATCAGAAATTTCTTGTCGTAATCCAGCAGATGGAGGCGGCCCTCAAGGTCGGAAAACAGGACCGTCACGGCCTTGATGCGTTTCTCATCGGTCAGATACTTGAGACGATCCTCGCGAACTTTATGCGGTGCCACTCGGTTCAGGCGATCTTCCTTCGCCTTTAGATTCATTTGCTCCAATTCGTCATAGCTCAAAGCCAGAAAGTTCCTGTATTCAGTCGACATGAATTTCCTTCCCGCAAACTTTATTGAGGTTGGGTACATGTCCACGCTATGAGTGCGGGCATGAGGATTTCATGAAGATTCGGCGCGATCGGCGTCAGAAAGCCATTCGATAGCTAGCGATGACGAGCCAGCAGCACCATGACCAGGAACAGGACGAACGGGAACAGCGCGAGAGCCGCGTAATAAAAGAGTTTCCGTAAACGAGTGGAGCGGCGATCCTTCCAATCCGTCAACTCCGACCGTTCAGCCACGCCAACCTGATCCAGATGCTCCAAATCCAGTGCAAAAGCATGCGCTGACGGGTAACGGTTCCGCGGCTCGCGCTCCAGGGCGCGATAGAGCACTTCCTGCAACTGCGGGCTGATACTGGGCTCCGCCTCGCGCGGCGGCAGGGGGTGATTGATCAAGCGATCGTTCATGACCGCCAGCGGCGATGGGCCGGAAAAAGGCGTTTTACCGGAGAGCATTTCGTAGAGCATGACTCCGATCGAATAGAGGTCCGAGCGCGCATCCCCGCGCTTGCCTTTGACCTGTTCCGGAGAAATGTAGTTGGGAGTTCCCAATGCCTGGGTAAAGCCGGCGTAGGTCAGCCGCTTGGCGCCTTCTTTGGAAGCGATTCCAAAATCGATCAACTTGATGTTGTCGTTCTCATCGATCATGATGTTTTCAGGTTTCAGGTCGCGATGAACCACGCCGTGTTTATGGATATAATCCAGCGCGTTCAGAATTCCCAGCGTGATCCCGATGGCCCGCTCGGGAGGCAGCTTGCCTTGCTCCGTCAAGATATTTCGCAGCAGACGACCGTTCACCCATTCCATGACCATGTAGGGCCGCGAGCGCTCGTCATCGGGAAAGATCCGCATTACATTGGGATGGTCGAGGGCCACTCCAATTTCTTCCTCGCGCTTGAAACGGTCAAAAAGAGCCGGATCCGCCTCCATGGCAAGATGCGGAATCTTGATGGCCACCTGGCGTCCGTTTCGCAGATCGGTCGCCCTGAAAATGGAAGCCATTCCGCTCTCCGCCACAGTAGCTTCGATGCGGTAGTGGTCCAATTCCTGGCCGGTTTCATAAGCAGTGGCAATGCTCATCGGGTTGGGTTCTCCGTCTGATCCCTCATGGTACCAGCGCGCGTAAGAAAATTATAAGTTTGCCGATTCCAGGCGCCCGGAATCTATCGGCCTGGATTTCAATGCGGCGCAAGTGACCGCCTCCGCCTGCAACTTATAAATTTCTTATGCGCGCGCTGATACGATGAACGCTCGGCCAACTTCAGTTTCAGGCCTGAGGAAAATCGTTCCGTGAGAAATATTCTGGATACTATCCTCGCAAAGCCTCTGGGAGCTTTTGCTGTCCTGGGCGTTGCGGCCTTCCTTGAAGTCCTGGGAGACTCCTTCTTTCAATCGGGACTATACCGCGCTTCCGGCGCGACGCGCGCGCTCTTCTTCGTGCTGGGGACTCTGGTCCTTGCGCTCTATGGCCTGTCCGTCAATACGCCCCGCTGGGATTTCGGCAGGCTGCTTGGCATCTATGTCGTGCTCGTCTTTGTAATGGCGCAGATCATTGGCAAGGTGAGGTTCCATCAGTCTCCCACGTTGCCCATTTATGTCGGAGGATCGCTCATGGTTGCCGGAGGAATCCTGATCGCGTTTTGGCAAGCCTAGCTGCTATCGGTCTGTCGAGGAGAGACGGAGGCTCCCGGCTTCTGACTTTTCTGACGAACAGGCAAAGCGTGGCTCGGGGCGACACAGCATTAGTGCGATACAATCCTCGTGCAGTCGCCAAGGCACGTCCACTCATCGGGCGACCTTGGGTTAGCGAGTGATTCAACACTGACAGCAAACATAGAGAGGGAACATGCTCATCCGCAGGAAAATGTCCGCGTGGTTGGTCGCAGGGTTGGTTGGATTTGTCCTTGGCAGGGTGCCGATGCAGGCGCAGGTTGTGCTGCCGGCCCCGGTTGAACTCAACTCCGGCTGGCAGTTGCAGGAGGCAGCAAAGGTCACGGGGTCAGGCGCTGCCATTTCCTCCGGCGCATACCAGCCACAGGGCTGGCTGGCGGCGACGGTGCCGGGAACCGTGCTGACGAGTATGGTGAACGATGGTGTGTATCCAGAGCCGCTGTATGGCGAGAACAGCCGTGCGATTCCTGAGAGCCTGAACAGGACATCGTACTGGTACCGCATCGCATTTACCGTACCGAAACAGTACGCGCATCGTTCCGTTGCGCTCCACTTCGACGGAGGGAATTTTCGATCGGAAGTGTGGGTGAATGGCACGGACGTGGGTTCGATTCAGGGGGCCTTCATTCGCGGGCGGTTCGATATCACGAAGCTGGTGAAGCCGGGTGCGACGGCTGTGCTGGCCGTGCAGGTGTTTCCGCAGCCGCACCCAGGCGTGCCGCATGAGCACACGATTGCCAACGGAGTGGGAAAGAACGGCGGAATCACGGCCATCGATGGGCCAACGTTTTTGTCGACGATCGGCTGGGACTGGCTGCCATCCGTCCCCGATCGCGATACTGGACTGTGGCAGAAGGTATGGCTGTCCGCTTCCGGGCCGGTGCTGATCGAAAACCCGCTAGTGACGACCGACCTGCCGTTGCCGCGCACGGATTCTGCCGACGTGACCGTGAGTACCACGGTGGAGAACACATCTGACAAAGAGCAGAAGGGCACACTAGAAGGCAGCTTCGGAGAGGTGCAGTTTTCCAAGCAGGTGACGTTGGCGCCGCACAGCACGCAGAGCGTTGCGTTCGATCCCAAGACGACTCCCGCGCTGCACGTGGCGAATCCAAAGCTGTGGTGGCCGAACGGGTATGGACCGCAGAACCTGTACACACTGCACCTGCATTTTGTGCAGCACGGGAAAGATTCGGACGCGAAGGACACGACATTCGGCATTCGAAAGATTACCTACGAGATGCCCGGATCGGACAATTTGACGATCGCTGTGAATGGCGTGCCGGTGTTCATTCGCGGCGGCGACTGGGGCCTGGATGAAGCGATGAAGCGGATTCCGCGGGCGCGGCTGGACGCGGAAATCCACCTGCACCAGATGGCCCACCTGAACATGATCCGAAACTGGGTGGGGCAGAGTACCAGCGAGGACTTCTACGAGCTGTGCGACAAGTACGGAATCCTGGTGTGGGATGAGTTCTTCCAGCCGAATCCGAGCGATGGACCGAATCCGGATGATCTCGAAATCTATCTGGCGAATGTGCGGGACAAGATCCTGCGCTTCCGCAACCATCCCTCGATTGCGCTGTGGTGCGCGCGCAACGAAGGCGACCCGCCTCCGGAGATTGCCAGCGCGCTGCTGAAGATGATTCCGGAGCTGGATCCTGTGCGGCTGTACCAGCCAAACTCGACCGCAGGCCGCGGCGTGGTGTCGCATGGACCGTATTTCTGGCGCGAACCCCAGGCATTTTACGTCTACGATGCGCCGTTCAAGACGGAGACCGGCAGTGTCTCGGTGCCGACGATTGAGTCGATTCACGGCATGATGCCGCAGAAGGATTGGGAAACCATCAACGATGATTGGGCGCAGCATGACCTGGCCAAGGGCGCGCAGCACGGCGATGTGTATCCATATATCCTCGCCGGACGGTACGGCCGCGTGGCGAACCTTGCCGACTTCGTGCGCAAGGCGCAGATGATGAACTACGAGGCGTTTCGCGCGATGTATGAAGGACGTAACGCAATGCTGTTTCATCCTGACACCGGCGTGCTGACCTGGATGAGCGACCCGGCTCACCCGAGCTTTGTGTGGCAGTTGTACGATTACGACCTGGAGCCGAACTCTTCGCTGTTCGCGGTTGAGTCTGCATCGGAGCCGGTGCATATCCAGATGAACGAGGCGAACCGGATGCTGCAGGTGATCAACAATCTGCCGCAGCCGATCTCCGGAGCGACTGCCCACTTGTCGATCCTGAATCTCAGGGGAAAGTCCGCGCTGGAACGTGATTACGCGGTGAATGGGCCGGCGGATACCGCGATCAACCTTGGCACCATCCCAGTTCCTGAGGAAATTTCGGCAGTTTACTTTGTGCGATTGGAACTGCGAGACTCCAGCGGGAAGGTGCTGTCACGCAACTTGTACTGGAAGCCGAATCCTTCACAAGGCGAAGACCTGACGCCACTGAACCAATTGCCGGTGATGCATCTGACAGGCGCGGTGACGCGGCACGACACCGATGGTCGCGTGCTGCTGGACGTTACGTTGCGGAACCCTGGCAAGACGATGGCCCTGATGGCGCACCTTCAACTGCGGCGCAAAAGTTCGGGTGACAGGGTGCTGCCCGTGTTTTACTCCGACAACTATATTTCCCTGGCGCCGGGCGAGAGTCGCACGATAACTGTGGACGCAGCGGAGTCCGATTTGAAGGGCGATGTTCCGATGGTGGTGCTGGACGGGTGGAACGTCGATATATCCCCGGTGACACATGCAGACAGCATCCTGGCATTGAACATGGACGCTCAAGTAAGCCAGTGGCCGGTGACGGGTCTGCCGATGATCACCGCGGGGCTGGGGACACAACAATAGGAGCAGCAGGAACGAGTCCGCGAACCATGCGTTGAGAGCGAGCGATTCGAGCCAGTGGAACCTGCCATCCGCGTCACTGGCCTGGGACGGGCGGTTCTGTTTTGGCCGGAGGCGCTGCACTTGCTTGCGTCGCGGGTCGCATCAGCAACGCGAGTCGAGGAAAACTAAAGCTGCCCGCCGCGTCGTCGATCACGTTGACCTGGCAGGTGTATAGGCCGGGCGGTATTTTCTCCAGCGGCACATCCACCAGAAATCCCACGCCGTTCTGCCGCGGAAGATTGATGCGGCTTGCAACCACCAGAGGAGTTTCCAGTGTCTTCACGGAATTATCCAGCAGTTCCATGTTGGTGAGTACGCGAATCGCTGGTTGATCGGCATTTCCTTGCCTGTTCTTTATTGTGTGGGGCGCGCGCGAACCGAGGTCGCCACTCCCTCGCAGCTCGCCGGGCTGGGCATGGGCGGGATCATAGATCTGGTACAGCAGGTACATGTGCTGCCCCTGCTGAAAGACGTGGGAAACGTTGGGAATCCATTCGTTTCCATCGACCACGAGCGGATTTTCCGTCTTTTTAGCGAATGGAACTTGCTGGCTGGAAAGCACGACGGAACTGAGTTTGACCTGGTCTTTTTTGTACTCCGGCACGGTGATGTTGGCTTGGAAAGAGCCCATGCGACCGGTTTCATTCTCGCGCACGACGAACTTGATCTGATAGGTGCCGGGAGCGAGCGTGAAACTCGTAGTGTATTGGATATTTTTCTGCCGCGCGTCCTGCGCCGTCTTCAATTTCAACTTGACCGTATCGCGGACGTTGCCGACTTGCATCCCAGCATGGTTCATCACCTCGCCGATCACATCCAGTGTGGCTTTGTCCTCATCTCCGCCGCGAACAAAAGGAATCTGAGGGCCCGGGACGATCAGCGAGACGGGCACGATGAAGTTGCCCGCGCGAGTCCAGAAATAATAGGCGTCGAGATAGACCATCATGTCGGTCGCGGGCAGATCGCTGGTCAGTTCTTCTTTTAACTGCCGCTCGCGGTCATCGCTGGTGGAATGCTTAAAGTCCGCGGGCGCCCAATAACCAGGCCGGTATTCGAGTTTCACATCGCTGCGCTTGACACGAATCGTCAGCTTGCGAAATTTTCCGTCGCGCGCCAGGTTAGAGGAGCGGAACGCTACTTCGTAATAGGCCGCGGTATCGCGCTGGATGCGCTGGAAGGCGGGAGCAAAGTCATTGGTGTCGAAGAATGCCTTGCCGCCCGTGTCGGTCGAGAGTGCCGACAATGTTTCCTGCGAGGCGAAGTTTGAATTGAATTGGCTGGTGACGGCAGCGCCGGAATATGCCGCATTGCCGCGCAGACTGGCTGTCTGCGAATCTCCGACGGGTGGCAGCGCCTCCAGGCCGCGCACGTCCACGGTATAGATGGAAAGATTGGCGCGCACGGAGGCGTTGATTGCAGCGTTCAACGACGCCTGATTCTCAATGCCCGTGCGAGTGAGACCGCCAGAGAAGAACAGGAGAGATTTTCTTTGCGGGATGCGCTGCAACGCCTTGGAGACGGACTCGATCGCATAGAGTTTGATATCCGTATTGACGTAGTTGTATTCACTTTCATCCGGCGTGTAGGAATCGCTTAAATCCTGAGTTCCGTTGGTTGTTCCATCTCCGCCGGCAGCCATGCCCTGGCCTTCATTGCCGTTATAGCGGTTGATCTGGCGAAGGATCAGATTCTTGTCGGAGGTGAAATCCTGATCGAGACTGAGCGATGTGCCGAGGGACACCAGCGCCACCAGATCGGCGGGCTGCATCTGCGTTTGCACATAGTTCCTGGCGGCCGCGACGGCGCGATCCAGGTCCTCGACCTGCATGGAGGACAGGTCGAACATCATGACGATGAGCCGCCGATTTCTCAGCGCCGCTTCATCCATTTGCCCGTTCTTTGAAAAGAGCTGCACCAGTTGCGCTGGGGTGCTCGCACTGCTTGTTCCACTGACGACAGCTTCTCCCTGCCGGGCGAGATCATCCACATTCTCAAAATCCAGCGAAAGAATATGTTGCGGCTTGCCATTTTCGAGAACGGTAAAGTCGCTGGGGTTCAACCCGGTAACAATCTGTCCGGTCTTCTTGTCCCGCACCACCACATTCGTCAGCACGATGTCGCTGTTGACCTTCAACGCGTAGGACGCCTGCGAGTTATCCGCGGTCTGCGGAGAGGCGTTGCTCTGCGCGTGGCCAGCAAGACAGACAATACCCACGAATGCGGCCAACAACAGAGAGAATTTCCGACGGCTGCGATGCGTTCGTGGATGGGTCATGTTCTTCTCCTCAAGCGAAACCGGTGTTAATAGCGAAATCGGGCCAGAAAGAGGATCTGCCGCATCGAGGCGGCGGATGTCACCTGCCCCTGCGTCGGAGTTCCAATGTAACTATCGACCGTGCCATATTGCACTGTGTTGAATACATTGTTAGCAGTGCTGCGAAGTTCCAGCGAACGAGTGCCGCCGAAGTGGATTGTCTTCGACAACGACATATCCACAGCCACAGTTCCCGGGCCAGGGATGGAATTTCGAGATGCTTTCCCATATTCGGGAGCGCCGGTGACCGGATTGATGGGAGCGGTGAACGCACCTACATTGAACCAGCGCCGCAGGCTTCCTCCGCCTGCTGTAAGCGACGAGCCGGGAACTCGATTCGGCCGCTCACTTCCCGCCGATCCTCGTGCGACATCGCTGCTGCTGGCCTGGTAACGCGGAGAGAGCGGCACGCCGGTGGCAAAGTCGAACGTCCCGGAAATGGAGAGATTGCTCAGTGCATGTCCCCACCACGAATCGCCGGTGAAATAGCGCGTATTTGGACCGAGGGGCAGTTCATAGAGCCATTGGCCCGTCACTTGATGGCGAATGTCGAACGAAGAATTCCCCTCTTCCGCCAGAATGTCCTGCTGATTCTGCGCCACGACCGCGGTGGACTGGCCGATGGAAGAAGCATCGTCGATCGCATGAGAATAGGTGTACGTCGCGCCCATGGAAATGCCATGCTGCAACCGCTTATTGGCGCGCAGCACGAGAGCGTTGTAATTGGAGAATGCAATCGAATCTTCATAATTGAAAGAAGGATAGGCGGGGTTCAGCAAACCAGTCAATTGCCGGTTCGGCGCATCGACAAGATCCAGGTGAGTGCCTTTCGCACCGTTATAGTCGACATTCAACATGATGTTCAGTGGCAGCGTATCCTGCACATCGAAATTCCAAACCTGCACATAGCCGAGCAGGTAGTTCTTATTGAATGCGAAGTTATTCGTAATGCCGCTGGGAGATGTTCCACTCGTCAAGGCCGTCCCCAGAGTGAGAGAGGGCGCGGACTGTGCAGGCACGATGTTCGTGATGGTATTGGCAAACGGCGGCTGGTAGGAAAGGTCCTGCACGACCGCCGCATATTGGCCGGTGTTGTAGTTGATGCCGTATCCGCCGCGTACGACCACCTGCTTGACTGCCCGCCAGGCAAAGCCAATGCGCGGCGCGAAATCTTTGCGGTCTGGATTGATGACGCTGGCCGGATATTTTCCGTTGATGGTCGATGTGGTATTCGGAAACACGACCTGGAGTTGCGTCAAATCGGGCGTGAAGGCGAGGTTCGTCAACCGATCATGCTGTTCCGTGTAGGGTGCGTAGTATTCGTAGCGCAGACCGTAGTTCAACGTCAGATTGCCTCGGACGTGCCAGTCGTCTTGCAGAAAGAGATCGAATACGTCGCCGTCGTAATAAAATTTCCCGACGCCTTGCTGCAGCGCCGCTTCCTGCGGCAGTCCCAGTAAAAAGTCTGCAAAATCCGCGCCAGACGCATGTTGTGTGCCAGCGCCGGTACTGCCAGGCCGACTGGTTGCAAAGCCGGTGAAGTAGAAACTGCCAGTCACATCGGTGCCGCCCTGCACATCCAGGCGAATGCGTCGATAATCTCCACCGAAGCGAACGTTGTGCGTGTGTCCGGTCCAGGAGGCTGTGTCCTGAAAGGCAATGGTTTGATTCAGCGTGAATTTTGGAGCCTGTTCACTGACGCCCTGAAATTGAGAGAAAACGATGTTCGGCACACCGTAATTGAATGGGTCCGCGCCAAGTCCCTGAATTCCGGCTTGCGATGCGACGTCAGTTTTGCCGGTAAAAAAATTACCGATCTGCGCATTGCTTCGGTTGAAGTTCAGCGTGGCATTGTTTGTCCACCGGTGATATCCGATCACGTAGCCAAGATTCAAAGAATACTGATAGGTTTGGCTGGCGCCTCCCAACTGCGGGAAGACGTTGAGAAGATCCGAAGCCGCGTGACTGAAGTTGAAGTTTGCATTCACATTCTGGGTGAGGCCATGACTGGTATCCCCCATGAAGGTTCGGATAAGCGCGGGCAGCGCCCCTCCTCCTCCCGCGGAACCGAAGTTGTGAACGAAGCGCGCGCCAATCCGGGTCTGGTTGGTTTGCGCGGTGGTCAAATACTGGAAGTTTTGCAGGCCTGGTTGATTCGGCACAGGGATGTATTGCAGCAGCGCCTTCGCCTGAGGATTGATGTTGGGAACAATGTTCCCGGGAAACTGCTGGCCGGTGGCCGGGTTATAGATCGGCACGAGGGTGGCGCCCGATCCCGTGTAGTTGGAAAAATCTCCGCTGCGCTCGGCGAGGGTGGGAACCATGGCGTATTGATTGAACGGCGTCGAATTGCGTGTAAGGATTGCGGTAAGAAAGACAAAGTTGCTGGTGCTGGGCTTGAGGAGATGGGGAATTTGCGGCGGCCCGATAAAGACGATGCCAGCGGTATTGTCGTTGTACGGCGGCTGCACGATCGGCGCTCCCGTCACAGAGAACGGAACGGCATCGAGCGCGGAATTCTCGCCCTGATAGAAGATGCTTCCGTGTGGCTGCGTGGGATTGAAGCGGCGAAAAAATCCGGCCATGCCACTGCCGCCGCCTCCGCGACCGCCGCGAAAACCTCCGCCTCGACCGCCCTGGCCCGGAGAGCGTGACAAATCGTTCTGAGGCCGCATATCCTGCAAACGCTGTTGCAGTTGGGACTGGTCGATCTCGGCGAAGGGGTTCACAGTCCCTGTCTGTCCTTGAATTGCAACAGACTCTGTTGCAATATCCGAACTTTGCGCGGCACCGGTAAGGCTGACTCCGCTCTGGCCGTTGTCCAGCGTCGCAGATTCAGCGCCACCCAGTTCCGCAAGAGTGCCGAGAGCGCGCATCGCCGCGGCATTGGGAACACCTCCAGCGCGACCGAGATCGCTTTGCCGCGAACGCGAAGCCAACTCCATCGTGTAATCCAGGGTTTGCTGCCGGTTCGCTGCATTCAGAAGCACTTCTTTCGTTTCTGCCGCAAATGCGGAGAGTTCTACACGAACAATGTAGCGCCCATACTTTGGGATTCGCATGGCGTAGATGCCGCGGGCATCCGTCACCGTGGTGTAGCGCTTGCCAGTCAAGGTATGGATGGCCGTGATGGTGACCCCGGGCAGCGGTGTAGCGCCGGACTTCACCTGGCCGCGGAGGATGCCGTCCGCTGCACTCTGCGCGGGCGAAGCTGTCGGATGGGCTGATTGCGCGGACGTAGTTGAAGAGTCCATTGGAGGCGCGGGGGTTGATTTTTGCTGGAGAGCGGCGTGGAAAGAAATCTGGGCGCGGACTGGCCTGGCCTCCGCTGCGACAGGGAGGAGTGGCAGCAGAAGAACCGCAATCGATAGCTTGCCGAATGGATAGCTCAACATCGCCGCGCCGCACCTCATCAATATGTTTCCGTTCCGGACTCCAGGTCACGTCGCTCGCTTTTCTACGTTGTGCCGTTTATGGCTGGTCCGGCGCCGCATCTCCGCCTCTGCGCCTGCGGGAGGCGGGATCGATCACGGTCAGTTGCGTGGGAACAAATATGTCGTTCTTGATCGCGCCGGTCGCACGGATGGCATCTCCTGCGTGGACATCGAGCAGCGTGACGCTCTGACCGTCTTTGCGGAACGAGGTAGTGTCGTCCGCCTCGATGACTTGAGTCTTATGATCCATGCGGTCCACGGTAATGCGGGTTTCCTCGATTTTGAGTACCTTGCCTGCGATCCATGTCTTGCCGAAGCTGGCGCGCATTTTCGCGACCGTGGCCGCGTCCACGTCGGCGACAAAAATGGCCCGCAGCAGGCGGGCGTTCCCATCGAGCGCTCCGGCGGCCACCAACGTATCCCCGGCGCGAACATCACTCATCTTGATCGGTTGGCGGCTTTTGTAAATACGCGTGTTGTCGCTGGTATGTACGGTGTAGGTTTGTCCTTCGTCGGTCTGAATGATTGCATCGCTGTCGTGAACGGACTTTACCGTACCCCGAACACTGGGCAGATCTGGAAAAGGCTGGGGACCGTCCGCGGGAATCTGCAAGCCGAATATCGTCGAGGCCGATACGGAAAGTATCGCAACGGGGAACAGGCGGCGGAGAGTGACAGTGCAACAGCTTCCTTTGAAGCGCATTGGATTCACCAGTACAGGAAAATCTGAACACATAACGTCGCGGCGCGAGGCACTGTACTTCCCTATGGAGACGGGTTCAGCAAGTGGAAAGACGCAGAGCCCGGGCACAGAATGCGTAGCAGCGTCGCATGAGGCGCTCGGCTTCGCGACGGAGCATTCACTTGATTAGTCCACTGGACGGCGTCGCTGAAACAGCGGCGCGCCCCAGGTTCCGACCGCGAGCAAGGCTCCAAACAGCACGACCGCATCGATGCTCTCTCGGCCTTGCTTCGACCAGTACGCCATGGCATCCAGGTTGAGCCACAGGGCGAACTCATCGAGAGTCAGAGCTGCGCCCATGCCGTAACTCAGGGCCAGCAGTCGGCTGAGAAGGATCGAAAGGGAACTGTCGCCCGTGCCGACTTCCGCCAGTTCCGCATAGCCGGAAGCGAGCAGCAGTAGAATTCCCCAAACCAGGTGATGAATATGTTTGCCCCCCATCTGGACGTAGCCGAACGGTCCCACGTGGTGTGTGATCGAGGCGACCAGCAGCCGGACTCCCAGGAATGTAATGAAGAAACTGACCGAAGCGAGAAAGAGCCGCTGGTGCGGCCGCTCCGGTATTTGTTGATGGATCAACAGGCCCAGCCTGGTCAAGTGAAGTACCAGCAGGACCAGCATCGTCGACACACTGATAAAGATCAGCAGAATCCAAGACCCGGCAATATGCATATGTCTGCATCTTAGCGGGAACATGCAATCGAATGTGCTATCGAAAAAGATTGCGTGCTTTCCGGCTCGGGGGCTATCTAAAGCGGATTGACTGTTGGTGTGTTATTTGTGAAAGGGAGTCATTCTGAACCCTTCGGCTATGCACAGGGCAGGCTCCGCTCAGAATGACTCATCCCATTTTCAACTGCAGCATCTATAAAAATCGGCTATAGCAATTGCCACGACAAGAGGCGATGTTTTGACCTGGGTAGAGAAATACGGGGCGCCACAGTGCCGTCGAGCCCATTGTGGGGCGGGCAATCGTGACGAGCGAATCGCGTTACGTCACTCAATCATCCCGTCTAACCGCTGGATGGAACCGTGCGCTCCCGCC
>JAKAAZ010000092.1 GCA_021802085.1 Acidobacteriota bacterium
GAGTCTGTCGGGCATAAGGGTTTGAGATTTTGTAACCAACATAGAATCAACAACATACCAAACATGGTAGATTTTGTAGGTTGTTGATTTTAAAGGGTATGAAATCTATGCCCGACAGGCTCCTAGTACAGCAGCTTGAATCCGAGTTGAATGGTCCGAGGCGTGTTTTGCTGAGCGCTCACAACTCCAAACTGTGCGGATCCGAACGAAGTATTCGGCGGCGCAAACGTGGGCGTATTGTCCATATTGAAAGCATCTACTCTTATCTGAAGATTCATATTCTTGGAGAGTTGGGCGTTCTTATGGAGTGAAACATCGATGTTACGGATCCAGTCACTTCGAAGATCATCGAAGGTCCTGGGAGTATTACCGAAGTGGAAGGCAGGTGGAGTGCTAAAAACAGACGTATCGAACCACTTGGCTACCGTATGGTTGCCTAGCGCCGCATTCTTTCCGTTCCAGTCCGGTCGCTGACCACCACCCTGAGAGTCTGTGCCATTGACAGCGGAGGTGATACCCAGCGGATCTCCGCTGATGAAGGAGGTTATGGCGCTCATTTCCCAACCGCCTAGCAAATGGCCGGCAAGTCCGCCGCCCTCGCGGAAGAATGGAAACTGATATACGGGACCAGCCACGAGCCGGTTGGTTTGATCAAGTAACGAAGTGCTCATTTCAGCTTTAAGGTTGTTGTAGTCCTGTATAGTCCCCCCGCCGAGACTCTCTCCGCTAAACCCGCCACTGGCCTGATCCATCAGCTTGGACCATGTGTAAGCCGCCAGGAAACTGAAGCCATTGCTGAACCGCTTTTGCAACGTGACATTGAGCGCGTTGTAGTGCGCTCCTGCCCAGCTAGCGCTCAGATTAGTGACGCCAGTAAATTGAGGGTAGGGACGGAGTAGTTGAGCTCGCGAGACCTTTGGAGCCGCGAGTTGACCAAAGGCGATCTGCCCATAAAACGGATTGGGGACCAACGTCTGTAATCCGGTTCCAAGGGCCAGGGCCGAGTCGGGCAATTGATCCAATACTAGATTCGCTTCTTCATGTACAAAATGCGTTCCAACGTACCTCACATCCAATATCCAGTTGGTCGCAAGTTGTTGCTGGATGCCGAGGTTCCATTGAACGGCATACGGCGTTTTTTGCGTGTTCCGTTCCGTCGCGGATATGGTCTGGCCCAGCAGTGTCGCCGAGCCGAGCGAACTGCCGGAGACGGGATTCAGCCCGGACGGATATGGGTTGCTGAGCGTATCGTAGGGTGTCACGCCATCGAGAGTCGTCACCATGGATGTTGTAGCGGTAAATCCGCCGATTCCGTAATTGGACGGCTGCGAAGCGCCAGCTCCCCACAAAGTATCGTAGAAGACACCTCCTCCACCGCTAACCACGGTTTTGGGCCTGGCATGCCACGCGAATCCCAATCGCGGCGAGTAATGGTTGGGTTGAATGTTGGAGTCGTAACGCGAATTGCCATCCACACCCACAAAAGTGAGCGCGCCATGCAATCCCTGCACACCGGTGAGCGGCACTGTTGCATTTGGAGCGAAGTTGCTGAGCCGATTAAAACGTTCTGTATACGGTGTTTCAAACTCGTATCGCATCCCAAGGTTAAGCGTCAACGAGTTACTAGCTTTCCAGTTGTCTTGTATAAATGCCGCGTAGTATTTGGTCTCCAGCGCCAGCGCGGGCGATGGCGCCACTCCGCCGCTAGCCGGAGTGCCCAATAGAAAGGAGGCGAGCGCGTCACCGGCTGTTACCGAAGCTTGAGATGCAGTCGGCCCTTGCGTGAATGCGGGGGTGAAGGCGAAATTCGTGCTGTTGTCCCCAGTCTGAAGAATATTGGCTTGCAAAAGCCGAAGATCCGTTCCCATGTTTAGCTCATGCTCTCCGAAGGTTTTGGTAACGTTCGCCTCGATGGCAAAGGTATTCGCATAGGACGCAATCAGACCGGTTTCGCCCAGGGCGTATCCTTGGGATACGTTGGCGACGGAACCCTTGACACCATAACCGGTGATGGTTGCCACAGGGAATGCGGCCGGGGCGCCAATCTCAGATGCAAGCCCGGCTGGAAAACCCAGAGTAGAAATGTCGAATCCCTGGCTTAAGGGGCCACGGTGGTTGCCAAGACGAGCAAACGAGGAGCGAATCGTACCGAGCAGTGTTGACGAGAAGGCATGATTGGCTCCCACGATGGCGTTATAACGATCGAAAACCTGTGGTCCGAACCCAGGCCCTGCCTCATTTCCTGGGCCATAGGGATCTGGACGAGTTTCCGGCGTGTTATTGAAGGAATAGCGGGCAAACATGGTCGTTTTTGCGTTGAAGACTTGATCGACGCGCCCAGTGAATTCGTTCTCATGAATGAGAACCTCATCGGCGAGGACGTAATTGTTTACACCGAGAGTAGTTAGATTAGGCTTAGGAAAATATTTCGCCATGTTCACGGCAATTGGGTTGAGCAGGCTGGGTGGAATGATATTCCCTGAGAATGCCTGGCGAGTATTGGAGGAGGTAGTGAATGGATTGTAAATGGTGACCGGCTGGCCCTTGCTGTTCGTGTCCTGGCTGAAATCCCCTGTCAATTCAGCAGGAGTGGGCACGTGTCCCGTGTAGGTGTTCCCTTGATCGAAGCGAACGTACTCCAATCCGAGAAGAAAAAATGTCTTATTGTGGCCGTTGTATAGCTTTGGGATGACGACGGGACCTCCCACTACGCCCCCAAATTGATTGAAAGTCAACGGAGGTCCAGGCTGTCCGGCGGCCTTCGCAAACCAGTTGTTTGCCGTCAGCTTGGCATTTCGGTAAAACTCGTATGCTGTGAAGTGTAAATCATTAGTTCCCGCCTTGGTCACCACATCGTAGATGCCGCCTGCGGAGCGTCCAAATTCAGCGCTGTAATTATTCGTCAGTACCTTGAACTCCTGAACCGTATCCGCAATGGGATAAATAACCGGCTGGTTTTGTACTGGGGCGCTGTTCGGAGCGCCATCGAGAAGGAAATCGTTGGCAGTTGCCCGTGCGCCATTGACCGAAATAGAGGATGTGCTGATTACGTCAACAGGAAGGTTATTCATCCCTATCGATCCTCGTACACCCGGTACAAGTTCGCCCAATGCATAGGCATCGCGGCCCAACAAGGGCAACGTTACGACATCGCGGCCGCCGATCACCTGACCGGTGGAACTTGTCTCGGTTGCCAGCAAAGGCGCTTGTGCAGTTACGATGACTGTTTGCGTTACCGTACCTGGCCGGAGCGTAATATTGATCTGCAACGTCTGCTCGACCTGCAACTGTACACCCGTCCGAAGAAGGGTTTGGAAGCCGGGGGACTTGACCGAAATCGAGTAGGGGCCGGGCAGCAGAGAGGGTACGGTATAGTAGCCGTCCTGATTGCTCTCGACGATACGCTGTTGTCCTGTCTCAGTCTCTCTGATTGTTAGAGCTGCGCCCGGAATCACGGCTCCATCCTGGGCTGTAACCCTACCGGTGATCTGTCCCGTTTGGGCAAATGCGGTGCCGGAGGCGATGGTAGCCAACAAGGCAAGCAGCAAGCAGTGAAGGGCTGTGCTGCGTACGCGACGAAAAGAGTCGTGGCGCAATGCGGTGATCGTAGGCTTTTTAAGTACCCCTTGCCGCGTAAATGGTTTGTTCTGGGACATGGCTGACGACGTTCGGTTCATGTGTGCCTCCAAAAAATTGTGAATCTCACAATTCTTTCCTGCAGCAGGGGACAAGCGTAGGCAAGCGTCTTCCTTCGGGGCGGATTTGTCAACGTTTTTCACGGTGATTGGAAGCGATTTGACATGTTAAAGGCCGACTTCCCCAATAGTTGGCGCGTTTTAGCGATGTAGCTCCATCGGCTGTCGCCTGCAAAAAGGTGAGGAAGTCGTGCGAAGAGTGCCAAAGGGCAAGATTGGACTGTTGATCGATTATGCTTGTGGGAAGTTCTGGCGCCGATTCTCCGCGGGAATCGTCGAGAGGAGGTGAACATAAGCTGCACGTGTCAATGCGTGCGGATCGTAACCAACCTGGCTTCCATAGGGACCCCGCCGACAATCGTGGTCTCCAATAAAGCCTCAAAGGGACGAATTTCTCCGTCTTTAAACGAAGCAGCCCGCAACAGTGCCGCAACATCGTACGGGTGACAAGCGTATTCGACTGCGGCTTCCGTGCCCAATGTCGATACTCCGCTGAAGACCAGAATCCATTTGCCTTGCTGTAAGCCTGGTAACAGCGCGAGTACCGCGTAATCCTTGGAGAAAAAGTTCCTCGGCCGGGAATACGCCTTAGGCTCGCCCGGTTTTGGGTGATTGTTGATGAAACCAGCAGAATCAGGGTCATCCAGCAGCGTGAAGTCGTTCGTGGATGGAAGCATGGTCAAAGCTGGATTTTGCGCGCGGGAGCCGATGAATATCAGATTGGTGGATCGCGCGTCATCCCAGGTCACCAGAAGACTGCGTTTCAGAATGAACGAGGCATGATGCGCATCGAAGAGCTGGGTCAGTTGATGGATTGCCATTACCGCGCCGGTGCCAGTGTAGAGGAGTGTACCGCTTTCCCGAAGCGGCTGGCTTGGCGATGTTTCCGTCTCTGCCGGCGCCACATGAAACCCATTGTTGGAATCTCCCACGAATAACGCATTGCTGTAGATCACAAGGGGTTGGCTTCCCGACAGGAACGGGCCCCACAATGTTTCCATTCCCGATTCAACTGCCCGTGATTTCGAACGGCCCATCCAAATGGTTGCAGCGAAAAGAATAACAAGGGAGCACGCTGAAATCGCCAGCCATATCTTGGCCGATCTCCCTTGCGCCACTTTGGAGGCGGTTGGAGCGGCAGCGGTAATAGGAATAGATGTCTCCTCACGCAGCGGCGGGGGTTCCACCGGATGGGGGTCCGAGTAATGCTTTCCATCTGGCTGGAAGACCGGAAGGTAATGCCCTTTAGGGATTTCGATGATTGTTTCTTCGCGCGCGCCCTCCCCCGAAAAGTATTCGCCCAGTTTTAGGCGCAGCAGGCGGGCATGGGTACGGACAATGCTGTCTTCGCTTGAGTTATAACCGGGAGAACGGTGAAAAATGTGGATACCAATCTGTTGCTCCGTTGCGTCTTTGGGCGAATTGCGAATCGCGCATTCCCCTACATAGAGCAAAAACTCCCTTAACCGTGTCGAACCGCGGAATTGCTGGCTGGACGCAACCCGCTGCAGAAGCGCCCATCGAGGATCTTTCGACACAGCGGCATCAATTTCCGGAATGAAAGAAGCCTTTCCCACTCGCACGCGAGCCTACCACGCCATAATTCACTAGTCAAATCACCGTGAAAAACGTTGACAAAGCCGCCCCCTGGCGAAGATCGTAGTCTACGGTTGATCCAGCGTAGAAAACGGTGCTGATTCAGAATTTCTGGAGATTGTCGAATGGCGATATTGGCGCGGCAGCAGAATTCCTAACGAGGGATCGTTGCTAACGCTCTCAGCCAGATCCAAGAGCAACTCATCCGCGCAGCAATTCCCCCCCGCATGCACCAGTGGCTGGATTGTCAACCGAAACACGTTGCGCTAAGCCTGTCGAACTGGCTCATACACGTCGAGCAGGCGGACAGAAGAACTTCATTACTTTAGGAGGCAGTATCCATGAATCAACCTGGATCCAAACTCAAGGGCAGGGCGCTTTCGAGCACAGTGTTACGAGCAGTTTTGTTCGCGACACTCGGCTTTCTTCTTCCAATTTCCATGCTCCGCGCACAGGAGACCGCTTCGATCGTTGGCACCGTTACGGACCAGTCCGGCGCTCTCATGCCCGGCGCGAAGGTAACTTTGGTGAATCGGGAGACGCAATTCACGCGGGTCGTCGAAACCAATACAAGCGGTCAGTATGTTGCGTCCGCCATTCCGACTGGAGGCTACACGATCACCGTCGAGAAGGCTGGATTCAAGCAGCTGCGTCGAACCGGCATTCAGCTTACTTTGGCCAGCACGCTGACCGTCGATCTGCAATTGAGCGTCGGAGCAGTGACCCAAACGGTGGCTGTTTCCGGGACGCCGCCGCTGTTGCACACGCAATCCGCAGCCGTATCGGGTCTGGTGGACAGCCGGCAAATGCTGGCGCTGCCTTTGGTGAGTCGCGACTTCACCGACTTGGTCCTGCTGACACCGGGAGCCCATATAGGGACGGCTGGCAACCTGGCAGAAGGAGGAAGTGGCTATTCGATGCTCGGAGGCGACAATTACAGCGTTAACGGCTCGGTGGCTGCCGGCAACACCTACATGGTGAACGGCATTTTCGATCGGAATCTATGGTTGAACACGTTGGTCATCGTGCCCATAGTGGATACCGTTCAAGAATATCGTGTCATGACCAGCAACTACTCTGCCGAATACGGAGATGCCGCAGGCGCGTTGACCAGTGTTGACACGAAATCCGGCAGCAACAGTTTGCATGGCGACTTGTGGGAGTTTCTGCGCAATACCGATCTGAATGCAAACGACTATTTCAACAACCGGAATCACGTTCCCAGACCGGCATTTCACCGGAATCAATTCGGATTTACCTTAGGGGGGCCGATTCTCCGCAACAAAACGTTTTTCTTCGTCGATTACGAAGGCATTCGGGCATCGCAACCGCGAACGGCGACGTCCACGATACCGACTACAGCGGAAGATCAAATGGTCGAGACGGGAAATTTCGCCAATTTCGGAACCACGATCTACAATCCGTATTCGACGACCACGGTGGGTGGAACGACCGTACGCAACGCTTTCAGCGGGAACCAGATTCCCTTGACACTGCTCGACCCGGTCGCCGTCAATGTGATGAAGCTCCTGCCCGCGCCTACCAACTCGGCAGCCGTCAACAATTACGTTTACAACGCGCCAGAAACCGAGCAGACAAACCAATTTGACGTGCGCATCGACCAGAACCTTGGCGCCTCGGACCGTCTTTTCGTCTACTACGATTACGACAAGGCCGATTTTGTCGTGCCGGGCATCATTCCCTCACCGGCCAAGAGCCCCATTCCAATTGGCCCCTATCTCTCCACCGGTAGCGATGCGACCACGGAGCCGCTGTTCAATCAGGACGCGACTGTGGGCTACACCAAAGTGATTGGCAGCAAGATTGTCAGTCAATCTCATGTGGGCCTGGTCCGCTGGCATGCGCAGATTACTCCGTTGGGAGAGAATTTCAACACGGCGACGGCGCTTGGGATGCCGGGCGTCAACTTCAACCAACAGTCGGGGGGCATGCCCGCATTTGCGATTGCTGGACTCACGGAAATCGGGGACAACTCGACCTACCCGGAAGACAGCGCGATCACTTCCTTGCAGGCGGACTCCATGCTCACAGTCATTCGCGGGTCGCATACCCTGCAATTCGGAATTGTGGCGCTTCGTCATTGGTTTAACGGTTTTTCGGGGTTTCCGGATCGCGGAAACTTCGACTTCAATGGCCAGTTTACGAGCCAGATGAACAGCTCCAGTTCAAAGACAGCTCTTGCCGATTTTGCTTTGGGGGCAATGGACGCGGGAAACCGCAGCTACCTCGATGGAACCTTCGGTATGCGTTTTTGGCAACTGTCGCCCTATATTCAGGATACCTGGCGTGCCACCGATCGCTTGACTGTGGACGCTGGCCTCCGCTGGGACTTTGATTCCCCTCCCTACGAGGCCCACAACCACTGGGCCAATCTTGATATTACGACCGGACAACTTCTTGTCGCAGGCGTCAACCACAACGGCAGACGCCTGCGCAACTTCGATCTGAACACGCCGGGTCCTCGCCTGGGATTGGTCTATGCCCTGACTTCAGACCGTAAGACCATTCTCCGCGCCGGCGGCGGACTTTCTTACGTATACGAGGATGTGGGAGGCAATGAACTCTATAAAAATCTCCCGTTCTACACCGCCCAGGTTATCGTCACAAGCACCAACAGCGCGCCCACTCAGACCCTCCGGCAGGGACTTCCTATTCCGGTTGCACCCGTCAATGAGACCGAGGCCCAACTCTCCGTAGGAAGTCCTGTAGCTTGGAACATGAACCTGAAACATTCCCAAATCGCGTCGTGGAGTCTGGGCATTCAGCGCCAATTGACGAACACCATTATGGCGGATGTGAGCTACGTCGGGACCCGCGGCAACCGGCTTTTGATCAACAGCGTCAACCTAAACCAGGCGGCCCCTGGCGCGGCTCCTGTCGCCCAGCGTCGCCCTTATTACACCATCAATCCCAAGCTGGTAAACATCTCCTACTTGACGGGCTGGGGCGGCTCAAAATATGAGTCTCTCCAGGCCCACATCGAGAAGCGCTTTTCGAGAGGTCTCACTTTCGGAGCTTCCTATACCTTCTCCTCCTACCTCACCGACTCGGGCAATCCAAACGGCGGGGGCAACAGCAACTACCAGAACGATCAATGCATCGCTTGTAACTGGGGGCCGGCGCCAGACGATAACACGCACGTGATATCCGTCAACCACGTCTATGCGTTTCCCTTTGGCCCTCAACAGAGCTATTTGACACACGGCTTTCTTTCCCATCTGCTGGGAGGCTGGAACGTGAATGGAATCTGGAGCTTTCAAACCGGCGGCCGCTTCACCCCCATTCTGGCTGCGAATGTCTCGAATCAGGCCGGGGGGGGCAGCCAGCGTCCGAACCGGATCGGAAGCGGGAGCTTGCCGTCAAGCCAACGGAATATCAATCATTGGTTCAATACCGCCGATTTCGTGGCTCCCCCGCAGTACACTTTTGGAAACTCGGGGACAGGCATTCTCACCGGGCCCAACTATTTCGATGCGGATCTCGCACTGATTCGCAATTTCAAACTTCCCAGGAAATCCAACTTGGAAATTCGTTCCGAGTGGTTCAACGCGCTGAACCGCGCGAATTTCGGCATGCCAGATGCTACCATCGGGACTGCTCCGGCTGGCACCATCAGCAGCACCGTGGTAGGGCCCGGCGGCACTTCGGCGCGAGTCATTCAGATGGCGGCGAAAATTATATTTTAGATTGTCCTTTCGCGATGGCGGCAGTTTTTCGATATCGCGCGACGATAGCCCACAACAGCACAGGCTTCCTCGTCTCCTAATGGAATGGGGCAGCATGTCTTAGGAGAAATAAGCATGAGCGATATCGATCGCAGAGAGTTTTGTCTGGGGCTCGGGGCCTTATCTACTACCCCTAAGGGTCTCGCGCAGTCGTTAGTCAAGGGAGCATTTCAAGCCGAAAGCGCGCAGGCGAACAGAAGCCCAGGCAAACCCAAGAACGTACTTCTCATCATGTCCGATCAACACCGGCATGAGGCTCTGGGGATCGGGGGCGATACGATCGCAAAAACCCCTAATCTGGATGCGCTAGCGCGCAGTGGAGTGCGCTTCGATCACGCGTATTGCACGGATCCGGTGTGCGTGCCATCACGGGCCTCCCTGTTTACAGGCCTCTATACTCACAATCACAAGACCTATAACAATTCGACGCCATGGCCCTTCGAGAACAAG
Source organism: Acidobacteriota bacterium (assembly GCA_021802085.1). Classification (GTDB taxonomy): domain Bacteria; phylum Acidobacteriota; class Terriglobia; order Terriglobales; family Acidobacteriaceae; genus JAKAAZ01. The sequence continues at coordinate 9,488 of JAKAAZ010000092.1, forward strand.
ACGATCGCCCACGCGCTTGGCCAAGCGGGATACATGACGGGCTGCATCGGCAAGATGCACTTTGTCGATGCGCAAACTCATGGATTTAATTACAAACTGGATTTCAACGACTGGTATCAATATCTCGGTCCCAAGACCAAGCTGCGAGCCGAGGAAATAGTCTATCCAAACTCCGGGTCAGGACTCCCGCAAATCGACGACCTATGGCGGGATTATGGCGATCCGTGGACAGGAGTCATAGAAAACGACAATCGCGAAGGATATGTCGCCGTCGGACGCGTTTCGCCTCTGGCCGAGGAAGACCATTTCGAGAGTTTTGTGGCGCGCGAGTCGATTCGCTTCTTAAGAAACCATGGGACGAAGCAGCCGTTCTTCCTGACGTGTTCGTTCCTCAAGCCCCATGACCCCTTTATGCCGGCGGAGCGATTTGCCAGAATGTTTCACGGCGAGGAAATGACCTTGCCTGCAACCTGGGACAAGGTTGATCTTTCCACCGTGCCCCGATTCGTTCAGGAGCAAATCCGGTACAACGGAGCGACCCCGGAACTCCTCGCTCCTGACATGGCAAAGTTGCGCATCGCCCTCTACTACGCCAGCCTGGCGCAGACCGATGATTGCATTGGAAAGGTGCTGCAGGCGTTGCACAATCTGGGTCTCGATGACGACACCATCGTTCTTTACACCGCGGACCACGGTGAGATGCTTGGATCGCACGGGCTATGGCAGAAAAACCTTTTTTACGACCCTTCGGCTGGCGTTCCGCTGATTGTTCGTGCGCCGGGGGTAACGCCGCAGGATGCAGCCTGCGAAACCCCTGTCAGCCTCGTACAGGTGTTTCCAACTTTGACCGACTTGTGCGGAGTCCCTGCGCCTGCTGGATTGGACGGTTCAAGCTTCGCCGACGCTCTCCGCAATCCACAGGAGAGACGAGACGTCGAGATCTTTGCCGAACTCGACTTGCCCGGTCGGCGCGCTGGGTACATGATTCGCGCAGGGGATTTCAAATACTGCTACTACGTGAACGACATGCCGGAACTGTACGATCTGCAATCGGATCCTGATGAGATGAAGAATCTTGCTCTGCTGCCCCAATACAAAAACAAAGCGCAGGAGATGCAAAACCGGCTCTTCGCCTGGCATCGCCCTGCGCAGGAGCGATCTTAAAGTTTTACAGTCGCAGGATTGAATCGCTTTGAACGGAAAACTACTTCTCAAGTTAGAGCGGATTGACAGTAACAGTAGGTGTAGTTATTTGTGAAAGGGAGTCATTCTGAACGGAGCGCAGCGGAGTGAAGAATCCAGACGATATGCGCCTGGTCATTGCCGCCGTTACCCTCTGGGTTCTTCGCTTCGCTCAGAATGAATCCTTCCATTTTGATCGCAGTATCTGTAAATCCACTCTAGACAGAGAAAATGAAATGCGACGCAGGAGGTTTTTGATATGAAGATCGAAGATGATGGCCAACAAAACTCATTACTGCAGCGTGTCTTGGCCCGGCGCGACTTTATCAAAGATTCTCTGGTCGGTGTTGCCGGTGCAACATTAACAGGGTCGGCTGTCGATAATGCTCTTGGTTTGGCTACCTCCGCGACGAACCGGCCTCCCAATATTCTCTACATTCACTCCCATGACACCGGCCGCATGACGAGCCCTTTTGGTTACGCTGTTCCCACTCCCAATCTGCAGCAGTTGGCCACGGAAGGTGTCCTTTTTCGGCAGGTGTTTTGTGCCGCACCCACTTGTTCTCCCAGTCGAGCCAGCCTGTTGACTGGAGAATGTCCGCACAGCAACGGTATGTTGGGACTGGTGAACCGCGGGTTCTCCATGAACAACTACCAACATCATATTATCCACACGCTACGTCGAGAAGCCGGATACCAGTCGACGCTTATTGGACTACAGCATATTGCGAAGAATCCCGAGACCATTGGATACGACCGGGTAGAGGTCATTCCTGGCAATCACGTGGAGCAAGTCACGCCGGCTGCGGTTCAATTCCTTCGCAATAAGCCCCAGCAGCCTTTCTGGCTGACCGTCGGCTACTTCGAAACCCATCGCAAGTATCGCCAGGCGGGACCTCAGGATGATTGGCGTTATATTCAGCCGCCGCCTCCTATTCCCGACGCGCCCGCGACCCGCAAAGATATGGCGGATTTCCATGCTTCCGCGCGCAAGCTGGACTGGGGAGTGGGGCAGGTACTGGCGGCACTTGAAGCGGCCGGACTGGCTGAAAACACGCTTGTCATTTCGACCACCGATCACGGGATCGCGTTTCCCGACATGAAATGCAATCTCTACGACGGCGGAATGGGCGTTCACATGGTCATGCGCGGCCCACAAGGTTTCCGCGGTGGCAAGGTATGCGACGCCATGATTTCCCAGTTGGATGTGTTTCCCACAATCTGCGACATGCTTAAAATTGCCCCTCCGCCGTGGCTACAGGGCCGCTCTTTCTTGCCGGTGTTACGCGGCGAAAAACAGGAGATCAACGACGCTGTATTTGCCGAGGTGAACTACCACGCTTCCTACGAACCGAAACGAGCGGTGCGTACAAAGCGATGGAAGTATATCCGCCATTTTGGCAGCTATACCCACCCGGTTCTTCCAAACTGCGATGACGGGTTGAGCAAAACTCTGTGGGTGGAAAAGGGCTGGGGCGAACAGAACGTTCCGCCTGAAGAACTCTATGATTTGATGTTCGATCCCAATGAACGAAACAATCTCACACCGGATCCATTGCATCGCGCCACGCTTCAGCATATGCAGAAACGCCTGGGCGATTGGATGATTGCAACGAATGACCCGTTATTGCGCGGTCCGGTCAAGGCTCCTCCAGGCGCCAGGATTAACCCTCAAAACCAAATCTCGCCCTCGGATCCTGCGCAGGTTGTACCGTAAGCATTGATCGGATCAGCTTCTATGTACCTAGCCCAGGGCAGATTCTTCAATTTTCGGCTCTATAGCGGAATTTGTGGGTGAGTGAGCGGTGGAAAAGACGCTGCGCTTGGAAATCCCGCAAGAGCGGCGGGATTTCCACTTCTCCCACCCCTGCGGCGGCGACGGGATTGATCAACTGGGTAGGACGGGGAGGTTCAAGGAACCGCTGAACTCCAGCAGTACGGTTTAGTCTGCTGTTTATGAGAAAGCAGTGGCCAACCGGGCCGCGAAGAACGGCCTCTCCAACTCGGAAAGCCGTTTTGCCGTTTGCGCCGCGTCGCTCTCGCAATCAACACGCCCACACTTCCGGTGCGCGAGAAGCTCTGTCCAACCGGAAACAAAGATTTCACCCATAGTTCAACCCGCGACAACTGGCCTCGCACGATAACGCAGGATATTTTTGGGAATTATATACTTTACTCCCTGAGCTAACCTATCTAGAATGAGCACATGAGCAGATCGACGATCAGTGCTTACGCCTTTTTCAAGCGGTTCCCCAATGAATCAGCC
>JAKAAZ010000093.1 GCA_021802085.1 Acidobacteriota bacterium
CCGATCTACGAGAACCAGGTGGGGTCGAGCGACATGACCCAATCGACGCACATGCCGGTCAGAACGAGCGAGTAGACGACCAGGCCGGGACCGCTGAGATTTTCGAAGCGCTTCTGCCAGAACCAGTTCCCGTGCTGGGTGTCGGTATCGCGCTGCAGCGACCAGAGATTGAGAAAATACGCGAAAATTCCAAAAATGATGAAGTAGGCGATGCCTCGAATCCAGAAACCTTCGATGTTCAGGTAAGGCCGCTTGTAGGCGATGGCGTGCGCCTGCATGGCGTCGATGATGCCAGCGTGCAAGGCCGCCTGGGGATCGGTGACGCTGGCCCAGATGTAGAGACGCTTGGCAAAGATGGCAATGGGAAGGAACATCAGAAAGACCAGCGGCAGGGTCCGGCTCATCGCTTCCAGCGGCCGGCGAATCAGCAAGCCCCACTTGCCGCCCGAACACCATTGCACCATCAACAGCGCAAGACCGCCGATGCAGACGCTGAGGCAAAGCATCAGTCCCATCAGCCATCCACGCAGCACGTAGTCGAAACTATGGCTGATCAGCAGATCGATCGCCGCCAGCACCGCGGAAATGGCAGCAACGACAATCGCGCGAGAGCGCCAGCGAAGGACCGCGACCGGAGCGCCGAGGTTCGCGGGCAAATCATGAGCGTGAATTCCGTGTTCCATGCTTGTGTCCATTCCCGCCTACTTCGTTCCTTTATGTACTGCATGTTTTACGCCCGCATTGCCAGCCTCCGTGGACATCCCGGTTTTTTTGCCGACGGCGGAGGCGTCCTGCGCCGGAAACATATCTCCAGCGCTGGGAACATTGGTCAACTCGGGCAAAGTCCACCCCTGGGGGAAATTCGCCGGGTATCCCATCTGCTCTGACACTTCCGCAAGCGTCTGAATGTTGATTCCCGGCGGAACATCCTCAAGCGGCGCAGCCTGACTAAGTTGCAGCGCCCGGATGTAGGCTGCAATGGCCCAGCGATCCTGGGTGGAGATCTGCGCGGCGTAGTCCGGCATGGCGCCATACCCGTGGCTGATGACCGCGAAATAATGGCCCAACGGCTCGTGAAGAATTCGCGGCTCCAGCAAGTCGCCGGCGGGCTTGTAGCCGCGCTCGACAATCATGCCGCGGCCATTGCCTACGCGGGAATGGCAGGGAGTGCAATAGATGTCGAAGCGTTCCTGGCCGCGCTGGAGCACCGGCATCGTGACCGGGAATGGCATTGCATCCTGTTCACTGTTATCGATCAAGCCGGTATTGAAATACGTATCGGCGTCGAGCTGGCCGCGGGCGACGGTGCCGAGCACTTGGGGCCGGACAGAACGGCCGCTGGCGAAGAACCTGGATTCGCGCTGGGGGATCATTTTGGGCTCATTCTGCATGTCCTGGCGGCAGCCCGAGATCAGCGTCAGAAAAGCCACGGCCCCGGCAGCGAGCGTCCAGCGAAACAGCGAATTTGACGAGTGCATCGACATGAATTTAATGCTCCACCTCGACGACGGAGACTGGGTGCAGCGATTCCAGCAGGGATCGCGTGTCCGTGAGGGAAAATCTTGGGTCGTCGGCTTCCAAACAGAGAAAGAATTTATCGGATGTCGCGCCATTGCGGAAATTGGGCGCGTTGAACAGCGGATGGTACGGCGACGGCAGACGATTCAGCGCCAGCATGCCGAAACCGGCGCACAGGCCCGCCCAGAGAATGGTCCACTCATAGGCCGGAATGATGAAGGCCACCCAGGAAAACTTGCCGCGTCCGGCGATGTCGAGCGGATAGGCCCAGATGGAGACCCAGGATTCGAGCGTGAACATGGCCAGCCCACCCAGAATGCCTCCCAGGAGACATACTCGGGAGACGCCTTTTTCCCTGGGCTCGTCAAAGCCGATGGCTTCGGCGGCCTCTTCGACCGGGTACGGCGTGTAGCAGTCCATGCGCCGGTATCCTGCATCGTAGGAAGTTTTTGCGGCCGCCACCAACTCGGTAGGCGTATCGAACTCCGCGAGTAAACCGTAAATCCCTTCGCGCACTGGCATCAGTCACCACCCTTATGCTGAAGTTCCGCTTGATTGATTTTTGCTCCCGGCAAAATCTGGCGAATTTCCGACATGGGAATCATGGGCAATAAACGAATAAACAGGAAGAACAGGGTTGTAAACAATCCAAGTGTGCCGACGAACGTCATGTAGTCCCAGCGCGTGGCGCGGTAGGTGCCCCAGGAGGACGGCAGGTAGTCGCGGGTCAAACTGGTGACGACGATGACGAAGCGCTCAAACCACATGCCCGTGTTCACGATGATGGAAACGATAAACAGATATACGACGTTATGCCGCAGCCGCCGCGACCACAGCGTGGTGAGCGGAAACGCGATATTGGAGAAGATGAGGATCCAATACGACCAGCCCATAGGGCCGAATATCCGGTTCCAAGCCATGAAGAATTCCCACTTGTCCGCCGAATACCAGGCGTACGCGATGTCGGTCATGTAGCCGTAGGCGACAATGAAGCCGGTGGCCAGCATCACCTTGCCGCAGTTGTCGAGGTGCCGGATGGTGATCAGATCTTCCAGGTGATAGAACTTGCGAATCGGGATGGCCAGGGTCAACACCATCGCAAATCCAGAGTAGACGGCGCCGGCCACGAAATACGGCGGAAAGATGGTTGTGTGCCAGCCCGGCATGATCGCCACGGCAAAATCGAAGCTGATGACGGTGTGCACGGAGAGCACCAGCGGTGTCGCCAAGCCGGCGAGCAGCAGCGATGCGGTTTCATAGCGCATCCAATGCCGGGTGGAGCCGCGCCAGCCCAGCGCCATCTGCCCATAGATAAAGCGCCCAAATTTGGACTTCGCGCGGTCGCGCATCGTGCCCAGGTCGGGAATCATTCCGATGTACCAGAAGACAACCGAAATGGTGGCATACGTGGAAACCGCAAACACATCCCACATCAGCGGGGAACGGAACTGCGGCCAGTAGTTCATCGTGTTGGGATAGGGAAACAGCCAGTAAATCGCCAGCCACGGCCGTCCGGTGTGGATCACAGGGAACATGGCCGCGCAAATAACGGCAAAAATCGTCATCGCTTCGGCAAAGCGGTTGATGGAGTTGCGCCACTTCTGCTTGAACAGCAGAAGAATGGCGGAAATCAATGTGCCGGCGTGACCGATTCCGATCCACCAAACAAAGTTGATGATCGCGAAGCCCCACGCGACCGGCATGGTGATGCCCCAGATGCCCGTTCCTTTCAGGAAGAGCCAGGTGACGGCCACCAGCAACATCATGGCGATGCTGCCAGCCAGCGCGAAGCCGAAAAACCATCCCAGCGGCGTGTGCGGCGTGAGCACAATGCGCGTCAGTTTCTCTGTGATCGACCGGAAGGTGTACCCCGGGGCAATGACCCGCTGCTCTCCCGTCTCCGGGTCGATCATCGGATTGTGCGGCGTTATATCTTTCGTAGCCATGCTTGCTGCGACCCTCTTCAGTGCGCCGAGGTTTCCCTCGCTGCGTCAGCCTTCAATCGTCTGTACATCACTTTTTGCCGATCAGACGTTTTCCATCAAATCCGGGTTGGGATTGACCACCCCGGCAATATACGACGTGCGTGGGCGCGTGTTGAGGTCCGCCAGGACTGTATAGTTGCGTGTCTGCGCCTTGATTCTGGACACGCGGCTGTTCTTGTCGTTGATATTTCCGAAGGTGATGGCATGGGTCGGACACGCTTCCTGGCAGGCGGTGACGATTTCTCCATCGCGAACGGTACGGTTTTCCTTGTCGGCGTTAATTTTGGCCGCGCTGATGCGCTGCACGCAATACGTACACTTTTCCATCACGCCGCGGCTGCGGACGGTGACTTCCGGATTGCGCATGAGTTTGAGGGATTCCGTTTCGTAATCCGAAAACAGCAGCCAGTTGAAGCGGCGCACCTTGTACGGGCAATTGTTCGAGCAATAGCGCGTGCCGACGCAACGGTTGTAAATCATCGCGTTCAGGCCTTCCGGCGTGTGGACTGTGGCGCCGACCGGACAGACTTGCTCGCATGGCGCATTCTCGCACTGCTGGCAGGTCATGGGCTGGAAGTAGGCCTTGGGCGCGTTCAGGTCGCCTTCAAAGTAGGTATCGATGCGAATCCACTGCATATCGCGGCCCACCTTGACCTGATGCTTGCCAACCACGGCGATGTTGTTTTCCGCGTAACAGCTCACAATGCAGGCGTTGCATCCCACGCAGGAGTTCAGGTCGATGGACAAGGCCCATTGATATCCCTTGCTGTAATCCCAGACCGGAAACAGCGTCGTACTCGCCGACGGCGCATCGAATTCCGGGTTCGCGGCGGCAAACCCTGGATTCTGCTTGTACTGCTCCAATGTGGCGAAGCGGATAATGCCGCGCTCTTCGGCTTCACGACCTTCGAGCGAGTGCGGCGCGGTGTCGGGCTTGGCATCTTTGGCTTCCGCGACGTTGCCGTAGGCGCGCGCAAATGCATCGCGATGGTCGATGTAGTGACTTTTTGTGGACGCGCACTCGTAGGTCTCGCCCGTCTTTTTTACTGTCGCGCCAACTGCGAACAGCGGCGAGGAGGCCAGCCGGATCGGAAATGCGTCAAATCCAGCTCCAGTGCCGACGCGGCCGGAATTGCGGCGGCCATACCCCAGATAAATCGTGATGCTTTGGTCGGGATGCCCGGGCGCAACCAGGGCCGAGGCCTTGATTTTTCTGCCTTGATACTCGATTTCAACCACGTCGCTTTCGCTGGCGTTCAGCTTCACCAGCGTCTGGATGCTCATCAACGCGGCGTTGTCCCAGGAGAGATTCGTAATGGGCTTGGGCAGCTCCTGCATCCAGCCAAGGTTGGCATAGCGGCCGTCATAGATGGTCGGATCGGGCCGGAAGATGATTTCCATCGCCGCTGCGTCGGGGACGGTGACAGGCGCGGAGGCGGTATTTTTGGCTCTGACATCTTTGGGAGTGAATGCGGTGTTGGCGATCCATCCATCATGCAGGGCTTTGCGCCACGGCAGGTCGGCATCCGCATCGTTCTGCATGGCTGCGACGGGCTTGCTTGCCGCAGACTTGCCTGCGCTCGCGCCGCCAAGCACTGATTTCCAGTTGTCCCGCACTGCGTTCATGGGCGACGTGTCGGGCTTCTCCAACATTGCCTGCAGAATGTGGTGCGCGGATTTTCCGCCGTAGAGCGGGTCGATCATCGGCTGCACAATGCTGACGGTTCCGTCGTAGGCGCGAACATCGGACCAGCTTTCCAGATAATGCGCTCCGTTGATATGCCAGTCGGCAACCTGCGCCGTTTCGTCGGGATAGAGGCCCAGATGGACGACAGTCTTGGCGTGGCCCATCGCTTTTTGAAAGTCCAGGTCCGCCGGAGCGCTGTACACGGGGTTGGCGTCGAGGATGACCAGCCAATCGACCTTGCCTGCGTTCAAGTCGCCCACCAACTGCTTCAGGTCTTCGATTTCGACGGTGGGCATGGGGTTGACGGTTTCCGTGTAGACCACCGTCTTGCCAACGTTGCCTAAAGCCTGGTTGATGGCAATCGCCGCCAGATGAACGCCCGGCGCAGCCTGCTCTCCGGGGATGACGACGCATTTGCCGGCATTCGCCTTCAGGTCCTTGGCGACGGCGTTGAGATACGCGGTCTGCTCGTCTGTCCAATTGGCGCCGGCTGGGGCCGAACCCGCGCCGAGCGCCGCCGCGATGGCCGCCGAAAAACCTTCGATCTGGCTGGCGCGCATTCGCAGGCGATGTTCCGCCTTGAAGCCGGTGGTGGACGGAGTGCTTTCGACCGAATACATGCGGTTCATTTCGACGCTGGCATTCAGAGAGCGGCGCTGGGCATAGTCGGCAGCGAGCTTCAGGAACCCAGGATGCCAGAGACCGGACAGAAAATCCGCATCGAGTGAAAGAATCACATCCGCCACGTCGAGCTTGTATTGGGGATCGACGTAATCGCCAAACGCCTGCCGGGACGCAATCCGTGCAGAGTCGCGATTGACGGGGTCATACTGGAACCATTTCGCATTGGGATACTTCGCGCTGGCACTCTTCCACTGCGCCGCCAGCGTGGGCGACACAACCGTGCCGCTCAGGAAATAGAGTCCTTGGCCGCCGCTGGAGGCTTTCGACTCCAGCATGGCGGTAAAGGCCGCCAGGAAGTTTGGATAGTCGCGCGTTTCACCGCGATAGAGCACGCGCTTGGAACGGTCCGGATCGTACATCCCCAGCAGCGTCCCCTGGGTGTAGGCGTCCGATGTGCCGCGATTCATCGGATGTTCCGGATTGCCATCGAGTTTGACCGGGCGATAGGCGTAGCTCTTGACCAGAAGCGGGACCGAGCCCATGGGAAATGGGTGGGCGGTGGCAAAGTAGATCGGCTCTCCAAGCACCAGATCTTCCGGCTGCTTGACGTAGGGATAAATCGGCTCGTCGGGCTGCTTGGTACATCCGGTCAGCCCAGCCAGGGCAATCGAAGCGCCCATCAACTTCATGAATCCGCGGCGGGAAACGGAATCCACCCATTCGGCGGCGTGCTGGGGAAATTCGCGCCGCAGGGAATCCTGAAACTCCGGCGTATCGGCCAACTCATCGATGGTCTGCCAATAGCGTTTGCCCGTCATGCCCGCCAGGCGAGCCTGCGCCGTCTCCATCAATTGGGCAGTTTTCGATTTTCCGTTCGATTCGACTGTTCCGGTCTTGTGATCGTTTTCCATCTTCGAATCTTTGCCTTTGCGGTTGTCGTTCGTTGCTGCGTCCAGAGCCGACTGCGCTTGTTTTTGCATATCGCGACTCATCGATGACAGGTATCGCAGCTGGTAAGCTGCCGCGGCGGACGAATGTGATATTGCACCAGCAGATAATTTCCCAGGGTTTTCTGGTCGGTAAATTTCAGATAGTGTGGGTTGACTGGAACTGGAGCATGGACCGATCCGCCAGCCGATGAAGACCAGGACTGCATGTCGGAAAAAGCCGGCGAATCCGTTCCGGTGCGGGGGCTGGGCGGCGCGTCGAGAGCGGCCATCTGCGCGCCGTTATTTTCAGGGTTATTGGTGGTGCAATTCACCAACTGCGCGGTGGGAACGCCGGGAGTGGTGGGCTTGTTCGTACACCAGACCGGATGCAGCGATGACGGCCCTTCCCAGGCCATCTGGTAAATCTCGGAGGTCGGGCGAAGGTTCTGTGCAGGGTTGCGATGACAGTTCAGGCACCACTCCATCTGCAGCGTGCTGGCCTGATAGGTGAGCGGCATCTCGTCGATTCGGCCATGACAGCTGGAGCAGCCGATGCCCTTGTTCACGTGGATCGAGTGATTGAAATACACGTAATCGGGCAGATCGTGCACCTTGGTCCAGACAATGGATTGACCGGTGGCCCAACTGTTGCGCACGGGACCCAGCAGGTCGGCATTCGTCCAGATCTGCGCGTGGCAATTGATGCAGGTCTTGGTGGGCGGTATGCCGGCGTAGCTGGATTTCTCCACCGACGTGTGGCAATACTGGCATTGCAGACCGAGTCCCTGGATGTGGTGCTTGTGGCTGAATGGAACGGGCTGCTCTGGACGTTGCCCCTGGCGGGTGACCCACGGCGAGCGCTGCAGGTAATTCAGCGTCACTCCCACCCCGATCAAAATCACTCCAAACAGGACCAGGCTGATCCTGGTAAGTGAGTTCGAACTACGATCAAAAATCTGCGCCATGTGTAGGTGCTTCCCTGCCTGCTTGCCCGGCTTTTCGCCGAGCTTGTTGATTTGACCCGAACCCACCGCTGTAGTGATATCGGAAGGCGATGAGCGAACACGTGCTTTAGATGCCAAAAAAGTATAGAGCTAAGAAAAATCGTTGATCCAGAAGTTAAAGATTACAGGAGCCACCGAAAGATCGGCAACCCCTAACGGACTTTTCAAGGAATTTTTTTGGTGAACTGTCGCTTTCACAACAGTGGAATAGCGGAGCAATGCAATGTGCTCCATTCTATCCCTATAGATTCTATTTCTGCAGTGTATATAGACTGGAAGATGTGACCGGAGGTTATCAAAAAGTTCGCTATGACCATGCGCTCGCTTGTCAGCATCTGACAGCAGCGGATGCGCGTCTGGCGAAGCTGATGGCGCGTTCCGGGCCGTTTGCCCTGCGGTTGAAGCCGACGCACTCCACATTTGAGGCATTGCTGGAATCGATCGTCTATCAGCAGTTGCATGGTCGCGCCGCAAAAGCAATCCACGGGCGCATCCTGGAATTATTTCCAGATGCAACGCCGACGCCGGCGGCGCTGCTGCAGCTCAGTGAAGATGTTTTGCGGGCTGCCGGGCTTTCCGCCGGCAAGCAGCTTGCGATCCGCGATCTTGCGGAGAAGAGCCTGGCGGGCATCGTGCCGCCGCTCACGAAGCTGCATCGAATGGCCGATGAAGAGATCTGCGCGCGGCTGACGACGGTGCGCGGGATTGGAATCTGGACGGTGCAAATGCTGCTGATTTTCCGTATGGGGCGGCCGAATGTGCTGCCAGTGTCCGACTACGGAGTTCGCAAGGGATTCGCGCTTACGTTTGGCAAGCTGCGCCCGGGGATGCCGGTGACGCTGGCGGACCTTCCCGACGCGGACACGATGAAACGCCGGGCGGCGCGGTGGCACCCGTGGCACTCGGTGGCGAGCTGGTATTTGTGGCGCGCCTGCGACCTGGCGGCGGAGGCGGAAACGGCAACGCGGCGGAGCGCTTCATGACCGCGCCCCGGCGATTTGTCTGTATCCACGGCCATTTCTACCAGCCTCCGCGGGAAAATGCATGGCTGGAAGCGATCGAGGTGCAGGACTCGGCGGCGCCGTACCACGACTGGAACGTCCGCATCAACCACGAGTGTTACGCCGCGAACGGCAGCTCGCGGATTCTAAACAACCAGAACAAAATCGTGCGGATTGTGAACAACTACTCCCGCATGAGCTTCAATTTTGGTCCGACGCTGCTGGCGTGGATGGAAAAGTCCGCTACGCTGTGTTATCAAAAAATACTCGACGCCGACCGCCGCAGCATGAGCAGATTTGGCGGACATGGCTCGGCCATCGCGCAGGTATACAACCACATCATTCTTCCGTTGGCATCCACCCAGGATAGGATCACGCAAATTCGATGGGGGATCGCCGACTTCGAATACCGCTTTGGGCGCAAGCCGGAAGGCATGTGGCTGGCCGAGACCGCGGTCGATCTGGAAAGTCTGGACCTGCTGGCCCAGCATGGCATTCTGTTCACTATTCTGGCGCCGCACCAGTGCGCGCGGGTGCGCGACATTGCGACGGAGAACGATCCCGAAGCTTCGTCGTGGCACGAAACACCCGATGCGAGCGTCGACCCAACCCAGCCCTACCTGGTACGCACGTCGGAAGGACGCAGCATCGCGATATTTTTCTACGATGGGCCGACTTCGCGCGCCATCGCATTTGAAGGCCTGCTGGACAATGGCGGAAACTTGGCGAAGCGCCTGCTCGACGGGTTCCGCAACAACAACGGCCAGCCCGGCCAATTGGTCCACGTCGCGACGGACGGCGAAAGCTATGGACATCACCATCGCTTCGGCGACATGGCGCTGGCATACGCCCAGCAATCGATCGAACTGGGCAAAGACGCTCAGTTGACCAACTATGGGCAGTTCCTGGAAAACTTTCCTCCCACGTCGGAAGCGGAAATTCATGAAAACACTTCCTGGAGTTGCAGCCATGGGATCGAGCGATGGCGCGCGAATTGCGGATGCAACAGCGGCCAGCATCCCGGCTGGAACCAGAAGTGGCGCACGCCTCTGCGCGAGGCGCTCGATTGGCTGCGGGATGCCGCGCGGCCGCTGTGGCAGCAGGCTGCCGAGCCGCTATTCCGCGATCCTGGCGCGGCGCGCGACGGCTACATCCGGGTCATTCTGAACCGAAACGCCGCTTCTCAGCAAGCATTCTTCGACGAACATTGTCCGCGCGCGCTGTCTCCAGAGGAACGGGTCACGGCCCTGAAATTGATGGAGATGGAACGCCACCTGCAACTGATGTACACCAGCTGCGGATGGTTTTTCGACGACATTGCGGGAATAGAAACCGTCCAGGTGATTGCCTATGCGGGGCGGGTGCTGCAATTGGCAACCGAGCTGTTTGGCATCACCGGGGCCACGCTCCACACAGAGTTTCTGGCACGTCTCGCCAAGGCGGAAAGCAACATGGCCAAACTCGGCAACGGCGCCGATGTGTATCGCCGGAGCGTACTGGCGCAAAAGATTGGACTGGAACAGGTGGGCGCGCATTACGCCATCCTGTCCCTGTTCGAGCCGCAGCCGGAGACGACTTCGCTTTTCTGTTACGACGTGCGGCGGACGTCGGGGGAACTGCTGGCGGTGGGGCGTGGGCGCTTCGCGTATGGACAGGCGGAAATCAGTTCGCAGGTTACGCTGGAATGCGAACGCGTCGTTTTCGCGGTGGTGCATGTTGGCGACCAAAACCTCTCCGCCTCTGTGCGCCGGGCCACTCCAGCGAGCGAAAGCAGCTTTCAAAGCTTCACCGCCAGGATGCGAGAGGCCATTCTGAGCGCCAACATCACCGAAGCCATGCGAGTCTTCGTGCGCGAGTTCGATTCCACAGGCTACTCGCTGAGTTCGTTGTTTCGCGACGAGCAGCGGCGGATTCTTCAGCTCCTTCTCGATTCCACGCTGGCCGAGATGGAAGGCACGCTGCGGAACATGTACGAAGACCATATTTCGCTGGTGCATTACCTGGGCAGGAGCGGAATGCCGAAGCCGCCGGTGCTGACACTGGCCGCCCAGTTCAGCCTGAATGCGGACCTGCGGCGCGAACTGTCCGGCGATACGTTCGATGCAGCGCGCCTGCGAGGACTGCTGGCCCAGATCGAAGCGGATCAGGTGGAAATCGATTCCGTTTCCGTGGCCTTCGCGGCCAGCCAACGGATGTTGCGCGCCATGCAGGACCTGGAACTGCATCTGGACACCGAGCATCTGGATACGGCGTTGCAAATTTGCGATGTGGTGCGGGAATTGCCGTTTTTCGTCGATCTATGGGAGGCGCAGAATCTCTGGTACATGATCTCGCGCCATGGCCACGTCGCCAGCAAACCCGATCCGCAGTGGGACGAAAGATTTCATCTGCTGGGGACGAAACTGGACATCGAAGTGGGCCAACTGGCGGTCGACAAGTGATAGTTGCTTTTAGCAACTATTGGCGCGTAGACTCCTTTCCATGGCGGCCAGCACCATTCAGGAGGAGAAGCAAATTTCCGCAGTGCGGGAGTTCAATCGCTTCTATACGGCGCGGCTGGGCCTGTTGCGCAAGCGGCATCTGGACGGGGATTTTTCGCTCACAGAAGCTCGCATGTTGTATGAGATCGGAGCCAGTCCCGGGCTGACGGCTTCCTCTTTACGAAATACGCTGGGCCTGAATGCGGGATACGTCAGTCGAAGCCTGGCGCTGTTAACCAGGCGAAAACTGGTGCGGCAGACGGCATCCAGGCAGGACACCCGGGAGAAGCTGCTTACGCTCTCGTCCGCGGGAACTAGCGCCGTAGCTCGACTGAACGAACGATCGGCGCTCCAGATACAAGGGCTGCTGGCGAACGTCCATGCAGCGGACCGCGCTGTCCTGCTCGACTCGCTTGCGAAGATTCGCTCCATCCTGAGTGAGCCGAAAGGGCGCTCCGTTCGAATCGTTCGCTTGTCGAAATCCAACGACGACGCGATGCGGCT
Organism: Acidobacteriota bacterium; assembly: GCA_021802085.1. Taxonomy (GTDB): domain Bacteria; phylum Acidobacteriota; class Terriglobia; order Terriglobales; family Acidobacteriaceae; genus JAKAAZ01. The sequence goes on from JAKAAZ010000093.1 coordinate 11,733, forward strand.
GCTGGATGAGTATTGCGAGGCGGTGAGCGTCGTGCAGCGGGACACGCCCGAAGCGATCCGGAAGATCATCGATGACGCCTGTTCCGGCGTATGGCTCGCTTATCTGGAGGAAAAGGCCGTTGGGTGTGTCGTGCTGAGAAGGCTCCGCTCCATTCCATCCGCCGGCGAATGCAAGCGTCTCTATGTACAGCCCACGGCCCGGGGGCATCGCATTGCCGACAAGCTGCTGGACGCGCAGGAGAATTTCGCGCGCAGCAAGGGCCTGCGTTGGATCTACCTGGACAGCTATGACGATCTGAAAGTTGCCATTGCGCTGTATCGGAAACGTGGCTACGTTGCGTGCGAACGCTATAACGACAACCCACAGGCAACAGTCTTCCTTCGCAAACGCATCGAGCCCCGGACGTGAAGCGCTCGGCGTCATCTCGGAACAACTAAAGGATTTTCACTGTTGCCGGGATGCATTCTATCCCACCCTAAGCCTGCGCTAGGATCGCGGGGCACCCAAGTTTCTGCTTATCGCGATTCCCGTTAGCTGCGCGAGCCTGGGATACCGGTCCGTTCTTCATCGAGGCGGGATTCTCTGGATTCTTCCCTGCTGACGCTCGCTGCGGCGAGCGTCTTTCGTTCAGAATGACTCCCCCGTGAGGTTCCGTATGCGAACCTGGGCACACAATTCCCTATTGCATCGAGGCGGCGGCGACCAGGGTATCGAGCGCCGAGGTTTGACGCGTGGCATCGGCGGAATCGAAGGGGCCCTGCCAC
>JAKAAZ010000094.1 GCA_021802085.1 Acidobacteriota bacterium
CTACCAACGGGATTACGGCCTGCGCCCCCCAGATCGAACACCAACTCTGCAAACCGCTGAATCGGCCTTGGCAAAACGCTATGCCCGACAGGCTCCTAGCCGTGAAAATGCTCCAGGGACGGATGCGGTGCGTCATTCCAACTTGGCTTCGACCTGCGCTGGGGGCCGAATCAATAGAAATAGAGATATGGTGGCGAGCACCGGCATAAGCCCGGCGGCAACGAAGGCCGGCCGATAGGAAAAGCGATCGACCAAAACGCCAACTAGAAGCGTGAAGCCCGCGCTCACCATGCCGGCCGCCAATCCACTGAGGCCGGTGACAGAACCCACCACCTCCTGCGGAAAAAGATCGGAGGGCAAAGTGAGTCCCATGGTGGACCAGCTGGCATAGCCCCACAGCGCCACGCAGATGAGGACGAGCGCGAAATAGACATTGTGGACGCTGGCAGCGGGGATTCCGGCAAAGATCGGCAGACAACTCACGAAGCAAATCCACGTGCGCGCGCGGACGACGGACATGCCGCGCCGAATGCAGTAGCCAGAGATCCAGCCGCCGGTGAAGTTGCCCAGGTCGGCGGCTACGAAAGGAATCCAAGCGAACAAGGCGATCCGTTTGAGGCTGAAACCGCGGGCATCACTGAGATATTGGGGCAGCCAGAAAACATAGAACCACCAGATAGGATCGGTGAGCGCGCGGCCGAGGACAATGCCCCAGAGATTGCGATTTTTTGCCAGGCGTCGCCATCGCGCAAGGCCGCGATCGGTCGATGCAGGCTCCGCATCGCGGCCGGCCTGAATAAGAGCAACTTCTTCCGCACCGACGCGAGGATGACTGTCGAGCGGATGATAGACGCGCAGCCACACGGCCAGCCAGACAAACCCGAGCAGTCCAGACGCCGCAAATGCCCACCGCCAGCCGAACGCCAACGCGATGAGAGGAATGGTCAAGGCCGCGAGCGCTCCGCCGACGCTGGAGCCGCTGTCGAAGATCGCGACGGCGAGGCTTCGTTCCTCGCGGGGAAACCATTCGGCGACAACTTTGCTGGCACCCGGCCAATTAAACCCCTCGCCGATTCCCAGCATGAATCGAAAAAAGGCAAAGCCGAAGACGGAGCTGGCCAGGCCGGTGAGGATATTCATCACCGACCACCAGATCGCCGCTGCAGCCAGACCGACACGGCTGCCAACCGCATCGAGAACGATGCCGCCAACCAGCCAGGTGATAGCGTAGGAGATTTGAAATGACCCGATAATTTTCGCGAGGTCGGTGTGGGTCAAATGATATTGCGCCGTAATCATCGGCGACAACACGGAGAAACTTTGACGACTGATGTAGTTGGTGACGGTGGAAAAGAAAAGGGTCCAGACAATCCACCAACGCATTTTGCCCGCGCGTCCAGATAGCATGGGCAGCAAAGCACTGGACTGCGCGTTATCCAATCTTCACCTCGTCTAGAGCAATCACACAGTTCCCGTAATGTGGTGGGATCAATTCACATGCAGCCGTTCCTTGATAGAACGGCTGCACTAAGATCAATTTCCCGGCTGACACCAACTGTGTGATTGCTCTGGCTGCGGCTCAATGGGAACTGCCCAGAACACCTGGAAACCATTTGACGGCATTATCGTGATAGAGCTTGCGGAGGATCGATTGCGGGAGAGCGAGTCCCTGCACTCGTTTGTCCCTGTAGAGGATGGTGTCGTTCGTGGCAAGATACCGCCAGTCGTCGGCGTACCGATTCTCCCACTCCTTCATGGTCTCCGGAGCATTGCTCTTCGGAAAGAGTTCGTTGTCGGTTCCATAGATCAATCGGTCCTGATACTTGGTGATGAAAGCAATGATGTCCGCGCGAGGCTGCATTTCGACGTAGGGCATGCGGGCGGCCATGTCCACGGCAAAGTTGGGGTATTTGTCCAAATGCTGCGCCAGCTGGGTGAAATCCGCTTCCATGCTGCCTAAGTGCGCGCCCACCACGCGAAGGTTCGGATTCGCTTCCAGAATATGATCGCGCGCCACGAGAATCGCCGGTTTGGGTGGCGCGCCCTTGATCGCATACATGTAGAGCTCAGGATGCTGAGTGTAGTAATCGTAGTCGGGCGACGCGGGATTGGGAGCTTCCCAAATGGTGTTCGGGTCGGCGAGATGGGCGATCAGCGTTTTGTTATGGGCCGCGATGTCCTTGAAAATCGGCTCAAACATAGGATTGTCCGGCATGATGTAGTTGCCCTTGGCGTCCTTGATCTCCATGCCGACGTTTTTCCAGATTTTTACCGCGATGGCTCCTTGCGCGAAATCTCGATTGAGGCCGCGGATTGCATTCTGAGCGAAATGGGGTTGGTTGAATTGAAACGGATCGAAGGTCGTGCACAGAACCATGTATCCATCGCTGCCGCGAACAACTTTCCAGGCGTCCGCGCGCTCCTTGGACAGGTCTTTCTGCTCGGGATCGTAATCGTCCACGACCAGAATATCCACGGTGTGCAGGTTGAGCTTTTTGAGCAACGCGTAGAGCGCCGGAGCGTTCTGGAACGCGTGGGAATGGGTATCAATCGCACCGAGGGCGGTAAATTGCCCCAATTCCTGGGCCGTAAACGGACCGGTCACTGGCGCGTTGGACGCGGCTGCGGAGGGCGCGGAGGCAGGTGGCGCCGGCGGCTGTTGCCTGCTGCATCCGATTGCAGCCAATACGAGTGCCAATGAAACGGCGATTCTTCTCACGCTTTGCCTCCTTATGACGGGCCAGACACGCACGTAGGGGTACAGGGGAGTTTCCGTCGAAAAGCTATTTCAAGGACACCACGGTACAACCGGGCCGTCAAGAGCGGTTCGACGGGCCATTCGTAAACGATGGCCCACGGGTGCGGATAGCAACACGGCGAGCGCCTTGGATTCCTTCACGCACTGGAGCACGCCTGAATTGCGCGCTTCAGTGCGATGCCTGCTATTATTTTAACTAACCGGTTAATCAATGACATCCGCAACCACAAACCGAACGCGGCATGACCGCGCCGACCAGACACGGAAGAGAATCCTTCGTGCCGCGGTGCGGGAATTCAGCACGCATGGCCTTTCCGGGGCGCGCACCGATCGCATTGCGGAGTCGGCGAGGGTGAACAAGGCATTGCTCTACTACTACTTCAAGAGCAAGCAGGACTTGTATGCGGCGGCGGTTGAAGAAGTGGCAGGGAGGGTGATGGAGAATGCGCTGGCGGAATTCGACCAAAAATATACCGCCGGTGAGCGCCTGCTACGATCCGCGCTGCATCACTTCGACCGCATCCTGACGCAGCGGGAATTTCAGAGCCTGATGCAGCAGGAGATGGTTCGGTTTCAAAGCGGGAAGAGTGGATCGATCCCCGTTCTGTTCAAAACGGCCTTCATGCCGCTGATGGAAAAAATGCGCGAAGCCACGGAGGACGGGGTGCGGACGGGTGAACTGTATCCAATGGAGTGGCTTCAGGTGATCTATTCGATGTTCGGCGCCAACGTTTTTTATTTTCTGAGCGCGCCGATGATGGAATTCGTGCTGCCCATGGAGCCACTCTCGCCGAAAGCGTTACAGATGCGGCGAAAGAGCGCGGTGCAGTTTCTGGGCGCGGCATTGTTCACGGACCGGGCGGCGGGCAGGCGGATGGCAAATCGAATTCTTCGGGCTATGCCCATGCCCAGGGCGAGGAATCTACAGAAGCGGATGGAAACTTTTCAGGTTCGGAGAAGAGCCTTATGAACGCTCGCAACCGGATTTTTATCATACTTGGAGTGCTGTTCATCTTTTCGCTGTTTTGGTATTTTTTTACGACGAATCGGTCCGGCGATTTGCAGTTGATCGGCACGGTGGACGCAAATGAAGTGGTGGTGAGCTCGCGGATCCCGGGGCAGATAGAGACGCTTACGGTGGACGAAGGAGACGCCGTGCATGCCGGCGAACTGATCGCCACCATCCAGAGCGACGACCTGGCGGCGGCGCGCAACGCAGCCGAGGCAACGGCCGCCAGCCAGAAATATCTGTTGCAGCAGACCCGAGACACCGAGCGCCAGGTAGGAGGCAGCACCTCCAGCCAGGTAGCGAATGCGGAAGCGCAGCTGCGTGCCATGCGAGCCACTCTGATGCAGGCCCAGGCGCTGGAACAACACCAGGAAGCCGATACTTCACGCTCCGTTGCACTGGCGGCGCAGGGAGTCGTGAGCCAGCAAACGCGGGATGAAGATGTCGCCTCCCTGCGCGCGGACCGCGCCGCTGTCAACGCGGCGAAGCAGAACGTAGCAGCCGCCGAGGCATCGCTGAAGGTGGCGAAGGCAAATACGATTCAGGCGCGGGCGCAGGCAAAGACAGTGGCGGCAACGCGCAGTCAAATGCAAAACGCGCAGGCGCTGCTGGACCAGGCGCAAGTGGAGCTGGGATATTCGCGCATCGTTTCGCCGATTGCAGGCATGGTGAACGTGCGGGCGGCACGGCAAGGCGAAGTGGTTGCGGCGGGAACGCCGATCGTGACTATCACCGACCTGACGCAAACCTGGGTCTATGCGCCGTTGCCGGAGACAGAAGCAGATTCGGTCCAGTTGGGAGACAATCTGCGCGTGGTGATGCCGAGCGGCGCGACGCTGCAGGGCAAAGTGATTGCGAAATCGGCGGAAGGAGACTTCGCGACGCAACGCGACGTGAGCCGGCGCAAGCGCGACATTGAAACAGTCCAGTTGAAGCTGCTGATCGACAATCCCGCCATGCGATATGTGCCGGGAATGCTGGCCGAAGTCTATATCCCGAAGAGCAAGCTGGTCGCGCGATGAATGCCGGCAAGCCAGCGATGGCGATTTCTGTCGAAAACATTGTGAAGCGCTACGGAGATTTTACGGCCGTCGACGGCATCACGTTTCATGTGAACGATGGAGAAATCTTTGGACTGCTGGGGCCGAACGGCGCCGGCAAAAGCACGCTGATCCGCATGATGACAACCTTGACTCCGGCGACCAGCGGACGGGCGGTGGTTGGCGGCCATGATGTCGCACGGGAGCCCGACGCGGTGCGGCGAACGATTGGAGTGATTCCCCAGGCGCTTACCAGCGATATCGATCTGACGGTGGAAGAGAATCTATCGATCTACGCGAAGCTCTACGAGGTGCCGAAGGCGGAGCGGGAGCGCAACATCAACGATCTGCTGGAAGCGGTGGATCTGACGAAGTGGCGCGGGGCGCAGACCAAAACGCTTTCCGGAGGAATGCGGCGGCGGCTGGAAATTGCGCGGGGCCTGGTGCACAATCCTCGAATTTTCTTCCTGGACGAACCCACGACCGGGCTGGATCCGGTTTCTCGCGTAGCGGTTTGGGAAATGCTGAACCATCTGAAAAATACGCGCAGCCTGACGATCCTGCTGACGACGCATTACATGGACGAAGCCGATCGCCTGTGCGACCGCATCGCTATTGTCGATCACGGCAAGCTGGTTGCGCTCGACAGTCCCATGGCGCTGAAGGCCAGCGTTCCTGGAACCAATGTGGTGGAAGCGCAATTCGCGCAGGAATCGGCGGAGTGGCCGGCGCGACTGAAGCAATTATCCGGCGTCACTTCCGTCGAATCGCAGAGCGCTGGGATGTACAGACTGTTGACTTCCGATGGCTCTCTGACTACGACGCAACTGGTAGAGATGGCCGTCAGCAGCGGCAACACTCTGAAGTCACTGAGCGTTCAGAACACCACGCTCGACGACGTTTTTGTTCACTTCACGGGGCGACAACTCCGCGACGAGCAGGTGAAGGCGCTCGGATTTGTGATGCCGCCACGCCCGGGGATGCAGCCATGACACGCATGATGGCAATTGTTGAGCGGGAGATGCGGAAGTTTTTTCGTTCGCCAACGTTGATGATGGTGTCGATGATGCTGCCGCTGGTGCAGTTGGTCATCCTGGGCAACGCATTTGGCGGCAAGATTGTCGGCGCCAAGGTGGGCGTGGTCGATTACGATCACGGCTCTCAGGCGCTGAAGGTTCACGAGGCGTTCAACGCCGTTGCGGCAAATATCCGGACCTTTACCACGACCGAATACCCGAATGAACAAAAGGCGCGCGAGGATGTGCGCACCGGAAAGCTGGACGCCGCGGTGATTATCCCACGGCAATATTCGCGACGGGTGCTGGCCGGGGATTCGCCGCAGATTGGCCTGGTGGTAGACAACACCGACCTGACGACGAGCGGCGGTATCGAAGCGGAAATGCAATCCCTGGTGGACGCATTGAATGCTCCGGCGATTCAACCGAAGGTGGTGCAGCAGATCGCGCTGGAGATCGTCGAACTGTACCCGTATGTCGAATACATGAAATACCTGCTGGCCGGTTCCATTTCGCTGGCCATGTATGTCGCCGTCATGATCGGCGGGGGGATGCTGTACATCGACGACAAGGCGCGGGGAGTGCATGAAGGCTATCTGGTCACTCCGATCACGAAGTTCGAATTGGTGCTGGGGTTGAACCTTGCTGGAACCATCAAGGCGGTTATGTCCGGCATCTCGCTGACTGTGATTGGCTCGTTGCTGGCAGGACTGGGTTCCATCTTTCATCCGGAGACGGACCTGCTCTTATTGCTGCTGATCGTTTCCACCTCCATCGCATTCAACGGCATGATGTTTTTGATGATGGTGCGGGTGGAAGACCCGTTGGTGCCGCGCGCCATGTTTGGAGTTTTGAATACGCTTCTGTTCTTTCCCAGCGGCGCCATCTCGCCGGTGAAGGGATTTCCGCCCTGGCTGCGCGCCATTGCCGTCGTCGATCCCTTTACCTATGCCGTACACGGCTTCAAGGCGATTCTGCTGAAAGATGGCGGCCTCGATGCGATCTGGATGGATCTGCTTTTCCTGTTTGGATTTGGAATCGCGACCCTGCTGATTGCGACACCGCTGTTCAAACGGTCGCTCTAGCTGGGTGAGGCTTCGGTTGTAAGCGGGAGTGGCGGCGACACAATGGTTTGTAACTGCTTGAACGGGCACCCGGTGACTCCTATATACTCGGCGTACCGGCAACGGAGCGCATAGAACAGGTTGTGGACACACATGCTCCCAGATGACGCCAGCGCGTTTCCAAAGGCGCTCGACACTCTTTTCGAGTTATCGCCGGATGCCGTCCTGGTTACGGATGCGCAGGGGCATATTCGCGGGACAAATGAGCAGGCAGAGGCGATGTTCGGGTATGGCCGGGGGGAGTTGGCGGCCAGCCGATCGAGAACCTGGTTCCGGAGCGTTTCCGGGAGCACCATCCGGCCCATCGCGAAGGATACAACAAGCATCCGCGCACCCGCTCGATGGGCGGCGGACTGAATCTGTTCGGTCTGCGGAAAGATGGCAGTGAATTTCCGGTAGACATCATGATGCGACCGATGGACGGGGCGGATGGACCGCTGGTTCTGAGCTTTGTACGGGACGTTTCGTTTCAGCGCATGGCACAGGAGTTGCTACGACGGTCGGATCAGCAACTGCGGTCGATTGTGGATAGCGTGAAGGACTACGCGATATTTCTGCTGGATCCCGAGGGGCATGTTGCAACCTGGAATCCGGGAGCGCAGCGGATCAAGGGCTACAGTGCGGATGAAATCATCGGCCAGCATTTTTCAGTTTTCTACCCCAACGATGACGCGGGGCGGAAAAAAGCGCAGGAGCAACTGAGAATCGCCAAAGCCAAGGGAAGATTTGAGGCGGAGGGTTGGCGGATCCGAAAAGACGGATCGCGTTTTTGGGCCAACGCGATCATCACGGCGATTTATGACCCGCACAATGAGTTGACCGGGTTCGCCAAAGTGACGCGCGACTTTACGGACCGGAAGCGTGCGGAAGAAGCGTTGATGCTGCAGTTGAGCACCGTCCTGCTGGCGAACGTGGATATCCGCAAGATGCTCTCGGCGATTTCGGCCAGCATTCGCGATGTGGTGCCGCACGATTGCGCCACACTGGCGTTGCGCGATCCAGTATCGGGCGGACTGCGCGAGCAGTTTCTTGAAGCGGGGGAAGGCAAGCAGGCCAGCCACGCGGAAACGATTATCTCCATTGAAAATTCCCCGGCAGGTTCGGCCTATCGGCTGGGTGAACCAGTACTGCTGGAGCGGATCAACCTGGGTCCGTATGCGAAAGAGACGGTGCGCAACCTGACGGACAAGCAGATGCTGTCCGGATGCTGGGTGCCGCTGATCAACCGTGGGCAGACGCTCGGAACTCTGATGGTGGCCAGCCGCATGGAGTCGGCGTTCACGCAGCGCGAAGTAGACATGCTGGGCCAGATCGCCGGCCAGATTGCGATGGCGGTCAACAACGGACTCGTCTTCCGGCAGATTGCCGACCTGCGCGACAAGCTGTCGCAGGAGAAGAAATATCTCGAAGACGAACTGAACATGGAGCATCGGTTCGAAGACATCATCGGGGAAAGCACGGGCCTGCGGCATGTGCTGAAGGAAATTGCAACGGTTGCGCCCACCGATCCAACGCTGGAGACGGCGGAGCGGGAACATATCCTTCGCGTGCTGCGCGAGACTCGCGGAATGATCGGCGGTCCCGATGGAGCAGCCGAGCGGCTGGGCCTGAAGCGCACAACGCTGAACTCCAAGCTGAAAAAGCTGGGCATCGAGCGCCGCGACTATATGTAGTCATGGTGACGAAATGCCGTCATCGTCACCTCGTCACTTGCCTCGTCCGTTCGGGCAAACTCCAGCCCCACCACTCCCGCCAAGTCCTTTCCGCTAAGAAGATGCACGCCACGACTCCGGGTCGTGCTGAGTTTGGCCCACGGCGTGCCATTCCTAAGTGCATGGCGCAGGCACGAGCCACTTTACGTTACGAATAACGATCCAAGAAACACCGGAATCCGCAGTCCTCAAACTGGAAGGAAGAATCGTGGGCCCGTGGGCTGACGAATTGGGGACGGTGTGGCGCGAAATTGCAATCACTCCCCCAGAACGCCCGGTGACGCTGGATCTGCGTGACGTGACGTATGTCGACGCAAGCGGCATGCAGATCCTGCGCCAGATCTATCGAGAGAAGAAGCCAGCGTTTCTTACTGGAAGCCCGTTGACCGAGTCCTTTGCAGAGCAAGCCCGGCGCAGTACAGCAGACAGCATTGAGGAGAATGATTGACATGCCACACACGTATCGAGTGGATCGGACAGAGGAATGCAAGCCGTACAAGGCCAGCGAATTTTTCCGTACATTGTCAGCCGCGGCGTTGGCGGATTTCGAGTCCCTGGCAATACGCCAGACCTATGCGCCTCGCGAAGTCTTGTTTGAAGAGAAGCGGAATCCATCGCGGGTCTTCGTTCTGCTGGAGGGCCAGGTGAAGCTTTCCATGAACTCGATGGACGGACGGAGGCTGATTCTGCGCATCGCAGGGCCCGGTGAATTGCCTGGGCTGACGTCGGTACTTTCCGGCAAGGAGTACGAGATGACGGCGGAGGTGTTGTGCCCGTGCAAAATTGCATCGATGCACCGCCAGGAGTTTCTTGGATTTCTGCTGCGGCACCCCGCAGCCTACGCAAGTGTGGCGCGCGACCTAAGCCAGGAATATACGCGCGCCTGTGAACAACTGCGCACTGTCGGACTGGCCGCCACGGCCCCGGTCAAGCTGGCACGGCTACTGCTGGAGTTGTGTGGCGGAGCCCAGCAAACGGAGCGCGGCACTCAGTTCCGACTCACCCTGACCCACGGCGAGATCGGCGAGTGTATCGGGACGTCGCGCGAAACTGTCACACGCACATTGAGCGATTTCAAAAGCCGGCATCTACTGGATTTTCGCGGCTCGACCTTGATGATCCACAATCATCTGGCGCTGGCAAACTGCGCGGAAGTGTAAGTGCGCAGTGTATCCGCCCTGCGCACGATCTGGACGGTCATAGCGGATTTACGGTTTGTAGAGTCATTTGCGGTGAAGAATCCAGGCGATATCCGCATCGTAAACGCCGCCATCATCGTCTGGATTCTTCGCTGCGCTCAGAATGACTCCACTTCCGTTTGCATACAGTATCTGTAAATTCACATCTAGTATGGGGGTGGGGTACGCCCCAAGCTCGATTCGGAAAGGGTCCGACCTGAATCTTGAGAATTCCGCCAGCCCTGATCTCGGCCTCGCGAAGCCAGGCGCGGGACAGTGTTCGGCCATTCAAGGTAACGGACTGAATATAGCAATCGCGGACCGGATCTCCCTGGACATCAATTCTGAAATTTTTTCCGTTGCTCAAATGAAGCACGACGTGCTGGAAGATGGGTGTCGTGAGGGAATAGAAAGGCTGCCCCACTGTCACGGGATAGATTCCCACAGAACTCAACACGAACCACGCGCTCATTGTCCCGCCATCGTCATCCATCTCCGGCAATAGACCATCGGGCGTGGCACGGAATGCCTTCTGGATCACGGGCGTTGGGTAAAAGTTGTGTGATCCATAAATGTTCTTCATTGGATCGAGCAGGATGCGGTGCACATACTCCTGCGTCCGCCACGGTTGGCCGAGATAGTCGAAGAGGTAGGGATAATTGATGTCCGGCTCATTGGCAATCGTGAAGAGGCTGTCGTCGAAAAACTTATGCAGGGACTCTGCGGACGCATGCCGCCCACCCTGCAACTTTGTCAGGCCAGGTAAGTCATACGGGACCGTCCAGCGGTACTGCCACATCGTGCCCTCGTAGAGATACTCATCATCCACGACTCTGGGGTCCTTCGCCGGCAACCAGTTCCCTTCCCGATCTTTGGCGCCAAAAAATCCGGTGGCGGGATTCCAGAGTGTGCGGTAGTTCGCAGCTATTTCGTGATATTTGCGAGCGTCTTCCGGGCGATGCAACATCGCCGCCCATTCGCCGACTGCCCAGGCAGCATAATCATCATCCAGTGTTCGGGCGGTGTGGCCCGGCTCATAGGGTAGTCCATGCCTTCTCTCGTTGAGCCGGGCTGCCAGCGCATCACGAACCTGCAGGAACGTCTGGCTTGTCGGCTGGCAATCGCCTTTTCTGATGGAATCGAGAAGATATTGCTCCGCCCCTTCCATGCGAGTGTTGGGAACGGGCCAATAGCCGACGGCCTGTTCGGAATATCGCTGGGCAAAGATTGCAGCCAACGAAGAACACATGTCATGGGCCCTGGATTGATCGAGCAAGGACACCAGAGGCATCTGCGTACGATAGGTATCCCATAGCGTCCAGCTACTGTAGTACCGGAAGTTGTCGGATCGATGAATCTTCTGGTCCGTCCCTCGATACTCGCCGTCGAGGTTCGATACGGCGGCCGGCAGCAGCATGGAGTGATAGAAACTGCTATAGAAAACCTTTTTCCGTTCGACGGGACCATCGATGGATATCTGGCCCAGCGCCTTGTTCCAGTCTTGATTTGCGCTGCGCCGCACGGCATCCAAGTCCCAGCCGGTTACTTCCTGATCGAGCTGCTTTCTTGCGTGCGCAACATCAATCTCAGAAAAACCTATTTTCACTACCACTGGAGTCGACGCGTTGTTCGCCAGATTGAGTTCGGCAACTACATTTTTCCCGCGTGCGGTAGTACCAGATTGCAGTGCGCCATTGCTATACAACTTTATCGATTGCGCAGGAACGCTGACGGCCAGATAGAAATAGATCTTGTACCATCCTGGATTCCACTTTTCACCGTTGCACATTTGTCTGGTCTGGATGCTTCCTTCAAAAGCCTGCCCTGCGACGCTCGATATTTCGGCGACGTCGACGATCTGCGCGCCGCGGCGGAGGTCAAGCAGGAGTATCTCTGGAGAGCCGGATGGAAATGTGTAGCGATGCAGGCTCGCGTGCTGGGTCACGGTCAGTTCTGCACGAATGGACGATGGAACCAGCGTGACGGCATAGTAACCGGGCGTGGCGATTTCCGATGCCTTGTCATATGGCTGCGCATAGGCTGCAGGGTCGAGAGAGGCTGGATCACTCGTGAATGGGAGGATGGACAGGATTCCGCCGAGCCCCTCGCAACCAACGCCGCTCATTCTGAAATGGGAGAAGCCGACGATCTTCTTATCCTGATAGTTGTAGCCTGCGTGGGCATCGTGGTTCAGCGAGCTGGGATAGGTGTCCGGGCTTGCCGTCACCATGCCAAACGGCAAAATCGCTCCGGGAAATGTTTGTCCGTGGTCGCCGCTGGTGCCGACAAATGGGTTTGCCAGATCGGCGGGCTGCAGCGCTACAAGCTGTCCCGTCAGGACTGCAATGATCGCGAGCAAAACAGTATTCCTGAGGTAACGCTTTCCACTCCGTTCAATACCCAATCGCACGGAAGCCTCCGTTCCACTTGATCGTAACCCACGCGGACTCAGGTTTCGGGCCTGGAAGTTCGTGGTCGGTGAATCGACGGCCGGGCAGTTTGGGGGGGTGACGATTTGCAAAATAGTACAAGAGAGCAGTTCGGCCTTT
>JAKAAZ010000095.1 GCA_021802085.1 Acidobacteriota bacterium
GGCGCTGGCGCTGCCGAACTCCTTGGGCAGCGCCTTCCACTGACAGCCGGTGCGCAGAACGTACACGATGGCGGAGAAGATGCTCCGTGCCGCCATCGGCTTACGCCCAGCTCCCGGCTTGCGTCGATACCGCCGGCCAGGCTGCCGCTGCTTGACAGGAACCAGCGGTTCCACCTTCGCCCACAATTTGTCCGATACCGTCCACGACTTGATCTGTGCCATCCTGTACGGTATCTTCGCCCAACTTGCACCCTCTGCCTTCAGCTATTTGACGGCGCGTACCCGGCCGCCGCAAGAATCGCCACACGATGTGCAACTCGAACTCGCCCTCATCTGGTCAGCCTGAAAATTCCGGGGAAACTCCTGCCAAGAAACTTCTTGACAGTGATGGTCCGAATCACGATAATTCGATCCCAGGAACCAAACACGCAACTGCACATAGTCCTAAACTTTTTCGGGGGTCTCAACTTATGAAACATCAGGAGCTGTTGTTAAATCGGGGACAGTATTGTAACCAGAAAGAAAATACTCTGAGTCCGACGGGCAACGGAGTTTCCAGTCGGCGGGGTACGCGTAAGCGTCTTTTGTACTTTTGCGCAATGCTCTTTGTCTCCATTCTCTTCTCTTCGGCTGCATTCGCTCAGAACGACGTAGGTACGATCGTCGGATACGTCACAGATCCTTCGGGAGCCGTGATAGCTAATGCCAAGGTAGCCGCCACCAATGAGGGCACAAAAGCGACGCGCACGGTGACGACCGACGCGCAGGGCCACTACACAATTCCGAACCTGGTGCCGGCGCCCTACTCGGTGAAGGTCACCGCCCCCGGCTTCAAGGAGTTCGATAGCAGCGCCAACACGCTGCCGTCCAACACCACCATCGATGTAGACGCGAAACTGGAGGTCGGAGCTCAGAGCCAGACGGTGAATGTATCGGGTACGGCTGCGGTGCTGCAGACCCAGTCTGCGGCGGTACAGGCCGAGGTTACCGGAAACCGAATTCAATTGCAGGAACTGAATGGCCGCAACCCGGTCTATATGGCGCAGTATCTGCCCGGTGTTGCCAGTGGATCGACCATCGCCGATTTCAACTTCTCCTTTAACAGCGGCGATACATTCAATATCAATGGCGCGCGCACGCAGGATACCGAGTACTGGATCGATGGCGCTCCCGCAGTTCGTACCCGCGACGACGGCGAACTCATTGCCGGCGCGAACACAGATGCCGTGCAAGAAATGCAAGTGCTGACAGCCGACTACTCGGCGGAGTACGGTGGCGCTTCCGGTGCCGAGGTTCGCATCGTGACCAAGAGCGGAACCACGGATTTCCACGGCTCCGCGTACGAGTACCTCCGGAATTCTGCGATGAATGCGAACACCTGGCAGCGCAATCTGAGTCCCACCAGCCGGTTCGCATCCCCGTTTCGCTATAACAATTTCGGATTTTCTGTTGGCGGTCCGGTGTGGGCCCCCAAGGTGCCGATCCTGCACCGCTTGAGAAACACGTTCTTTTTCTTCATCAACGAGGATTGGATCCGATATCGCCTTACCGACAGTACCTCGCAAACGGCACCGACCGCCAGGATGCGCAACGGTGACTTCAGTGAATTGCTGGTCTCGAATCCTTTTTATCCCACCGGAACGAAAGTCTACGATCCCGCGACCTGCCCGACAACGGGTGCCGCTAGCTGCGTGCAATTTCCCAACAACCAGATCCCGAAGGGCCGCCTGAGTCCGAACGGAATGGCGATGATCAACTCCTTCCCCACGCCGACTCCCGGTTACCAGAATGGATCCAATAACTGGTTGGGGAATGCCGGGCACCCGATCAACCAACGGAAGGGCCAAGTCAATGGGGATCTCCTGACTTCCCCAAACAACCACATCATGTTCAGGCGCTCGGACAATTCCTATACGGAGCTGTCGCCCTTCAGCGAGGGGAACGACTTGGTGCCTGAACTCCTCCTCCGCCCAAACCAGGTTGATTCCCTAGGATGGACTTGGACCATCAGTCCAAGCATGATCAACGAGGCCCACTTCAGCGTTAGCATCGACGATGTGTACATCACCCTGCCCTCCACAGACCTCGGCCTGAATCGCGCTTCTGTAGGCGGTCGCGCTATCACGCCGTATTCCCCGAACGGGATCGATTTCACCTACATCATTCCCGGCCCGAAAAGCGCGGAAAACAAGATTCCAACCGCCAATGTTCCGATCTTTTCCAACATCAATGGCGGCCCGTATCCCTCCCACTCCTCCGGCATTATCTACGCCGGGTCGGATAGTTTAACTAAGGTGTTGGGGAACCACACGCTCAAGGCCGGACTCTTCTTCGACTACGCGGGCGAGAACGACAACGACCAGATCAACGTTTCCACGGTTCCTGGGGGTGCCAGCAACCAGAACGGCACCTTCTTCCTCAGTGATAACCGCACTGGATATAACGCAACCTCCGGCGTGGGCGAAGCTAACCTTGCACTCGGCATCGCTGACAGCTACACGGAAATTGGCACCAGGGCGTTCACGGTGTGGCGCGGCAAATTGTTTGAGGAATTTGCCCAGGATAACTGGCAGGTCACTCCGAAGCTGAATCTCGATTATGGCCTTCGCATAACCACGATTCTGCCTCCCTACGCGCAGTGGGGCAATGCGGATTACTTCGATCCTGCCGTCTACAATCCAGCAAATGCTGTAACGATCAACTCGTCGGGCCTTGTCGTACTGGGCACGGGGAACGCGTTTAACGGCGTCGTCATTCCTGGATTCAGTAGTTTCCCCAAAAGGGCTGCCCAACATAATGTCCTTGCCGCGGAAACGGGACCGCAAGCGGACATCTGCGCTGGTAAACCCTGCACTGGCCTGTTCGCGCCCAATCTGCGAAAAGGATTTGTGCAGCCGACGACCGACTGGGATCCGCGCCTCGGATTTGCGTATCAGATCTATCCGAAGACCGTGGTTCGCGGTGGGATCGGGCGGTTTGTGGAAAACAAGGGCATCATCGACAACGTTTTCCCAGGCGGCAACTCTCCTTTCCAGCCCACGGAGTCGGTCAACAATGTGTCGGTCGACAATCCAGGGGCGAGTATAACGACGGCTGTCGAGCCTGCGATCACGTTTACTGGCATGAGCGAGAATATGATTCCTCCAAACAGGGTGAACTGGAATCTCGCGGTCCAGCAGCAGCTTCCATGGCGTTCAACGGCAACCATCGCCTATGTGGGAGCGGCTGGCAGACATAACTGGATTGAGCATGATATCAACCAGGTGTCAGCAGGTACCCTGACCAACCCCGCCAATGCGGGCAAACCCTTGGCCGCGCTTCGGCCTTATAAAGGCTTCAACTTTATCGATCTGGAATATAGTGGTGCGAACGAAGCGTACGAGTCGCTGCAAATGTCCTTCCAGAAGCAATTCGGCCAGGGTTCCGAGGTCGGTGCCGCCTACTCGTGGTCCAAGGAGGAGGATAGCGGTTCAAACTACCACACCATCGTCCCCGATACCTATGATACGACAAACCTGTGGGGCCCTTCCGAGTATGACAGGCGGAACGTCCTGACTCTGAACTGGCTCTACACCGTGCCGTTCTTGCTGACGCAGAATACGCTTGAGGCGAAATTGCTGGGCGGCTGGCAATTCAGCGGTAGCGGACAATTTCAATCCGGCTCGCCCTGCTCGGTTGGTGCTGGCTCCAGCAACGACTACGCTGGCGTAGGCGAGACTGGCAGTTTCAACTGCAACACCTCCGTGGGCCAGTTCTGGGTGCAGAACGCTCCCATCAGTGAACCCAAGAAGTTTGCCGGCCCTAATGGTACGGCTAGCAGCCCGAAGTGGTTCAATACAACGAGCGGTGGCGCTGCTATCTGGACTGCGCCTCCCATCGGGACGTTTAATCTACAGAAAAACATTCGCGACAATGTCTACTCGCCTGGTCTTGCGATCTGGAATATAGCGCTGATCAAAACGTTCCGCCTCTACAGGGCGAATGAACTCCAGTTCCGTGCCGAGGTCTACGACTTCCCGAATCACCCGACCTTGGGCGGTGCGAACTACACTCCCACTTCGGCTCAGTTTGGCGAAGTGAACAGTAAGAACAATGAGTTCCGCACCATCCAACTGGGTCTGCGCTATCAGTTCTAAACGGCAATCTCAACCACTCTCGCATTGTCCAAAACTGTGCGGGAGTTAGAAAGCCAAACCGCTCCCGTACAGCCCAAAGCTGTACGGGAGTTTTTTTCGGTACCTCGCGCTGAAAATTCTAGGTGCTATCTATCGACTTACTCGCAATCCTGGCCTGCGTTGCGCTGCGCTGGATGGGCGAGTAGTATACGGAAGGGCAAATCGTCACAACCGAATCGAATGCCAGACAACTCTAGACCAAGGTGAAATTCCGAATGAGTGCGGATGGTGTAACAAGAAGGGACTTTCTCGTGGGCGGAGCTACGGCGATCGGAGCCTTGGCGACCACGGATGTGTTTGGGCAGAGTGCGGCGCAGGCGGATGCATCCCGTCCCGTCCTGCATATCATCGGATACTCTCACATCGATGCTGCATGGCTGTGGCCGTGGAGAGACGGCTCGAACCTGGTGCTGACGACAGCGCGCAGCGCGCTGGATCGCATGAAGGAAACACCGGGCTTTCGCTATAGCCATTCCTCGTCGATCCATTATCGCTGGATACAGAAGGCCGATCCGGAGATGTTTGCGGAGATCCAGCAGCGCGTTCGCGAGGGACGATGGGAAGTGGTGGGCGGCTGGCCGGTCGAGCCGGATTGCAATATTCCCGCCGCAGAAAGTTTTGTTCGCCACGGATTGTACGGCAAGAAGTATTGCCAGCGGGCGCTGGGCGTGGATGTCAAGATCGGCCTGAATCCGGATTCGTTCGGCCACGCGGATGGACTGCCTACCATCCTCAAGCAATCCGGGTATAACTACTATGTCTTCATGCGCCCGCAGCCGGAAGACGGGTCCAATTCGCTGAATCCTCTACCGTTGCTGTTTTGGTGGGAAGGGCCGGACGGTTCCCGAGTGTTGACCCTGAGGATTCTACATTCCTATGACAATCCCGCGTCGCGCATTCCCGCGGTGGTCAAGGACAGCTTTGCTCCGGGGTTTTCTGATGGAGCATTTTTTCTGGGTGTCGGCGACCACGGCGGTGCCGTGACGAAAGAGCAGATCCAGCAGGTATTGCAGCTGCGCAACGACACAAGCTTACCGGAGCTTCGCTGGAGCACCGTTTACGAATTCTTTCAGGCGGTGGAAACTTCGCCGGCGATGGCGAACCTGCCCGTCGTCAAGGGAGGGCTGCAACATCATGCGCGCGGATGCTATTCCGCCTGCGGCGAGGAGAAGTACCAGAATCGCCGGTCTGAGCGGGCCATGGTGGAGTCGGAGAGCATTGCCTGGCTCACCAGTCGCGCCCTGAACCGGAGCTACCCGAAGACGGAATATGAGAATGCCTGGTGGAACATTCTGTTCAACCAGTTCCACGATCTGCTGGCTGGGTCGGCACTCTACTCCGACTATCAGGACGCGCGCGACGGCCTGGGAACGGCCTGCCAGACGGCCAACTCGGTGAAGATCGAATCCCTGGAATCCATCGCCAAACAAGTGGACCTGAGCCAGGCCGAAGCCGGGGTGGTGTTCGCCTTCAATCCGCTGCCATGGCGACGCAAGGCGTTTCTGCAATATATTCCCGGCGGACATCACCGGCAATCGCCGATCGCCTATCTGAAGGCGCACGATGGGACGAAAGTTCCCGTCCAGGTTCGACCGTCGGAGAGTATGACCACGTTCTATACCCGCTTGGCCGCATGGGTCGATCTGCCTCCCTTCGGCTATCGTGTTTTCTCGGAAGAGTTCGATGCGGCGGCACCGCCGGCTCCATCCTATGGCTCATCGGCTACGGTTTCGGACAATGCCTTTGGCATTTCTTCCCTCAAGGCTTCCAATGGAATCGAACTGCTGGCGTCGCAGATTGGCCTGGTCGCTATTGCCGATCCCAGCGATACCTGGTCGCATGGAGTGGATCAGTTCCGCAACGAGATCGGTCGACCGACCCTCATCTCCTCGAAGGTGGTGGAGGACGGCCCGGTGCTCCGAACCACGCGCCAGAGGCTGCGCTGGCAGCAGTCGGAGATTGCCGTCGATGTCACGACGTTTCCTCAGTCGGACATCGTCAAGCTGCACTTTGTCATCGACTGGCGCCAGCATGAGCAGATTCTGAAACTGGAGATTCCCACGGCGTTCCCCGATCCAAAACTCTTCGCCATGGTTGCCGGGGCGGTTGCGGAGCGGGCCACGAATGGCAACGAAGAACCGTATCAGGACTGGGTGGCCGTACAAGGCACGCTGCAGGGAAACAATTATACTGTGGCGCTTCTGAACAACTGCACCTATAGCTACGACTGCCTGAATGGCCTGTTGCGCACCATCCTGATTCGCTCGGCACCGTACGCGCGACACAACCCTTCTCCCCTGTCCGACAGCCTCGACGCCTGGCAGGACCAGGGGCGACAGGAGAGAATCTTCTGGCTGGTCGGACGGCCGGGCAACTATACGGAGCAGAACCTCGGCCGGCTTGCCGAAGAGTTACAATCGCCCGCCGAATATGTCATGGATTCCAGGCACAGCGGCAAGAAAGGCTGGGAAGACTCTTTCCTGGAGATCACCCCGAGCAACGTTTCTGTCCTCGCCATCAAGCAGGCGGAAAACTCTTCCGATGCGATGATCATCCGGGTGCAGGAGCGTTCCGGGAAACACACCACGGCTCGCCTGCAATCTTCGCTTCTCCATCTCGACAGCACCATCGCTCTGGACCCATGGGAACTGAAAACCCTGCGCATCGAAACCGCCAACGGCCCGCACGCGCAAGTCAAATCCGTCTCCACTCTCGAAACGTAGGCGAGAAGATCGATTCTCTCAACACTTGAACTCACGACGTTTGTACCGTGCGTGTGTTGTATTTGATCGACAAATCGATACATATACTTTCGGACAACGAATGAGGATCTGAGTGATATGAGGCGTCGAAGGTTTCTGAAGCTTGCAACTGCGGCCGCAGTCACGCCCCCCTGGGCGCTGGCACAAAATGCCGGCCTCATCGATGTAAGGAGTTCCGCAGTTGTTCTCAGTTCTTCCGCGACTGCTCGTGAATCGAAAGCAGCCCAGGTGCTTGTCGAAGAGGCTGCGAAGCGCTGCGGGATTAGCTGGCGGGTGGGAAGCGCCAGGGAAGTCGGCGCGCGCGTCACGATGTATCTAGCCACGCGGCAATCTGCCAACAAGCTGCCGCGACGCGACATGGTTTCGAATTCGATGCTCGCCGCACTGCAGGCGGACGGTTTTCTTCTGCGCCACGGCCAGGACAATGACGGGGAATGGATCGCAGTGTTTGGCGCCGATGAGCGTGGACTTTTGTTCGGAGTGGGCAAGCTGCTTCGCCTAATCGACTTCGGCAGGCAGCAGGCCAGCGTTACTGCCAGCCAGTTGAGTCTCACAAGTCATCCGGAATATAAGTTGCGCGGGCAGCAGCTTGGGTATCGCCCGAAAACGAATGCCTACGATGCGTGGTCGATCGAAATATGGGACCAGTACATTCGCGAGTTGGCCATCTATGGGAACAATGCCATCGAACTGATTCCCCCGCGCTCGGACGATCTTCCCGATAGCCCGCACTTTCCTCTTCCCCCCGCCCAGATGATGGTGGAGATGTCGCGCATCGCCGACAGTTATGGATTGGATGTATGGATCTGGTATCCGGCGATGGATCGCGATTATGACAATCCTGTGACGGTGGAGAATGCTGTCAAGGAGTGGGGTCGCATCTTTGCCATGCTGCCGCGCGTCGATGCCGTGTTTGTTCCGGGAGGCGATCCGGGCCACACCGAACCGAAATATCTGCTGGCATTGCTGGAGAAGCAGAAGAAAAACCTGCGCCAGTATCATCCGCAAGGGCAGATGTGGGTCTCGCCGCAGGGCTTCAGCGCCGACTGGATGCAGGAGTTTTTCGGAATTCTGCGACAGGAGAACACCAAGCAGTGGTTGGACGGAGTTGTCTTCGGCCCGCAGTCTCGGCTCACGATCACGGAAATGCGCCGGGCAGTGCCGCAAAACTATCCGATCCGCTGCTATCCCGACATCACGCACAGTATTGAATGCCAGTATCCTGTGCCGGACTGGGATGTGGCCTACGCATTGACGGAAGGCCGCGAAGCAATCAACCCACGCCCGCGCGGCGAGGCGAATATCCTGCGGAGCATTCTTCCGGGAACGGTCGGCTTCATTACCTATTCCGAAGGTTGCAACGACGATGTCAATAAATTTGTCTGGAGTGCGCTCGCCTGGGATTCCCGGCAGACGGTCATCGATGCGCTCCGCGATTTTGCACATTACTTTATCGGAACCCAGGAAGCCGAGGGCTTCGCGCAAGGTCTGATGCATCTGGAGTCGAACTGGCAAGGACCGCTTGCGACCAACGCCGGTGTCGAGGTTACCCTCGAACGTTTCCAGGATATGGAGCAGAGCTGCTCCCCGGCCGTCATGGAGAACTGGAGGTTTCAGCAGGCGCTCTATCGCGCCTATTTCGACGCCTTCGTGCGGAATCGCCTGCTGGACGAGACGGCGCATGTCGAACAGGCACGCGATCAGCTCAAAACGATGCTGGGCATCGGCTGGGGCGCTGTGCCCTTGGGCATTGGAGATCCGCCCGCCGCTTTGCCTCCCAATGGCCGCATCCCGGATCCGCTGCTTGCCAGGGCGCAGGCCATCCTGGAAGAAACGATTACTCAGCCGGTTGCGGGCGAACTGCGGACGCGAGTCATGGAACTGGCAGCGGCCTTATTTCAGAGCATCCGCATGCAGCTTGCCGTTGATCGCTACCAGGGGGAGGCGGTGGAACGCGCCGCGAACCTGGACACGCTGGATGCGCCGGTCAGCAACACGATGTGGATGCGGCGGCAAATCCTGGACATCCGCAAAACGACCGATCCGATGGCGCAGATCGCCGCGATTCGGTCGCTGCTGTTTCGCACCGATCCCGGTCCGGGCGGTTTCTACGACCAGCTAGGGAATGTTTCGAGCCGTCCGCATTTGCTGCTGGGACCAGGAAGCGCGCAAGATCCAGAACTACGCAATTCGCCTTTCATCGGCTTCAGATATCCGGACTCATTCCAGGACAAGGCTCCCATCGCCTGGAAATGTTGGGCAGAATCCCTGTTCGACGCGCCGCTTATCCTGCACTATGCAAATTTGGACCCGAAGACGCCCTATCGTTTGCGAGTGGTGCACTCGGGCGACGCGCCGCACATGAAAATGCGTCTCATGGCCAATGATACGATCGAGATTCACCCGTACATGCTGCGCGCATGGCCGCCCGCGCCGCAAGAATTTCCCATTCCTCCCGCAGCCACGGCCAGCGGGGAACTGAAGCTGTCTTGGACGCGCGAGCCAGGCCTGGGAGGCAACGGACGCGGTTGCCAGGTGGCTGAAGTCTGGCTGATCCTAACCCCTACAACGGAGCCTTCATGATGGTAATTGCCGACAACACCCCGAACAATATGCAGCCGAAAGATTGGAAAGGCAATCGCCTTCGGGCTCGGCTCGAAGCTGGCGACTATGTCCTTGGATTGACCATCACCAGCAGCAATCTAGAGACTGCGGTGCTGGGCGCGAAGCTCGGTTTCCACTTCTTATGGGCGGAAATGGAGCACTCCCCGGTATCGCTCGAAACCTTGCGAGGTATTGTGCTGGCTACGCAAGGGCTCGAAGCAGCCGTGATTGCCCGCGTGCCTGTGGTGGCGCTGTGGACGGCCAAACGTGTCCTCGACCAAGGCGTCAGGGGAGTCATCTTCCCCTTTGTTTCCGACCCAGAACTAGCACAGACCGCCGGAAAGGCCTGTCGCTATCCACCCGCAGGGCTGCGAGGATCTGGCGCAGGCCTAGCCACCTCGACATGGTTCGAGCCCGGAGACTACTACGATTCCTCCGATGCCCACGTGTTGACCGTGTGCGTGAT
The DNA here is from genome assembly GCA_021802085.1 of Acidobacteriota bacterium. Classification (GTDB taxonomy): domain Bacteria; phylum Acidobacteriota; class Terriglobia; order Terriglobales; family Acidobacteriaceae; genus JAKAAZ01. Next base: position 10,008 of record JAKAAZ010000095.1, read on the forward strand.
TGAGGAAGAGCGGGCGCTGGCCCATATCGATGCCATTGCCGCCACTCCAGGGGTCGATGTCCTCTTTATTGGCACCAGCGACCTGTCCTTTTCGCTGGGATTGCGCGGCCGGCAGAATGAGCCCAAGCTGCAGCAGGCGATTGAAACTATAAAGACAGCCGCGCAACGGCACAAGAAATTTCTCGGACGACCGGCCCGGAGCGCGGAAGAAGTCCTTCGTTTTCACAAGGAGGGTTTTCAGTTCTTTCAGTCCGTAACGGAGCTAGGACTGATGCGGCTGGGAGCCAGAGAAATTCTCCAGCCGCTTGGCATCGACCTATCGCAGGGCAATAAGAAGGCCCTGTACTGACCTAATCGCCGGCGTCGCTCGGGAACTGTTCAGTGGCCAGGCGCGCGATACGTATCCTATCGAGGCGTGCAATCTCGACCGCAGCCTGGGGATCGATCACGTCGAGCCGGACGCGCGTGACACCCCGGTTCCGCATACCCAGCATATGGGCAGCTTCCGAGGAGAGATCGGCAATCCTCGTATCGGGAACAGGTCCGCGGTCATTGACCCGCACCACGATCCATTTGCGGGTGTGAAGATTCGTCACCTTGACCCAAGTCCCAAGCGGCAGGAACCTGTGGGCGCAGGTCAGGTCGTGCATGTTGAACGTTTCTCCATTGGCCGTTTCTTTTCCCTGAAATTGCGAGCCATACCACGATGCCAAACCGATCTGGTGCCAATCGTGGGGCTTTTTGGGCGTTGCGTGCGCGGAGAATGTTCCCGCCAACGCAGAAGCTCTGCCGGCTGGCGTCGACCCCGAAACCACGGAAGTCGTGGGTCGCTTGGCATGGACGCTATGCAAGCTGAGGGTGATGCCGATGGACAAGCCCACCGCAATCGATAGGATGCGGCGAACCGACGATGGGGGATGGACATTCAATATTGTATTTTCGCTAAGGATTCTCATAGTTGGAAACATCTCCAAGTTTACCTGCGTTTAGTAGCTAAGTCAAAGAAATAAATCGACTTACGCAAGAATTTGCTTGCAATTTCGTCTCCTTTGTGATACCCCTGAATTGCACCGGAGCGCCCATAGACGCTTCTTCTTTCCCTACAGGTGGATTCTTGTTTCCTCCATCCAGCCCGCTTTCTTCGCAGGAATGCTCAGACGTTGAAGCGACAGAGCGACCCTTGGCGTCCAGTCCGGGTTTAAATTCTTCCCCATCCGCGCCTCCCATCGTTCTTTCCATCGCAGGCTACGACCCGTCGGCCGGTGCGGGGGTGCTGGCCGACTTAAAAACGTTTGCCGCCGTTGGGGTATACGGCATGGCCTGTATCACTGCGCTGACCGTTCAGTCCACGCAAGGTGTTCGCCGGGTTGTTGGGGGGGACACCGGCATCGTCATTGAGACGCTCGATTGTCTGGCCGAGGATGCCTGCTTCAGCTCAATCAAAGTAGGAATGCTCGGGCACGTCACTATCGCTCAGGCCGTTGCCGGCTGGCTTGGCCAGCGGCAAGGGATTCCAGTTGTGCTTGATCCTATCATTGAATCCAGCTCTGGCAAAGACTTACTGGGCATCGGCGGCTTGGATATTCTTCGGGACGCATGGCTGCCGCGAGCTGATTGGATCACCCCCAACTTGTCGGAGCTCGCAGCCCTCACAGGGTCGACCGTACCCACTACGGGCCCGGAAACCGAAGATTCTGCCCGCTTGCTGCAGCAGATGGCCATGCAACGGGGAAATTCTGGATTGAAGATTGTGGTCACTGGCGGTCATGCGGAGATCCCGAATGATCTGCTACTGATGGCGAATGAGTGCTTGTGGTATCCCGGCGAGCGTATCCACACGACCTCAACGCACGGCACCGGATGTGCATTCTCTTCCGCACTGGCAGCCAGAATTGCTCTCGGGGATGATGCTTTGGCCGCCGTGAAGGCTACCAAAGAGTACGTTACTGGCGCTCTTCGACACGCCTATCCGCTTGGACAGGGAAGAGGGCCCCTAAATCATTTCTGGCAAAGCACTTCCATCTAGATGAGCTGGATTGCACCTTGCTGGTCTCTTCATTGATAAAATCCACAAAGTTGCCTATCTGCTGAGAACCATTTTATTACCTTAGTGACTCTTAAGAGTAACTGGGCAAATGTGACTTAACCGTGTATCCTGAAGCTGAATTCACAGAAACGACTTGTAGAGCGGGCACTGTCGGCTCTGAGAAATTCAGGTTGGAGTCCGTCCCCGTGGATGAATCGGTCCAGA
>JAKAAZ010000096.1 GCA_021802085.1 Acidobacteriota bacterium
GGTCCACTGGGTGACAAGGGAGTGGCGAAGCGGTGGAAGAAGAGATATATCATTCGGCGGCACCGGCACCGGCTGATCCAACTTGGAGTCCAGAACATAAACGGTTGTATCTTCAAAAGTTGGTTGAACGACGAGATTGGACAGTAAGCTCAACGTGGAATTTACTCTGTATCCCTCGTTCGCTCCGGCTTGGAGAAGATCCTGCTCCGCGGTTTGATCTTCGCCCGCGGCGCTTGCCGCTTGCGCGAATGCGGTAAGTGCCTGCGCGCCCTGATGTTGCTGCTCATAGACAGCGGCCTGCGCCAGCAGATACTGGTAATTCGCTCCGCTGTCCTCGGCATCGACAGCCGAAAGCTCGGCAGCGGCCATCCTTGTCTCTCCCAGCGCGAGGTAGGTGTCGGCAAGTCCGATTCGCACCGAGATATCGGGCGCACCAGCCGCCTCGGCGCGTCCAAGGTACGTTACGGACAGTCGGTATTCATGCAGTTGTCGGAATATGTCGGCCGTCTCAATGAATTCGTTGCCGGTAGGCGGCGCAGTTTCTCCTGCCTCCGCCTCCATCATGGCCAGCGCGACCTGTCGCTCCGCGTCGTCTGCTTGGTCCTGCTGTGCCATGAGATTGGCAATGGCGAGACGCGTGCCGACGCGATCGCTATGGGGGAATGTCAGTGCTTTCCGAAAGCGCGCCATTGCGGCTTTCTGGTCGCCGAGCGTGCTGAAGGCCTGCCCCGTCGCAACGAATATCTCGCTTTGCTCGGATTGCGAACTGGCCGCGACGGCCGGGATTTGCTGGGCATGCTGCTCTGCCAACTGAACGTATCGCAGCGTTTGCTCTCGGTCCTGCAGGTGTGCATAAGAGCGTGCGAGTAATGCGTACACGCTTGCATTGTCGGGAGCGAGTTTTTTCGCGATCTGCAACTGCTCGACTGCCGCGTGATAGCGCCGCTCGGCAAACAGCGTGTCTCCCAGCCCAAGATACAGGGCTCCATCGTCGGGAGCGAACTTCAAGGCCGCATGATATTCGTCGGCGGCTTTCGTCAACATGCCTTCTCGCCCATACGCCGTCGCCCGAATCGCGTGGACCAACTGAGAGTCGCCCATGTTCTTTTCTGCCAGTTGCGATTCACGCACGGCAGCCTGAGCTTTACCCAGATCGAGGTCCGCATACGCCAGTCCCAGATGTGCCTGGCCGTCGCTTGGCTCCAGCTTGAGGGCCGATTCGAAGTCTGCCGCTGCTGCCTCGGGTTTGTGAAGATCGTTGAGTACATAGCCGCGGTTTACGTATGCAGTGGCAACATCGGGATTGCGACGCAGCGCTTCGCTGAAGTCCACAAGTGCTCGATCAAGGTCTCCATTATGCTTGTCGACATAGCCGGCCAATAGTGGAATAGCAGCGTCTTGAGGGAATACTTTGTAGTATTGCGAGGTTAGCCTGGCCAACTCGTTGTATTGACCGAGTTGAAGCAGATCGTAGCCAAGATAGACCACGACATCTCTGTCGTTCGGAAGGACCTTGATCGCTCGATGGCCAACGTCGGCAGATTCCCGATAATGGCCTTGCAGGCGCAGATATCTCTCCCTTTGTTTCAACACTTGGGGGTCTTGCCGCATCTCGCTTGAGGCGTGGCTGAACCACGTTTCGGCTAGCTCCAGTTTCTGCGCTTCAATAGCTGCATTCATCCCTCCAGCCACAACCAATGCATTGTGCGGAGCTAGCGCATAGGCCTTACGGTAGGACGCTTCCGCTCTCCTGAACTCGCGGTGAGCGGTGTACATGTCTCCTAATGCGAGATACGGCACGTACAAGGACGGGTAGGCTTTCGCCAGGCGCTCAAAATATTCTCTCGCTTCCGCGTCGCGGCCCACTGTTCGTGACGCATAACCGAGTGAAGTGAGCGCATATCGATTGCTCGGATCGATCGAAAGAATCTGTTTGTAGGCTGTGATCGCGTCGTCTGTGCGTCCGAGTTTCACGAGCAGATCTCCATCGAGCTGCAAATTATTGGGATCGTGCGGGCTAATCGCGAGCGCTTCCTTCATATCGTTCAGGGCACCGTCGAGGTTGCCGGCGCTCATCCCGATCAGAGCCCGCAGTCGTAGAAACTGGACTCTGTCGGATCCATGCTCGTTGAGCGCATCGATTTCGCTCTGAGCAATGTTGAGCTGCTGTTGGGCGCCAGTGGCATCGTTGGTGTTTCGATACTGTTCCATCAAATCGACGTGGAGTTGGATGCCATACAGTGGACCCTCAGCCGGACTTGCCGGTAGATGGGCCAGGGCGGTCTTGTATTCCTGTTCGGCGACGTTCGCCCGGTCCTGCAACTGCGCGATTTCTCCCCGAATTGCGTGCAGGCGGTAATAATCGGCATCGAGTCTTGCAGCACGCTGCAGAAAAGGGTCCGCATCGTGGATTGAACCTGCAGCGATCTCGGCCTGCGCCGCAGAAAGCTGCAAATCCATGTTTGTAGGCAATGCATTGGCGGCTTCGGTGTAGAGTTTGGCAGCGTCCTGTGGCTTGCCATCAAGCTGATAAGTGTATGCGAGCTCAGCCTTTACATCTGGTTGAGGGTTGCGGATCGACTGGAGCGCGGCGATCGCTTCGGGGTAATTTCCAACCTGTCGGTAATACCCCGCCAACGATCGTTGCACGTCGGGATTGTTCGGCGCGCGCCGCTTGGCTAGCTCGAGATAGTGGTTTGCCATATCCATTTGCTTCAGGTGTTCGTATGTAATCGCCAGCAGCAACTCGGAACGCGCGTCGGGTTGCATGCGTTCCGCTCTGATCAGCCAATCGAGTGCGGCAGTGTAATCCCCAGACTCCATGTAGAGGTTTCCCAGCAGCAGGGTATCGTCTCTGCGCTGTGGATTGGACGCGATCACCTGTTTCAGAAGATGCTCGGCCTCGTCGATTCTGCCCATGATGCTGTAGGTCTGGGCAAGTCCGGAAAGGCCTTCCAAGGATGATGGACTCAGACGAAGACCTCGATTGTAGGCATCGGTCGATAGCTGAAAATTGCTATCGAGGCGGGCAGCGTAGCCCAGCAGGAACCACAATTGGGCATTGTCTGGCGCAGCCTGCGCAGCTCTCTTCGCGTAATCGACGGCGAGTGCGTGATTGCCCTGTCGGAGAGCCAACTCCGCGGCATTTGCTAGACGAGCGTTTTGAATGTTCGATCCCCAACCCAGCGGCTGACCGGAAGTCTGTGATTGACCGGTCTTTTTCTGAGGCTGCGCGGAAGGGGTCGACCCCACCGTGTAGGTCTGCGCATAGACGGAGCAGGCAAGCGCGATTACGAGCATCGGCACATAGGCAGTCTTCAAATTGCCAGGTGGAGCAATCAATGGGTCACCGAAATATCTTTCAGGTAATTCAAATGGGCTTAGATTCCGAAAGTGTTTCTAGCGTTGGCTGCGGCTGCGAAAGTGCGCGACCGCTCCGCGTCGGGCAACCACCCCGGGCGATGCTGAATCCAAGTGTTTTACGCGAGAATCCAGAGCCGATTGAAAGGGACAATGTGGAGAGAACGGAGTCAGTCGCAGCGTCATCACGGCCCATACCGCTGAGCTTCATCCTTATGGCGGCATTGGCGGTGCATCTGCCGCTGATGCTTATTCGATTGCCGCTGAACTCCTACGACGCGAATTTTCATATCTTTTTCGCATCGCACTACGTTCACCATTGGTTCAATCCGTGGAACACCAAGTGGTATGCGGGGTTTTCCCAGACTACCTATCCCCCGTTGCCGCAGCAGTGGGTAGCGCTGATATCTCACATCACCGGTTTGGACATGGCATATATGGCGGTGCAATTAGCCGCGATATTGCTTCTCGTGGTGGGGGTTTATCGATTTTCTCTGCTTTGGGTGAGTCCGCGCGCTGCATCGTTGGCGGCGCTTGCGAGTGTATTTCTCGGTTCGGAAAGCTTCCTTGTCTATTCCGCCGGACAGTTGGCCACCACATCGGCTGCGCCAATTTATTTGAACGCTCTGCCCTACATGTTTGAATGGGTCCGGCATGGCAAGTGGCGATCCTTCCTTAAAGCCAGCGTGCTTTTCACCGCGGCGGCCGCCGCCCACCATGCCACCCTGCTGTTCGGCTCGTTTTTCTTTGCAGTGCCTATCCTCGCGCTGGTGATGCTGGATCGCCAGGATGGAGAGCGCACGCCAGTGCCGGCTTTCCTGCTTCGCACTGTGGCTATTGCGGTGGTGGTGGGCGTGGCGATCGCAGTTGTGCTCCTCCCGTTCTGGATTGCATTGATTCATTATCCGGTCACGCAGGCTCCGATTCCGCATCCAAGCCGGGCAAATTACATTTTGAGTCCCGCGTGGGGCTTAAATTATTTCGTCGTTCCTTACGGGGCGTTGATATTGGCTCTGCCATTCATCGTGCTTCGTGGGTCGACGGTCGTTCGACTGCGCCCGCTGCTCCTGGGTTTCTGGGTGGCATTTCTGATAGGACTCGGCGGGACGACTCCCGTGGGGCATCTGCTGCTGGGCCGTGCCTTTGAAGTGCTGACCATGGAGCGCTTCAGCTATTGGGCCACGTTGCTGGCGCTGCCCATTGTGGGCCTTCTCGCCGCGGAACTCATCGAGCGATTCCGGATGCGGGCAATCATCGGCCTAACTCTGGCGGCGGCTTTTACGTGCGCATTCGCAGTGGCCTGGGTAACGATTCGACCGGCGGGTGGCGAAGATGTCAAAGTGGCCTCGGTTGCCGCGTGGCTCAATCGCGACGGCCATGATAACTATCGCTATGTCACGTTGGGATTTGGCAACAAGATATCCCGGCTGGCAGTTCTGACAGACGCTGGCAGCGTCGACGGCGAATGGAATTCCGGACGCAGGCTGCCGGAACTGACTCGCAACGGCGCGGGTTCACTCACCAGTTCAAAATACTTTGGACAGGCAGGATTGGATGCGTTGCGCGCTATTCTGCGGCACGCAGACGGGTACGGATTGAAATGGGTATTCGTTCGGGATCCATACTACGATCCGCTGCTGCAATTTGCTGGATGGCGTCAGGTGGATGAACTTGAAAACCAGACCATTACCGTGTGGGGTAAAGACGGGGTACCGCCGGCGATGCCGGTGAACGCGCCACAAATACCTCCTCACTGGCAAGGCATCCTGTGGGGCACACTCCCGTTCGGGAGCAGTATTCTGGCCATCCTGGTCGTCTTGATCCCAGCGAAGCGGCGACGCGGAGATGAAGGGGAATCTTCTTCCGATAGGCAGGAAAATCTCGTACGGGGGGAACTCGTCTCGTGAACAGGGGACATCTACTCGCTGCCTTCATCGGTGTCTCGACTGCGGCTTTCATCGCGATAGGAACTCTCCGGCCAGGACCATCTGCAGCTGAGTACTCTGGCGGAAAGAGCTTGCTTCGTCCGTCCTCCACGCCGCAAGCGGCAGTTGAGAACCTGGGCGACAAAATCCGCCTGCAAGCCTGGGGAAATGCTTATGCCAGCTTGGACAACAAGGCTCAATTCACCGAATCGGACTTTGAGCACGATCTAACCGGCTATCACCTGAGCCTTCGGACCTATGCCACACTGGAGAGCTTCGAGGTGCGGCCGTTGCATGCCTCCAACAACGAAGCAGAAGTCCAGTTGCGGATACATTGGTCTTCAGTGGTTGGTCCTTTCACTGACACGCGGAACCTGCGAGTGGTGAGAAACGGAGATCGCTGGAACGTGGATTGGCCTCTAGTGAAGAGGTCAGTCGTGCCGCCGCAGGTCATTGCAGTGAACTACCTTCGCTGGGATGTGATCTACCGCGGCTCAGGAGACGACTGGGGAGTACAGGACGTGGAAGCGCCTCACGTGCGCATTGTGGACATGCACCCAGTGCAGCGCGCCGAAGGGGTGGTCGTACTGGGGGAACTTCTAAATGAAGACGTTGTGCCCGCTTATGTTTCGGTCAGGGCGACCCTGCAGTCAAAGAATGGATCGCCGATCGCCAGTGAAGGCAGCTTCGACAGAATCTCTCACATTTTGTTGCCAAAACAAGTGACGCCATTCCTCATTAATTTTCCAGATGCAAATTTGTCCGATGTCGGCAGCATTCGGATGGAGCCTATGTCGAGCTTGGTGTCGGCCTCCGCAGACCCAGTAATCGAAATTGAGAATCAGCAATTGAATCCGGCGCCAGGAGCATCGGTGACCGGGCAACTCGTGAATCAAAGCGGCCAGGTAGTGAATATCGCGCATGTTCTTGAAACCCTCTACGACAAAACCGGCCAGGTAGTCTGGGTGGCGGACCAATATACTGATCGCGCACTCCTGCCCCAGACCCCAGTTCCGTTCGATATCCATATTCCTGAGGATCTCGCAAGGAAAGTCAGCAGTGAGCGCACGATTGCCTCGACCTATAGCGTCGGAGGTTTCCAGTGAGGAGGAGATTCGCATTTCTGATCTTCTGCATAGCTTTCGCCACGATGCAGCGGGCCCGTGCCGAAGGCGGGAGCATGAGTTTGAGCCCGCCCGGAACCGTGAAAGCCGGCAATGCGTTCGCGATTCAGACCACGGGTAGCGGGCAAGCGGTTCTATATATCGTTGGGCTAGGGCAGGTAATTGGGCGCGATGTGCAATTGGGAGAGACGACGTTTTTTCCTGCTGGAGTTCTTTACAATGCGGGTCATTACGTTGCGATCCTGGTGGCGGGATCCAATACGGACAACACCGCGTTCGACGTGGTGCCTGCAAGTCGACCGGCAAGCCTGAGTTTTCTTGCAAGACCCTCTCGTCTATCAGTCGGCCTGCATGATGGCATCAGCGGTTGCGTGTATATCTTCGATGCCTATCACAATTTAATCACTGCGCCCACATCGGTTTCCTTTAAACTATCGAACCCATCTGGAGCTGCACAGGAGCGCGCAGTGGTCGCGCATGATGGCGTCGCCTGGACAGAAGTGGACTCCACCGCCAAGGAAGGCATTGATAAATTTAAGGCTCAGGTAGACGAAGTTTCCAGCACGCGCGTCGTGGAACAAGTTCCGGGCGATCCGTGCGGGTTGAAAATGAGTGCAACACAGTCAGGGAAAGATATTGAGTTGGCAACGACTCCGGTGCGCGACTGTAGCGGCAATGCGGTCCCAGACGGAACGATTGTGACTTTCACAGAGACCTACGGCGGCGACCAATCGACGGTAGACGTACCTCTCAAACGCGGAATTGCGCAGGTGGAAATGCCCGCTCACGACGGAGCAACGATTTCCGTGGCGAGTGGAGTTGTGATGGGAAATGAGATTCACTGGCGATGATGACGAGCATCGGAAGCATGTTGGTCATTTTCTCGGTCTTGGTTGTTCCGGTCGCCGGGTGGGCCGAACAGGCGGCGGTGCGGGTGGAACCCTCGAACTTGCATGGGCCCCGGACGCTTCAGCAGGAGACCGCGACGGCGGTGATTCGCGATTATCTGCAATCCTGGCAAAGCTTGAGTAGCGCGCTTGAGCAGAACCGCGCAGAACTGCTCGATCAAGATTTTGTGGGAACCGCTAAAGACAAATTGACGGGTACGATGCACGAGCAGGCCGCTCTCGGAATTCATACCCGCTATCGGGATCGGGCGCACGATCTCCAAATCGTCTTTTACTCACCGGACGGGCTCTCCATTCAACTGATCGACAATGTCGAATATGATGAACAGATCTTCGAGCATGACAAGGCGCTGACCATGCAGCGGGTGCATGCACGCTACGTCGTGGTCTTGACCCCAACAGAAACGCGATGGAGAGTGCGAATCTTTCAGGCCGAGATCGAATGATAGGCAGGTTTCTAAAAATCGGATTCCTTCCTCCCCAAATCCCAATCCGGAACAAACGTGCGGCACGGGCCAATCTAAAGCATGTTGCAGAAAACGAATCGACCAGTGTAGGCATCCTACTGGTTGCTGTATGAATGTCAGATGAGTTCCAGAAGTAACTCGACCTCTTCAAAATCCGGCCGGCACCATTGACGTTGCAAACAGTCGGGTAGCGAATAGGGTATTTCCGATTTGAAATGATAATCCGGGGGCAAAATGATCTCTGTAGTCGTGCCTATCTACAATGAAGAGGAATTAATTTTTCAATTCCATGAAGCTGTTGCAGACGCATTGAGCACTGTGGACGAAGATTGGGAGGTAGTGTATGTGAACGATGGTTCCAAAGACTCGTCTTTGGAACTGCTCAGGGAGCTGCAGATCTCCGACTCCCACATAGTGGTGGTCGATCTGTCGCGCAACTGGGGACACATGGGCGCCATTTCGGCCGGCTTGCAAACCGCGCGCGGCGAGGGAGTCATTCTGATGGATGGAGATTTCCAGGACCCACCAGAAGTCTTGCCACAACTGATCGATGCCTGGCGCGGCGGCGCTCAGGTGGTGATCGGCGTGAGACGGAGCCGCAAGGAACGGCGCAAGATTCTGGCGAAGCTATTCCCTCTTTTCTATCGTGTTCTTGCTTCTCTCTCCGACTACCCCATCCCCTTAAATGCCGGCATATTCAGCCTGATGGATCGTCAAGTCGTTGACTCAATCAATGGCCTGCGAGAAGGGAACCGGTACCTGCCCGGTTTGCGCGCCTGGGTAGGTTATAAAAATACCGTCGTTTTCTATGATCGCCAGGATCGGCTGGCTGGCGATGGCAAACTCTCATTCATCAGCCGGATCAAGTACGCGATGGATGCGATCACAAGTTTCAGTTACAAACCTCTGCGACTTTGCCTCCTGCTATCCTGCTTTTTTCAGTGCATCGTTGCGATTCTTGCGATGCTTGCGATATCTTCCGTTTTCTCCAAAAGTCCAATTTACACTGTAGGACTCGGCCTAGCTGCTGCAATATTCCTGGTCGGGGGTATGCTGCTCCTTTGTCTGGGGCTGCTGGGCGAATATCTGGGGCGCGTGTATGACGAGGTGCGAAGCCGGCCCATCTCAATCATCAATAAAGTCCACTATGCGCCAGAGATGATCGCCGCTCGAACCGCTACCGAGCTCAAAGCCGTAGGTTCCGCCCTCGAATACGACGAAACAGAGCCAGCGATCAAACTGGAAAGACGAGTGGGATAGAACAATTCCACGCCAGGTAGTTCGAGCTGCCAGCGTGTCCACGGGTTTTTCAGTGATGAAAAGCTGCGCCATGCGATTCTTGACGGGCCATCTTCACTGTCCCAGTCTGGGAGGGCTTCAGCGAGCGCGCCGGAAGATAATGTTAGCTAAGTGATGGCTGAGTATCGACGCGGCGCGCACACGGAATTCGAGATCCACCTGCACATCGTGTTTACCACGAAGTACGGGTAGCCGGCCTTGAGCGGGGAAGTGGCGACTCGGGTGCGGGACATGGTTCGGGAAATCCGCGCAGCATGAGGTAAAGATTAAGAAAGGGCATGTGGCGAAAGACCACGTGCATCTGTTTGTGTCGATCCCGCCGCAGGTGACGATCAGCCGGTTGCTGCAATGACTGAAAGGGAAGACGGCGCACCATCCTAAAAACGGCAGTCGAAATGCGTCAGAATGGCCAACTGGTTCAAAGCAAAAACGGTTGCAAACATTGAGGATTTCGCTGTTTTGGTCAGATGCGGAGCAGTGCAAAGTGCCACTGAAACAACACCTTGCCGCTCCCCTCCACTTTTAACTCCCGTTTTTAGGTAGATTTTTAGTGCGGCAGTGGGCGAATGGGGTAGCGATGGAAACCGGGTGGAATCCATTAACTGCAACTGTAGCACTCGTATCCGGAGTCTTAAATTCGCTAAAGAAATGATTCTCGACCTTGTATCAATGCACGACTTCTAGCCTGCCCTGTGCTACTGTTCGAATCACTTCCATCAATCGAATTGTTGAATGAACTTCAGAGACAGTCATTAGCAAACGTTCAAATGTCTTTTCTGCATCTGCAGTCAGTTTCAACATCCAACGCCTGACTGGTAGATCGGGCGACAATTTGCTCGTTAGGTTTCGCGAAAAACCGTAAGGAAATCCTGAGCATTACTGCTGGTAAGCCACAATGTTTGCAAGCCGCTGACGTTTGGCAGAAAGTCAGCATCTTACTTCATTATTCACATGCCTATCTGCTGTGAATGGCCGGAAGACCAGGAGCCTCTAGCACGTGAATATGTGCAAGGAGTTCAACTTTCCGCTCTGGCATCGGATTGTTTTACGGGTTATGCTCGCCGTTGCAAACAGTGATGGCCGGTCTTCACCTGGAAATCTCAGTTGTGGAGGTATTCGCTGTGGGCAGCATCATGCGAAGTGCGAGGATGAGGACAGCTGTTTCGTCTTTGTTTCGATTTGTGCAAGCGGAATTGGGTGTAAGCGTGACGCCCTCGCATTTCTATTTTCCGGTTCCCAATCTGAAGTCTCTGCAGCGCAAGAATTGGAACACCTGTCGTCCTTGCGCTGCATTCGACTTCCGGCTACCGAGCCAGATAGAACGAGTAGAAAGTGAACTTCTTCCGTTCGCCGAAGAGTGGAGCTTTCCTGAAAAAGACTCAGGAGATAAGTACACTTTTCACTTCAACAACGGCTTCTTCGAGCACGTCGATGCTGAAGTCGCCTACTCCTTTGTTCGTGCGCGCAAGCCGAAGCGAATCATCGAGATCGGCAGTGGCAATACTACCCTCTTGCTGACGGCCGCCCTTGGAAAGAACGCAGCCGCTGGATTTCCTGGCGAGTTGATCGGCATCGAGCCAAATCCGGCTGGGTTTCTCCGGGATGGCATTCCGGGCCTGACGCAGCTCATTGAAACCCCGGTACAGGCAGTGTCCCTCGACCTGTTTCGCACTTTGCAAGCGAACGACATCCTGTTTATCGATTCCAGTCATGTAGTTTCGATGGACAGCGATGTTGTGTATGAATGCCTTCACATCCTTCCTGAACTCGCGCCTGGAGTGCTCGTGCACTTTCACGATGTATTTACCCCGCTCGACTACCCACAAAAATTCGTAATGACGAACCTCTGCTTCTGGGGCGAGCAGTATCTGCTCGAAGCCTTCTTGTCATTTAACCCCAGCTACAAGGTGGCGTGGTCGGGGAGCGCGATGCAGCAATTCCATCCGGACGTTCTCCGGCAGGCTTTTGCAAAGTGGGAAAACAGTTTCACCAGGATGCCTGAGGATCTGAAGGTGTTTGCTCCGACTCAGGACGGCTTGAACGTATGGCCATGCAGCTTCTGGATCGCCAGGGAATAGCTAGCGTCGCTCCACTTGAGCCGTGCCCGGAGAACATCGAAGAAGCTGCTTCCCTTAGTTCGAATTAGGCGCGTGATATACGGTGACCGACAGCAGTGCAGGCCGCCGCCGCCCGACTCAGCCCGCAGCTCATCCGCAAACAACTCGACTACTGGACGTTCCTGCTGGGGCCGAAGTTCTCGAAGAAAGAGCGCGGCCGGATGAACCTGTCGCGCTTCTACGCCATCAGTCAAATCGAGTACTGCCGCAACTTCATCTTCAAACGCAACTTTCCCATCCACAAAATCTTCGAGCGCAGTTGCGAAATCGGCCTGTGGAGGTTGACGGCCAACCGCATCGGCGAGATCTTCGGCGTGCGGCTGAACAAGCGGCTGCGCGGCAAGCTGGCCACCGTGATCGATCAGATCGAGCACGGCCACCACGTCTTCCGCGCCTACTGGAAACACGCCTTTCTCAAGCAGTACGAGAAATTCTCCCGCTATCTGCGCAACGAACTGGTCTCCAACAATCTGCACGACTTCGGCCTGAAGAAGGGGCTGGACCATCTCGACGCCGCGCGCAAAAAGTTCCAGGCCATCACCGACCGCTTCGCCGGTTTCCAGGCCCAGTCTCTGAACGTCCATGTGGATTTTCCGCTGCTACAGAGGCTGGCCCTGCCCGTCACCATCGGTACAGTCCGCGCTCCAGGAATCAAAATCCAGGACACCCGGGTTATTCGCCTGCTGGAAGTCCTGCTGCATGGCGGCAACATCGTTGGCGGCTCGACGGCCAAACAAATCCATGAAGCCGTCCTCACTACCTTTCATCTCTCCCCCAGACAATACGGGCTGAACCAGCTCCGCTACGACCTGCGCAAGCTCAAAGGGCACGGCCTGCTGGAACGCGATGGCCGTCGCTACGCCTACCGTCTCACCACCAAAGGCGTGCAGGTCGCGCTGCTCTTTCTGTTCTTTCACAAGCGACTCTGCGGCCCGCTGGCCAACAGCCTCTTCCACCACAAACCCGACCCGCAAAGCAGACCGAACAGTCAACTGGAAGCCGCCTACC
>JAKAAZ010000097.1 GCA_021802085.1 Acidobacteriota bacterium
GGATTCCCATCTTCAATGGCACGTTTTATGGTGTCAGCTATTTTTCCGCGTCGATCGTGCTGTCCATTATGGTGGTGCCATTCATCATTTCCATTTCGCGGGAGGTGCTGATCGCCGTGCCCGTGTCACAGCGCGAAGCCATGATGGCGCTGGGCGCGACGAAGTGGGACGTGACCTGGCGCGCCGTGGTGCCGTATGCGCGGCAAGGCATCATGGGATCGATCTTTCTTTCGCTGGCGCGGGCGTTGGGAGAAACCATGGCCGTCACCATGGTGATCGGCAATGTGGCGCAAGTATCCACCTCGCTGATGGCCCCCGGGTACACGATTGCGGCGGTGATCGCCAATGAATTTACCGAAGCGACCGGCGATCTCTATCTGCACGCGTTGATTGAGCTTGGCCTGGTGCTGTTCGTCGTCACGATGATCTTTAACGCGCTGGCGCGGCTGTTGATGCTGACCATGAAGGGGCATGAGGTGGTCGGATGAGCGCGTCGTACCCGCCGTTCTCTCGCAAAATCACGAACATCGTGATGCTGACGTTGACAGGCCTGTGCACCCTGCTGGTTCTGTCGGTGCTGTTGACCATTCTGGGATATTTGTTGTGGAAGGGCGCCAGCTCGCTGAACGTTGACTTCTTTACAAAAATCCCCGCGCCGGTCGGCCAGTCGGGCGGCGGCGTGAAGAATGCAATTGTCGGTACGTTGAAATTGCTGGCTCTTGCCAGCGCGATCGGTGTCCCGATCGGTCTGTTGGGCGGAATTTATCTGTCGGAGTTCGCGGGCGGATGGTCGGCATTTACGATTCGCTACACCACGGATTTGCTGAACGGAGTGCCGTCCGTGGTGATGGGGATTTTTGTGTACACGCTGGTGGTGTTGCCGATGCACCATTTTTCCACCCTGGCCGGCGGCATCGCTCTTGGTATCATGATGATTCCAATTGCCTTACGCAGCACAGAGGACTTTCTTCGGGCGGTACCGCGCAGTTTGCGAGAAGGCGGTCTGGCGCTGGGCGCCAGCAAATCGGAAACTATCTTCACGATTGTCATTCCCGCAGCCATCTACGGCATTATTACTGGAATCCTGCTGGATATTGCGCGAGTTGCCGGAGAGACCGCGCCTCTGCTATTTACAGCATTTGGCAACCTGTTCGACAGCCCCGGCTGGATGCAGCCTACGGCGTCGCTGCCGGTGGTGATCTACAACTACGCGATTTCGCCCTATGATGCGTGGCATCGGCAGGCATGGGCGGCGGGGTTCGTGCTACTCTCAGGATTGTTGGTGGTCAGCATAATTTCCCGTCTGATTTTGGCGCGCGGAAAAAAATTATCGCACGGGTAACCGCTAATCAGTGATGACAACTTCAATGAAGCCATTTGACCTGAGGCAGCTTTCGAAAGCCCATGAAGTTCGTTTTGCGGTCGATGTGGAGACGGATGAAAAACTACCCTGGCCACAGTTCACTGTCGCAGACCTCAACTTCTTTTATGGCGCGCATCAAGCCCTGAAGGGCATCAATCTGATCGTTCCCAATAAGCGCGTGATGGCGTTCATTGGGCCCTCAGGATGCGGCAAGACCACTCTGCTGCGTACCTTCAACCGGATGAATGAAACCATACCGGGTACGCGGGTCGAGGGCAGCATTCGCCTGGGGGACAAGGATCTTTTCAGTTTTCCCGCGACGACCTTGCGCCGCGTCGTCGGCATGGTCTTCCAGAAGCCCTCCCCCTTCCCAAAATCAATTTTTGACAATGTGGCGTACGGTCTGCGCCTCGACCCTGCAATACGCCGCAATGAAGTTGCCGACAAGGTGGAGCAGAGCCTGCGTCGGGCGGCGCTCTGGGATGAGGTGAAGGACAAGCTGCATCAGTCCGCCAACGGAATCTCCGGCGGCCAGCAGCAGCGGCTGTGCATTGCGCGCGCGCTGGCGGTCGAACCTGAAGTGTTGTTGCTGGACGAACCGTGCTCGGCGCTTGATCCTCTGTCGACGGCGAAGATCGAAGATCTGTTGTTTGAGATCAAGGACCTTTGCACGATTGTGATCGTGACCCACAATATGCTGCAGGCGGCGCGGGTCGCCGACTATGTTGGATTCTTCCTGAACGGGGAATTGATCGAACTGAACCGCGCCAAGCAAATTTTCCAGAATCCGGAAATGCAGCAGACCCAGGACTATATTACGGGCCGCTTCGGCTGATGTTTTCGCCCGGCTGATATCCTAGAACCAATGTCCCAGCCGTCTCCTTTAGAAGTTCATCGCGATCGCTTCGGCTCAGACGGCGCTGCCTATCAAGCGCCTGGGCGCGTCAATCTGATTGGTGAGCACACGGATACGAGCGAAGGCTTTGTCATGCCGGCGGCGCTCGATCTGCGGACCATTTCCGTGCTGAGTCCACGAAGCGACGCGGCCGCACATATCTTTTCAGTAAATTTCGACGAGCAAGTCAGCCTCGACTTGCGGCATCTGCCTCCCCGCCCGCGTGGCCACTGGAGCGATTACCCGGCGAGCGTTCTGTGGACGCTGGGACAGCGGGGAATTCATTGCGACGGCTTCGACTTGACGCTTTCCGGTACCGTGCCGGTGGGTTCGGGGCTCAGTTCCTCGGCCTCAGTGGAAGTCGCGGTTGCGGTCGCCGTGCTTGCGTATGCCGGAATCACGCTGCCTAAGACTGACATCGCCAAAATCTGTCAATTTTCTGAAAACAACTATGTCGGCGCACAGAGCGGCATCATGGACCCTTTCGCGTCCTGCTGCGGAGTTGAAAATCATGCGCTGCTGCTGGACTGCCGTTCGCTCGACTATGAACCGTTGCCGCTTCCGAGCGAGGTGCTGCTGGTGATCTGCAACTCCATGGTGAAGCATTCACTGGCAGGCGGCGGAGAATACAACGCGCGGCGCGCCGAGGTGCAGGCCGGTCTGCGGATTCTTCAACAGCATGATCCGATGATCCATACATTGCGGGATGTTACTGAGGACGAATTGCGACCATACGCAAGCGAGATGCCCGACAATATCTTTCGCCGGTGCCTGCATGTGGTCACGGAAAACCGAAGGGTCCTTCAAGCGGCGGATGCGTTGCGGCAGCATGATTTTCTCCGGTTTGGCCGGCTTATGCACGAAGCCCACGTGAGCATGCGAGACAATTACGCTGCCAGCTGTATGGAGACCGATGTCCTGGTTGAGTTGGCATCGAAGCAGCGCGGCTGTTTTGGCGCGCGCATTACCGGAGGCGGATTTGGCGGCTGCACCATCAACTTGGTCGATGCGGACTACGTCGATCGATTTGTGAAGAATGTTCGCGCAGGATATGAGGAAGCCACGGGAATACGAGCGGAAATTTATATGAGCCGCGCATCGGATGGCGCAGGCCCGCTCTTGGTGGACCAGGCGTGACCCAGAACGAACTTTACAGTTGCACTATTGAACAATGACTGTGACGTTTGTCGACGCTTGAATTTTCCCGGTAGCCTGATCGGTTCCCATCACGGTGAAGACGTAGTTCCCCGCAGGCGTGCGGTTGTTTGCAATGCCGCTGCCACAGCCGATGGGGGCGATCAACACACTTGCAAAGACAAGACACAGCAAGTTTCTCCGCGTTCTGCCGCTTGCCGGGATGAAGAGGAGCAAGGCGCACGCCAGAAACGCATACCCGCCTGCTGGAAACGCAGGCCGCCGGTAGCGCAGAGACACGGGCATAGGCACGCCGTAGGTTGCGATTGTCAGTGAGAAAGTTACTGGATTCGGTCCGGTAACAGTTGGGGGAGCCATTGCGGGCCCAGTTTGTCCGCAGAATGGTGGGTACATGGTCCCTTGGGGATTCTCAGTGAGGGTGCAGCCGACGCTGACGGTCCCGGTAAAGCCATTTTGCGGAGTGATGGTGAAGTTGACCCGATTTCCGCCTGGGTTCTTGATCGTGATCGTGCTGGCCGGTGCGGTGATCGTGAAGCCGGGAGTACTTGCAGCCTTCGCCGGTAGCCAGCAGAGAAAGAAAAATCCGAGCGCAAGAATCGCGCTGAACCGACGATCTCGTATCTTTTTCATGGCTTCTCCCTTCGGAGCGGAAGAAGTTTGGTCCTTAGCCCTGTTCTAGTTTTCCAGAATATCTGGCAGCATGGGCGAAAGTTTTTCAACTCCCGCCCGCTGAGTCACGCTCCTGCCTGACCTTACTTCTGCGCCTGCCAGAAGCTTGCGCCGCGATTGCCGAAGTCGACACGCACGGTGTTGATGGAGTATGGCCCCACCGGCACAGTGATGTGGTTGCCGGAGACGGGCAGTGGATCGCCTTCCGCTTTTTCGAGCAGGTTGGCAGAGGTTGCCGAGGTTGCGCCATCGGGAAGGCTGATGTCCGCTGTTGTTTTGGTTCCCGCCCACTCATAGAAACGCAGGATCAGGCTGTCGCCGTCCTCGCTCTTCTTCATTGCGCTCAACACCAGATTTTCCGGCTTAACGGTGACGAAGGAATGCGTGGCTGGCAGGTCGCCGGTGTGGGCATCTGTCTGCATGGCATGGAGAGGGATGTTGAAGGCATAGCCGTGCAGCACCGTGTTCGCATGCCGCCAGGTGCCGGCATGCGGATAGAGGGAGTAGCGGATATGCTGCTCACCCATATCGGCGTTCGGATCGGGCGATTTCGGCGAACGCAGCAGGGAAAGCTGCAGCACGTTGCCTTTCGCGTCATAACCATATTTGGAGTCGTTGATCAGACTGAAGCCGTGCTGGCCATCGCCTTCATCGGCCCAACGCTGTGCCGAGACTTCAAACTTGGCGTCTTCCACAGAATTGTTCCGTGTTGTGGGACGTTCGATGGTTCCGTAGGGAATCTCGAACGTCGCCTTGGGAGCGGTGGCGGCCAGAGTAAAGCCGGCCTTGAGGAAAATGTGGTCTTCATGCCAGTCCACGTCGTTGACGAGATCGACACGATTCAGGCCCGCATAGAGAATGATGTTCTGCACGAAGGTGGATTTGTCCCAGTGCCGGGTGATGCGAACCTCGCTGCGCACCGGGCCGCGTTCGATTACCTGGACGCTGTCGGCCATCGTCAGGTCCGTTCCATGGTTGACGTAGTCGGGGTTGATGTTCCAGGCGTCGTATTGCTTGGGCTTATCGACATATGCCTGCAGGATATTGCCGCAGCTTCCGCTGGCGAGGCTTTCAAAGTGAGACTGCTTGTCGTAGAGGCTGGTGATGCAGCCATTCTTGGGATCGATGACTACACGCAGCGCAGAGTTTTCCAGCGTGGTGCCATCGACCTTCAAATCGCTCGCAACCTTGCGCGTGCCGGGCACGGCATGCAGCACCGTGTAGCCGACGGACGGAACATCCTTCGGTTCCAGCAATAGATGATAGCTGTGAGTGTTTGCGTCCTGAGAAAGAATCTGCATCGGTACGGCCATGCCATGGGCATCGAGCACAGAGATTCCGTTCGGCTCCGCCTGCGGCATCTGCACATTCGCTTCCACAACGTCGGTGCGATTCCAGCTCAATGGGTTCCAGATGAGAACTGGAACGCCTGCGTGGGTGTTGGTGTCAATGTGGCTGTCGATGTCCGAAAGCGCGTTGTGCGTTGCGCCCATGGCGGTCCAATGGATCACATTGAACTGTTTTTGAGCGTCCTTATAGATCACGCCTATGCCGGAGCCTGCGGCGAGATCGTGGAAACCGTTGAAGACCTGCAGTTTCCATGCCGCGGTGAGCTGATCGTTGGGGTACTCCAGGCCACCGAGCCAAGCCAGCGAGGAATATTTTTCCGCGTTCAGGAGCCACTCCGAGCCGTGACGAAGATTCCACTTCTGCTTGGCCTGGGTGGTGTACGTGCCGCGATGAAATTCCAGATAGAGCTCATCGTTCCAAACCGGCAGGCTGATTTGCCCTGCAGGCGGAGCTGCCAAGGTTTTCTTGCCGGCAGCCAGAGTTTCGTAGTTCCAGATGGGAGCGTCCGCCGTATCGACGCGTTTGTCCATGCTGTCGAAGAAACTCTGGGCCACTCCAAATTCCGCGTGCGGATAGACCTTGTTGGACTCCATCCAGCGCATGCCGCTGTCGAGCATGTCGCGTGTTGGACCGCCGCCATGATCGCCAACGCCGTAGAGATGCATCATCTCGTTCTGGCCTGGGTTGAGCTGGACGGACGTGGCCAGATAGCTGGCCATGCTCACCGGTTCAATCGGATTGCCGTAGCCGTGCGGAAAATAGGTGAGCACGCGGCTGCCATCCGGAGACTGCCACCAGAACAACTTCATGGGAAGCTGATTGGTGTCGTTCCAGGACATCTTTTGCGTGACGAAATAATCGATGCCGGACTTCTTGTACATCTGCGGCAACTGCCAGTTATAGCCGAAGGTATCTGGGTTCCAGCCGATGCGAACATTCACGCCGAAGTTCTTCTGGAAGTAGCGCTTGCCCAGCAGAATTTCGCGTACGGTGGATTCGCCATCGGGCAGGTTCAGGTCCGGCTCGACCCACATGCCGCCGACCAGTTCCCAGCGGCCTTCCTTCACACGCTGTTGAATCTGTTTGAACATGTCAGGATATTTATCCTGCATCCATTCGTAGTATTGAGCCGCAGACGCCGTGTAGGTGTAGTCGGGATACTCATCCATCAACTGCAATGCGGTGCCGAATGTGCGGTGGACCACGTCGACGGTTTCGGTCCACGGCCATAGCCAGGCAGCGTCGATATGGGAGTTGCCCGTCATATGAATGTCATACTGTTGCAGCGCGGGACGGAGAGGTTCCAGCGTCGATTGCGCCTTATTCAGAGAAGCGTCGAAGGCCGCCTGATCGCCCTTATCGAGGGCCGAGAGATCCACGGAGGTGGCGGCATCATCGAGAGTCTTTTCCCGCGCAGCGAGTGTGGCTGCGTCCGGCGTGATGGTGGGCAGCAGGTACGCGGCGGAAATCAACTCATCGCGAAGATCTTGCGGATTGGGGCGATTGCCGGCAAAGACAACATTGAGCCGGAATCCGAAGACGCGTTTTGGCTCCGGAGTGTCCAGCATCTTTACCGCGACCAGAATTTTGTCACCGGGCTTGGCATTGCCGAAGAGCAACTGCTTTTCCAGGCTTTCACCCAGCGCGACGCGGCTGCCATTGAAATACAGAATGTCCGTTCCCCTGGAACGTGGGAGTTCCAACCAGACTTGTGCGCCGCTGATGTCGTAGCCATTCACGGATTTCGGGATTTCGATCAGACGCCGAAACCAGACCGCTTCCGGAGGTGCAGTAAAAGGAAACTGGACGGTCTGCCAACCACTAGTGTCGGTATCGGGCCGCTCCGCGTGGGGAACGTCGCCGACGTGATATTGCCAGCCCTGATCGGGGATGGAACCGAATGTACCTAAAAGGTCGACAACTTTTTGCGCCTGCGGGGGAAAGGTATACGCCCCAGCCGGAGCCACTGGACCTCGTCTCTGTCCATGGGCGAAGACTGAAAAGACAGCGATACAGAATACCAAGGAAAAAAGGGGAACTAGTTTGGGAACACGCTTCACGTGGTTACTCCTCCGGGGAAAATTTTACACTGCGTTGCGGAAATACACTAAAACTGCCTATCCGATGGCCTGTGGCTGTGGATTGGGCGGTGCGGGGCGCTATATTGACGCTGGTGCGACGCGCCCATTAAGACAACGGCCTTTCCCGAAGGAAAGGCCGTTGTCTTGGTTCAGGAACGTATTTTCAGGTTACTTCTGTGCCTGCCAGAAACCTGCGCCGCGATTGCCGAAGTCGACACGCACGGTGTTGATGGAGTATGGCCCCACCGGTACGATGATGTGGTTGCCGGAGATGGGCAGTGGATCGCCCTCTGGTTGTTCCAGCAGGTTGGCAAGGGTTGCCGACGTCGCGCCATCGGGAAGGCTGATGTCCGCAGTCGATTTCGTTCCCGCCCACTCATAGAAGCGAAGGATCAGGCTGTTGCCGTCCTCGCTCTTCTTCATTGCGCTTAGCAACAGGTTTTCCGGTTGGATGGTCACGAAGGAATGCGTGGCCGACAGCTCGCCCGTGTGGGCGTCCGTCTGCATGGCGTGCATACCGTAATTGAAGGCATAGCCGTGCAGCACCGTTTTCGCCTGCTGCCAGGTACCGGCATGTGGATAGAGGGAATAGCGGAAATGCTGGGGGCCGCGGTCGGCATCCGGGTCGGGATCGACTGGCGAACGCAGCAGAGAGAGTCGCAGCACATTCCCCTTCACGTCGTAGCCATATTTCGAATCGTTGATGAGGCTGAAGCCGTGCTGGCCATCGCCAAGGTCGGCCCAGCGCTGTGCGGGGACCTCAAACTTGGCATCTTCCACCGAATTGTTCCGTGTTGTGGGGCGCTCGATGGTTCCATAGGGAATCTCAAACGTTGCCTTGGGTCCGCTGGCAGCCAAAGTAAAGCCGGCCTTCAGCAAAATGTGGGTTTCATGCCAGTCGACGTCGTTGACGACATCGACACGCTTCAGGCCCGCGTAGAGAATGATGTTCTGCACGAAGGTGGATTTATCCCAGTGCCGGGTGATGCGAACTTCGCTGCGCACCGGGCCGCGTTCGATCACCTGAACGCTGTCGGCCATCGTCAGGTCAGTTTCGTGCTCGGAGAAATTTGAATCGATGTTCCAGGCATCGTATTCCTTCGGTTTGTCGACAAAGGCCTGCAACAGGTTGCCGCAGCTCCCGCTGGCAAGACTTTCAAAGTTGGACTGCTTATCGTAGAGGCTGGTGATGCAGCCATTCTTGGGATCGATGACCACACGCAGGGCAGAGTTTTCCAGCGTGGTGCCATCGACTTTCAAGTCGCTCGCAACCTTGCGCATGCCGGGCACGGCATGCAGCACCGTGTAGCCGACGGAGGGAACATCCTTCGGCTCCAGCAACAGACGATAGCTGTGGGTACTTGAATCCTGAGAAAGAATCTGCATCGGTACAGGCATACCGTGGGCGTCGAGTACGGAGATCCCATTCGGCTCCGCCTGCGGCATCTGCACATTCACTTCAACAATCCCTGTGCGATTGAAGCTCAGGGTGTTCCAAATGAGGATCGGAACCCCGGCGTGGGCGTCGGTGTCAATGTGGCTGTCGATGTCCGACAGCGCGTTGTGCGTTGCGCCCATGGCGGTCCAATGGATTACATCGAACTGTTTTTGAGCGTCTTTATAGATCACGCCGATGCCGGAGCCTGCGGCGAGATCATGAAAGCCGTTGAAGACCTGAAGCTTCCATGCCGCGGTGAGTTGAGCGTTGGGATACTCGAGACCGCCAAGCCAAGCCAGCGAGGAATATTTTTCCGCGTTCAGCAGCCACTCCGAGCCATGCCGGAGGTTCCACTTCTGCTTGGCCTGGGTGGTGTAGGTGCCGCGGTGAAATTCCAGGTAGAGTTCGTCATTCCAAACCGGCAGACTGATTTGCCCCGCCGGAGGCGCCGACAAGGTTTTCTTGCCGGCAGCCAGCGTTTCATAGTTCCACACGGGAGCATCGGCAGTATCGACACGCTTCGCCATGGCATCGAAAAATGTGATCGAGGTGCCGAATTCCGCGTGCGGATAGACCTTGTTGGGCTCCATCCAGCGCATGCCGCTGTCGAGCATGTCGCGGGTTGGACCGCCGCCGTGGTCGCCGATGCCGTAGAGATGCATCATCTCGTTCTGGCCTGGATTTAACTGGACAGCCGTGGCCAGATCGTCCGCCATATTCACCGGTTGAATCTGGTTGACATAGTCGTGCGGAAAATAGGTGAGCACGCGGCTGCCGTCTGGAGACTGCCACCAGAACAACTTCATGGGAAGCTGATTGGTCTCGTTCCACGCCATCTTTTGCGTGACGAAATAATCGATGCCGGACTTCTTGTACATCTGCGGGAGTTGCCAGTTGTACCCGAAGGTGTCCGGGTTCCATCCGACGCGAACATCCACGCCGAAATTCTTCTGGAAGTAACGCTTTCCCAGCAGAATCTCGCGCACTGTGGATTCGCCATCGGGCAGGTTCAGGTCCGGCTCGACCCACATGCCACCGACCAATTCCCAGCGACCTTCCTTCACGCGCTGTTGGATCTGTTTGAACATGTCAGGATATTTATCCTGCATCCATTCGTAGTACTGTGCCGCGGATGCGGTGTAGGTGTAATCCGGATACTCATCCATCAGCTGCAATGCCGTGCCGAAGGTGCGGTGCACAACGTCGACCGTTTCGGTCCATGGCCATAGCCACGCGGCGTCAATATGCGCATTGCCGGTCATGTGGATGGTGTATTCCTGTAGCGCGGGACGGAGAGGCTCCAACGTCGATTGCGCTTTATTCAGGGAAGCGTCGAAGGCCGTCTGATCGCCTTTGTCGAGCGCCGAGAGATCCACGGAGGTGGCGGCATCGTCGAGAGTTTTTTCGCGGGCAGCGAGTGTCGCCGCATCCGGCGTGATGGTGGGGATCAGGTAGGCCGCGGAGATCAACTCATTGCGCAGGTCTTCCGGGTTGGGGCGATTGCCGGCAAAGACAACGTCCAGCCGGAAGCCGCGGATATGTTTTGGCTCGGGCGTGTCCAGCATCTTGACTGCGATGAGGATTTTGTCGCCGGGCTTGGCACTGCCGAAGAGCATCTGCTTTTCCAGGCTCTCTCCCAGCGCCACGCGGCTGCCGTTGAAATAGAGAATGTCCGTGCCCCGGCCCGACGCCATCATCTGCAGCCAGATCTGCGAGCCGCTGATGTCGTAGCCATTCACTGTTTTCGGAACTTCCACGAGACGCCGGAACCAAACCGCCCCCGCTGGCGCGGTAAAGGGAAAATGGACGGTTTGCCAACCGCTGGTATCGAGATCGGGCTGTTCTCCGTGGGGAACATCGCCGACGTGATATTGCCATTCCTGATCGGGGATGGAACTGAACGTGCCTAAACGATCCACAGCTTGTTGCGCCTGCGGCGGGAAGGTATACGCGCCGGCTGGAGCTGGAATCTTGCGCGTCTGTCCATAGGCAAACACTGCAAAGAAAGCGAGACCGAGCACCAAGGAAAAATGGGGAAATAGAATGGAAACACGTTTCACGACGTTACTCCTCCGGTGGAATTCTACACTGCGTTCTGTAGGTGCATTGTGATCCGACGCACGCAAGGGACCGGTATTCTCTGGCGGGCGCGGGCAGCAGTCTGGAAGTGGAGTTGCGTTCAGGCGTGCGGTTCGCATGCGATTTCGTCGGATACAGGGGACGCCTCGACAAGACAATAGCCGGCCGTCAGCAGTACCAGAAAAATCCAGAAAACGTTGGCCCCCAGCAAGTGCGCGATCTGGAGCCACGTAGGCGCTTGCAGCAGCACATCGAAAACTCCAAGCAAATATTGCGCGATCAGCGTGGACAGCACGGCAATGCCGAGCATGCGAGCCCTCGAAGGCGCGGTGCGCCGGAAGGATTGCGCGAGCAGCCACGCGATGAAGGCTCCAGCGAGGAACGCGCTGGCAGGATGAATCCAGCGCAGACGAAGTAGCAGCGGGGCAGCCGGAGAAAAATCCTGTCGAATCGCAGCGAGGAGAGAGGAGGAAGGGTACAAAGTCTCTCCCAAGGCAACCAACGAGCCGGAAACTCCAACCAGGAGCGTCGCGAGAATCCCCACGGCTGGGAAGAACAGGTTGCCATGGCGCAGCGCAGTCGTTCGGCGCAAACGAGCTTTGGATAGAAACTCTGGGGTCAAAGCCAATGCCGCGACCAGCAGGAGGGTGTTCGTCAAGTGGCAGGAAAACAGAAGGACAGCAGTCGCGGGGGAAGCGGTGTGCGCGGCGACCGTGACCAGCAACGCGCCGAGGAATGCCTCATTGAGGACCAGCACCAATGCAATCGCAGCGGCCCAACGCGCCAGGTGTCCCCTGCAAGTTGCGCGCCAGGTCCAGAGGAGCAGCGCGACGATCAGGAGTAAGGCTCCGCCACTCATCAGGCGATGGGTAAATTCGATGAGAGTGTGAAATTGCGGCGACTGCGGGATCGCGGCCCCAGCGCAGAGCGGCCATTGGTTTCCGCAACCAGCGCCTGACCCCGTCGCGCGTACCGCTCCTCCCCACAGGATCACGAGCACGTTGTAGGCAAGCACAAACCAGGCGAAGCGCCGCAGCGAGGCGGAAGCCCGCAGCGAATCCGGCGGCCGAACCGTGTCCGCGCCCGTGTCCGCGGAAACAACATCATCAGAGACGATCATCCTCGTCATGGGGTTCTCCAGCTCTTGCTCAAATCCTGTGCTTATTCCAACCC
>JAKAAZ010000098.1 GCA_021802085.1 Acidobacteriota bacterium
GAGCCTGTCGGGCATAGATTTTTCGTCGTTTAGAATCAACAATTCACCAAATCTACCACGTTTGGTAGGTTATTGATTCTATGTGGTTTATCAAATTTCCAACTCTTATGAGCGACACACTCCTAGGAGCCTGTCGGGCATAGATTTCAGGCCCCTTAAAATCAACAACATACAAAATCTACCATGTTTGGTATGTTGTTGATTCTATGTTGGTTACAAAATCTCAAACCCTTATGCCCGACACGCTCCTAGCAGATGCCTTGGTCTGGTGAACGTTGGTTCGAGCGATTTGTCATCCTGAGCGCAGCGAAGAACCTTGTGGTTTGCCGATAAAACGCGAGGTCCTTCGCTGCGCTCAGGATGACACCGGCTTGGGATCGACATCTCAACAACGCCTGACGCAATCCTCTTTCGATGGTATCGGAAGTGCAGCCCTACATGCTGAGCAGAATGTGGTTGAAGACCGACAGCATCGGACTGACGATCATGCCAATAAATCGTGCGCCAAAAAAGAAGATCAGAATCAGGCCGATCATGCCGATGGAGTCGTACACGCGCAGCCAGTTATAGGGCAGCATGTGGCGGACCACGTGGCTGCCATCCAATGGCGGCAATGGGATCAGGTTGAAGGCCATCAGGATCAGATTCAATAACACGGCGTAGTAAAGCAGCATCGTAGTTGGGAACAAGATCGGGCTCGCGTTCATGACGTTTGGGTCGATCATGCCCATTTGCGCGGCCATCATGGCGGAAATCACCGTGGGCGCGTTGATGAACTTCAACACCAGCAGGATCACCGTGGCGGCAATCGCGGTCAACAGGTTACTGGCGGGCCCGGCAAGCGTGGTCAGGATGTCGTCGCGCTTTATGTTCTTGAAATTGCGCGTTGTCACTGGCGTTGGCTTGGCCCAGCCGATCAACGGAAACCCGGCGTACACGCACAGCAGTGGAATTAGGACGGTGCCGAACGGGTCGATGTGCTTGATTGGGTTCAGCGTGACCCGGCCCAGCATACGGGCCGTCGGATCGCCCAGCCGCCACGCCATCCAGCCGTGCGACGCCTCGTGCAGGCTGATGGCAAACAGCAGCACAACGATTTGAAAAATGATGAGTACAGCGTGTAGATTCATGCGTCCTTGCCGATGGTAGCACGCGAGCCAGCGTTAGCAGGTGTTTCGCAGTTGGGGGTGAACAGCAGGCTTCGTGCGCGAATCAGGCGCGATCTTCGCGAAGCCGATCCAGCCTGGTGGGAGCATGGTTGATATCGCCGGTGTGGGAGTCGACGCGCGCGTAGTCGGGAATCGACGATCCCGCGGGCACGACGATTTCGCTGCGATCGTCGAGCAGGACATGCTGGTGGATAGTGCAACGATCTTCAATCGTCAGGTTATACCCGAAGCTGAATTCGACGTCGTGAAAGATCTTCACATCCCTGCCCATGTGTTTGAAAATGTGGCGGCCCAGCATGGCGCGAAAATGAAATCCCAGCCAATGGTTCAGGCCGACCGGCGAGCGATCGAACATTCTCCAGAACCAGATCAGCGGCTTGACGCGGGCGTATTTTTCTTCATCCACGTCGGTGTAATATTCCGCCTCCAGCGTAATGTTGCGCGGATCGAGGGTCAGCTGAAGCACGTTGAACGGCAGCTCCGTCACCATGGTGAAGTTGAGTTTGCCTCCATGCGGGCGGCCCAGATAGAGCTGGTGCAGCTCGTCGCGGACAATTTCGCTGAGCAATGCGGGGTTGTGATGGCGCGTGAATTCAATGTCCAGGTGCGCGATCCAGCGTATAAATGCGGCCTCCGCATCGGGCAGAGGTTTCAACTCGCGATATTGCTCATCTTCCATCGGCGCACTCCTATGGAAAGGTTAGCAGCAGCCAGCGCGTCGCCGGGTTACTGGATCGCGAAGACTGCATAGACGGTAGCCGACCGCTCCACTTTGTTCGGTTCAATGGCAAGCGGCGCTGGGGCAGGTTCTGCTCGCGCTGCCGCACCCATCGCCATTGCTCGCATCATCGGTCGGGGCCCCTCAGGCGCTTGATTGCTGGCATACATCAACTCCCCTAATTGGATGCCGAGTCCCTGGGCCATCTGCAAGGCAATCGCGCGAGCACGGGTGAGCGCTTTGCCGGCTGCCTGCGCCTCCAGCTCCTTCTCATCGGCAACGGTCCAGTCGATCTGCCCGCTTTGGTTGGCGCCTGCGCTCACCGCGGTATTCAACACCCTCGCCGCTTCATCCGCCTTGGTCTGGACGGTCCAGCTTTGACGCACCTGAAACCGCTTCTGTGCCTGCTCGGGAGGCGTTAGCTTCTCCAATTCGTAGGGCTGTGTTTCACCGACGCTCTGCGATTCGCTTTGGATCGCAGTCTTGGCTACACCCTTGTCTGTAAGCGCGCCTATGATTGCATTTGAGGCTCTTGAACCTTCGGCGTACGCGTCCTGTGCATCCGGAGCGTATGCGACAAAGCCAACATGCACCGTCGCTATATCCGCCATGGCTCTGGCGGAATCCGTCGCCGTAATGGCGATGGTGCGGTTGTCCTTGTCGATCTGAATCTGCTGTGCGGACGCCGACACGACCAGAAGCGTGCTGGCGATTCCGGTCATCAAGAAACCCGTACAACTGGGACGAAATCTCATGCAATCCTCCGGGGATTCCGATGCGCCAGATTCTATTCCAATCGTGTCATTTTTGTAGATCGGCCTGCGTACACTTACCAAATTCCACCAGTGCGGCCACCATTTGGCGCACTGCGCCTGAATCGATGGCTCGCCCAGAAAGTTCAATGCCAGCGCAAAAATCCGGCGCGATACCTGCCGCGACCAAGGTTGCCGCCGCATTGACCAGAACAATGTCGCGCCTTGGACCGGCTTCGCCTTCGAATATGGCTCGCAGGATGGCGACATTCTCCTGAGCGTCGCCGCCCTGGAGAGAGGAGAGCGGTGCCGGTTTCAGGCCAGCAGTCTCAGGAGAAAATTTGAAGAGGTGAAATGCGCCGTCCTTCACTTCGGCGATCTCCGTTTCTCCGCTGAGAGTAATTTCATCCAGGCCATCCGATCCGTGCACAACGAAGCCGTGTCGCACGCCCAGCTTGACCATGGTTTCCGCGACCAACGGAACCAGTTCGGCGGCATAAACGCCCAGGACCTGCGTGGGCGCGTGTGCTGGGTTCGTGAGGGGACCGAGAACGTTGAATATAGTGCGCATGCCCAGAGAGCGCCGAATCGGTTGCACGCGTCGCATCGCCGGATGCATCAACGGAGCAAAAAGAAAAACAAATCCTGTGGCACGCAGGCAGCGAACAGCGTCCTCGGGAGCGAGCGCCGTCGGTACTCCAAGCGCATCCAATACATCCGCCGACCCGCAGCGGCTGGTCAGGTTGCGATTGCCGTGCTTGGCGATCTTCGCTCCTGCGGCCGCAGCAATCAGTGCAACAGCGGTGGAAATATTGAACGTTCCGCTAGCATCGCCTCCTGTGCCGCAGGTATCCACCAGAGAAGCACGTTCGTCGTCGGTGAATGGCAAAGTTACGGCAGTCGCGCGCATGGCGTCGGCAAAACCGGTCAATTCGTCGGCGGTCACCCGACGCGCCGCCAGCGCAGTTAGGAACTCCGCGATATACGCGTCCGGCAACAAGTTCCGGGTGTCTTCCAGGATGGTCTGCATCGCGGCGCGGGCCTGCTGGCGGCTCAGCGTCGCATGTTGTTCGGTTAGGAGGAACAATACGTTTGTGAGGTCTGCCATCGAGAGCTGTAGTCGTAATCCACGAGTCCGCGGGTGCGCCGGTTTGCTCGCCCCCGCCTCGTCCGATAGTATCGAATGTTCGCTGTGTTTTGTTTTTTCTTGTCCGCAGGCGCCGGTTTACTGTGCCATCCGGCCCAGCGACGCGTCTTACAATAAGAGTCATCCTTATGAAAATTCACGAATATCAGGCAAAAGACATTCTTGCGAAATACGGCGTCGCTGTACCCCGCGGTGAAGTGGCCAACACGGTAGAAGAAGCGGTCGATGTCGCCAAAAGGCTGTTTGCCGCCGGGGCCAATGGCGTGGTGGTCAAGGCCCAGATTCACGCAGGCGGCCGCGGCAAAGGCGGCGGCGTCAAGGTCGCGAAAAATCTGGCTGAGGCAGAGGAGTACGCCAAAAAAATTCTTGGAATGCAATTGGTGACCCATCAGACCGCGCCAGAAGGCCAGAAGGTCAAGCGCCTGCTGATTGAAGAGACGGCTGCGATCGATCGCGAGCTGTACCTGGGGATGGTGCTCGATCGAGCGGCGGCGAAGCTGGTGTTCATGGCCTCGAAGTCTGGCGGCATGGAGATCGAAGAAGTAGCCGCGAAAACTCCCGAGGCCATCTTCAAGGAGCATATCGATCCAGCATTGGGCT
Source organism: Acidobacteriota bacterium (assembly GCA_021802085.1). Classification (GTDB taxonomy): domain Bacteria; phylum Acidobacteriota; class Terriglobia; order Terriglobales; family Acidobacteriaceae; genus JAKAAZ01. The sequence continues at coordinate 4,387 of JAKAAZ010000098.1, forward strand.
TTCAGCCATATCAGGCGCGCAAGCTGGCCTTTGCCCTTGGATTGAATCCGACGCAGATCAACCAGGCCGTTCAATTCATGACTGGCCTCTACAAAGCGTGCATCGAGACAGACTCCTCGCTGATGGAGATCAATCCGTTCATCACCACGAAGGACGGAAAGCTGTTCGCGCTCGACTGCAAGATGAACTTCGACGATAATGCGATGTTCCGGCATAAGGACCTGAAGGAGCTGCGCGACACCAACGAAGAGGACCCTCTCGAAGTCGAAGCTTCCAAGTTCGCGCTGAACTACATCCGGCTGGACGGCGACATTGCCTGCATGGTGAACGGGGCGGGACTGGCGATGGCGACCATGGATATCATCCAGTACGCGGGCGGCTCGCCGGCAAACTTTCTTGACGTCGGAGGGGGCGCGAATCAGGAGCAGATCGAAAATGCGTTTCGTATTTTGCTTTCCGATAAGAACGTGAAGGCCGTATTCATCAATATCTTCGGCGGCATTCTGCGCGTCGATACGCTGGCGCGCGGCGTCGTGGAGGCGGCACAGAAGATGAATGTGAAGGTGCCGGTAATTTTGCGGCTCGAAGGCACCAACGTGGAAGAAGGGCGACAGATTCTGAAGGAGTCGGGTCTGAATTTCATCATTGGACAAACCATGAAGGATGCGGCCGAGAAGGCCGTGGCTGCCGCGAGAGGGAGCAAATGAGCGTACTCGTCGACAAGAAAACGCGCTTGATCGTGCAGGGAATTACTGGCCGCGAAGGCACCTTCCATGCCAAGGGTTGCGCCGAATATGGCACCAAAGTGGTTGGCGGCGTGACACCGGGCAAAGGCGGAACCACCCATGAAGGCTGGCCAGTGTTCGACACGGTCGAGCAGGCCGTCAACAAGACCGGCGCCAATGCCACGGTGATTTTTGTCCCGCCGCCTTTTGCGGCGGACGCGATTCTGGAAGCGGAAGATGCCGGGCTGCCGCTGATCGTCTGCATCACGGAAGGAATTCCGACCCTCGACATGGTGCGCGTGTGGGAGAAGCTGAAGCATTCCACCTCGCGACTCATCGGGCCAAATTGTCCAGGTATCATCTCGCCGGGAAAATGCAAAATCGGGATCATGCCAGGCCGGATTCACGCCGAAGGTAGCGTCGGTATCATTTCTCGTTCCGGCACGCTTACGTATGAGGCCGTCTTCCAACTGACCCAGCGGGGCATTGGCCAATCAACCGCCATCGGCATTGGCGGCGATCCGATCATCGGAACCACCCATGTCGATGGGCTTCGTCTCCTGAATGAAGATCCCGACACGGAAGCGATCATCTTGATCGGCGAGATCGGCGGAACGGCGGAAGAGGCTGCCGCCGAGTATGTGAAACATCACGTGAAAAAGCCAGTCGTGGGCTTCATCGCCGGGCAGACGGCGCCCCCAGGACGCCGCATGGGTCATGCCGGTGCCATCATTTCCGGAGGGCAGGGAACAGCAGCCGACAAGATGAAGGCCCTGGAAGCAGCCGGCATCCACGTCGTCAAGTCCCCGGCACTGATTGGCGAGACACTGGCACGGGTAATTGGCAAGGCGTAAGCAGTATCAACGTATTTGTATTTCCAACAACTGAAGGAGAGTTTCTTTGCAACGTACTTTCAGCATCATCAAACCGGATGCAGTCCGCAAGGGCCATACCGGGGCCGTCCTCGCCATGATTGAAAAAGCAGGCTTTCAGCTTGTTGCCATCAAGAAATTATCGATCAGCAAACAGCAGGCCGCAGGTTTTTATGCGGTCCATGCCCAGCGGCCATTCTTCAATTCACTGACTGACTTTATGTCCTCAGGGGCCATTTTCGTCATGGTGTTGGAGAAAGAGAACGCGATCGCCGATCTGCGCAAGCTGATGGGCGCAACCAATCCGGCGAACGCGGAAGAAGGTACGATCCGGAAGAAGTTTGCCGGCAGCATCGAGGAAAATACCATCCACGGATCGGATGCCGAAGAAACCGCGAAGTTTGAGATCGGCTACTTTTTCGCCGGCTACGAATTGGCATAGCATTGGAGTCCGCCGCTCGTACACATCTGCCACTTATCCAGGCGGCAGCACACTGGCTTGCCGCCGAAGAAGTGGCTGATCTTTTTTTGCAAGCTTGCGGACGATCTACCGTACTGTGGGCGAGCAAGCGAAGAGTTCCGCTGGGCCCGGTTAGCGGGAACCTGGGTGCGAAAACAGGCCTTAATTCGGACTGGACCTTGATGGAAGAACTACAGAGCGGAATGGAAGGAATGTTCAGGGCTGGGGGGGAGCCTGATTTCCAATCCGCTCTATGTTGCGATAGTCATCTTCGCGCGCTTTGCCCGTCAAAGTACGAAAGTGCACATACTTTCGTCACCTGTGGAACGGATCCTGCAAGTGCCAATGTTTTCTTTTAGATGGAGACGCACCGCCGGAAGTGTCGAGGTGGCCGAGCCGGAAGATCGGACCTACGGAGAAACCAAAATTCTGCTGCGCCGTACCGCCATAATGCGTCAGTAAGAGTTCCGATTGTATGCGAAAAGCGATCCGAGGACTGTAGTTGTAGTCGAATGTGCTACCGATGGCCCCGCCGAAGGTCCATTGAGTCGCAAAGAGTCCGATCGTCTGAACATTCAGGCCCGTCAGGTGGGCGGAGTCGAAAATGCCCCAGGCATTGCCAAACATCGTATGAAACGTGGCGGAAGCCTTGGCGCGGCGAAACATGCGATATTCCGGCCCCGCCATGAAGTAATACTGCATAATGCGCGGGCCGGTCACAGTTGGATTGTTGTAGCAGGTAGTTTCAAATGGCGGGCAAGGAGGAATGGGCAGGCCGCCGTTTGCGTTCGGAAACACGCCGGAGGTGCCGATGTACTGGCGCGCGTCGGCTATCAGGCCCCAGTGCCAGCCAAGCCAGTAACTCGCAGCTGCCTCCCACCCACCCAGATTGGATCGTTGCAGTAGTGCGGGTCCAGCCAGAAAATTGGTATAAGCCGCACCGGCGTAGATATCCCACCGGTGGTTGTAGTAGACATTTGGACCGGAAGGCAGCGGTGGCGGAATGTAGTTTCCCGCGCTGACATTGTGTGCATTCGAATTGTTGATTGTCGGGGTGGTGCTGCCGCTATTACTGCCGTTGTCGCTGCTGGACTGCGCCAGCCCAAGCATGGAAGAAGCCATCAAAACAGCGCACAAATAAACTCCCAGCTTCAGGCGGGTGCCCGCCCGAGGAAGAAAGCGAAACAGATTCATCCTGATCTCCAGCATTCAGTGTATCGGAAGCACCCGGTTTCGTCTGGCGCGCAGCGGCGAGAGCGGGAAAAATCTTTAGGGTGCCGGCGGGCGCCGCTCCGGCTGCATCAGGAGCGCGGATGCCGTTTTCAGATCGGCTTCTGTATCGACGCCAATGGTATCGTATTCTACCGGCTCGACGTGGATGGAGATCCCATTTTCGAGCAGCCGAAGTTGTTCGAGCCGCTCTGTGGTTTCCAATTGGCCTGTCGGCAAACCGGCAAAGCGATCGAGAATGTGCTTTCTGTAGGCATAGAGCCCCAGGTGCTTCCAACAGAGAACATTGTCGCCGCGCCCATCTCGATCATGGGGGATGGTGGCGCGAGAAAAATACAGTGCCTTTCCAGCGCAATCCACGACCACCTTGACGGCATTCGGATTACTTATGTCGTCCGCAGGACAACGAGTCATCACGGTTGAAACGTATGCCTCAGCGTTCTGAAAGGGACGCAGCAAAGCATGGAAATGTTCAGGGCGAAGGAGTGGCTCATCGCCCTGGATGTTGACGAAAATATCGTTGGCTTCGACACGCACATCTTCGTGCATCAACTGTTGTGCCACGGCATGTACTCGGTCCGTACCGCTGGGCAGATCGGACGATGTCAGGCGGACCTCCCATTCCTGGGCGCGGCAAAGTTCAGCCACTTCGTCAGCATCCGTAGCAACGATCAAGCGATCGAAGATGCGGGCCTGAGCAGCGGCCTGATATACCCACGCCAGCATCGGCTTGCCGGCAATCTCTCGCAGTACCTTGCGCGGTAGACGCGTGGAGGCAAGACGCGCCGGGATGACGCCGATCACCTGGGTGGTATGCAGATCGGAAGACACGAACATGCAAGTTCGAGTCTAACCGAGAGTCCAGGGAAAGCGAATTGGTTTAGCGCTCCAGTTCTACCAGGCGAAGCACTTTTTCGCTCCGATTCTGGTCAACGGCCTGCCGAATGCGGAAACCGGAGGAGAGAGGGATTCCTATCGCGAAATAAGAATAGCTATATCAATGACCTGCAGAATAGGCAATCAAACATACCCCCAAATGTACCCCCAATCAAACGGCGTAGGGCACGATTCACGCGGCCAGTTCGTTGTCTGGATGCGCCCCGGCGGGAATACTCCGAGTCGTTTTGCTCTGCCGCCGGGAGCGGCTGCCCGCCGCGGGCTTCAAGGGGGTAGGGGGCGCTTTCAGCGCACTCCATTAGGTCTACCAGCACATATTGCAATTTCTTCATTCTGCGATGTTGGCAGAAATTGGCAATCGGGTTAGTTGTACGGGTACGGGCCTCGGAATGGTTGCGACACCTTTGGCTATCAAGTCCCGTAGGCCATGACGAACGAAAGCCATAACCGAGATGCCCGGTAATACTCCACCAGCGAGATGAGTGCTTGTAAGATGGGTGCAACCGTATTTTGATCTGAATCTTGCTGAATCTCTTGGGGTTCCTGTGCCAGAAACGCCTGAGCAGAAAGCTCGTATTGAAATTGACGCGAACCTTGCCGCCGCCGGGTGGCTGGTGCAGAAGCGGGCTGAGCTTGACCTCACCGCTGCGCGTGGCGTGGCTGTGTGCGAATTCCCCATGAAAACAGGCTTTGGCTTTGCAGATTACTTGCTCTATGTAGATCGCAAGGCGATTGGAGCAGTTGAGGCTAAGGCAGATGGAACGCTCACAGGCGTAGAGGCTCAAACTGCCAAGTATGGCGCTGGTCTGCCAGACAATCTCCCCGCCTATAAGCGCCCGTTGCCATTCCTATTTGAATCCAATGGCGCAGTTACCTTTTTCACAAATGGACTTGACCCCCTTCCGCGCAGCCGTCAAGTCTTCAACTTCCCCAAGCCGGAAACTCTTCTGGAACTGGTCAATCAGCCATGCCAGCTACGGGAGCGCCTGCAAACTCTCCCAGCATTGGATGAAACAGGCCTCTGGGGTGTTCAGACTCGCGCTATCAACAACCTGGAAGTTTCCTTTGCAAACGCCTCACCCCGCGCCCTCATTCAAATGGCGACTGGCTCTGGCAAAACTTTTACCGCCGTCAATATCGCCTATCGCCTCATTAAGTACGCTGGTGCGAAGCGCATCCTCTTTTTGGTTGACCGTGCAAACCTGGGCAAGCAAATAGAGGATGAGTTTGCGAACTTTGAGCCGCCAGACGACCCCCGCAAGTTCCCCCAGCTTTATACGCTTCAACGGCTCAAGACAAACTCAATCAACCCTGCATCCAAGGTGGTCATTACTACCATTCAGCGCCTCTATTCCATGCTCAAGGGTGATCCTGAGTTTGATGCTGGCAACGAAGAGGGTTCCAGCTTTGACGCTGCAAGCCGTGGCTAGGCGAGCCGCCAGACGTAGCCTACAATCCTGCCATTCCGCCAGAGTTCTTTGATTTCATCATTGTGGATGAGTGCCACCGCTCCATCTATGAGTTATGGAGCCAGGTGCTGCTTTACTTTGATTCTTTCCTTATCGGGCTTACTGCTACACCCGCTGGCAAGACCATCGGATTTTTCAAACAGAATATGGTCATGGAGTACAGCCATACAGATGCCGTGGCGGATAGCGTGAATGTGGGCTTTGATGTGTACCGCATTCGCACCAAAATCACAGAACAGGGCGACACCATAGACGCTGGCAAAACAGGCGTTTTTGTAGATAAGCGCCACAAGCTCACCCGTGCCGAGCGGCTGGAGCTGCTCAATCAAGACCTGACCTACACCGCCAACAGTTTGGATAGGGATGTAGTCAGCGAGAGCCAGATTCGCACTGTCCTGCAAGAGTTCCGTGACAAGACTCTGCCAACCTGCTTCCCCGGACGCGAAGAAGTTCCCAAGACGCTCATCTTTGCCAAGGATGATTCCCACGCCGATGATATTGTCCGCATTGCCCGCGAAGTCTTCCACCAGAGCAATGATTTCTGCCAGAAGATTACCTATCGCACGGGCTTTACCCGTATCACAAAAAAATTGTCAATGAAGATGGCAAAGAGCAAGAGGTAACGGACTGGGTAAAGACAGATACACTTTCGCCGGATGAGATTCTCGGCAACTTCCGCAATGACTATTTCCCGCGCATCGCTGTCACCGTGGATATGATCTCCACCGGAACCGATGTAAAGCCGATTGAATGCGTCTTCTTCATGCGGAATGTTAAGTCTTCTGGCTACTATGAGCAGATGAAGGGCAGAGGCGTTCGCGTTCTCTCCGCTGAAAAGCTCCGCGAAGTCTCTCCCAGCGCAAAGAACGGCAAAGAGCGCTTCATCGTTGTGGATGCAGTAGGAGTCTGCGAGCAGGACAAAACCGAATCCTGCACTCTCAATCGCAAGCCCTCAGCCACCCTGCCGGAGTTGCTGGAATACGTTGCGCAGGGCGGTTTGGATGAGGATGCGCTGCTCACCCTTGCAGATCGCCTCTCCCGACTTCAGCGCCAATTCACCCCGGCCCAGCTTGCAGAGCTAAGGGAGTTGGCTGGCGGCAAATCTCTCTCTGCAATCTCGCATGACCTCATGGATGCCTGTGCCGCAGACAAGCAGATTGAAGCCGCCCAGCAGCTTGCAGGCAGTGGAAGCCAGCCAACAGAGAAGCAACTCAAGGCAGCATCTGAGCAGCTTGCACAGCAGGCCGTCACCCCTCTGCACAAAGCCGCGTTCCGCCGCCGCATTCTGGAGATTCGCACTCAGAATGAGCAGGTCATTGATCGCCACAACATTGATGAGGTGCTTTATTCCGGTTTTGATGCTGCTGCTGTTGAGAAGGCGCAAACCAAGGTGCAGGACTTCCGTAAGTGGATTGAGCAGAATCACAGCCAGCTTACAGCCCTTGAAATCCTCTACTCAGGAACCCGCCCGCTCAAAATCACGCTTGCGGACCTTCGCAAGTTGAAGGATGCGCTTGCAGTGCCGCCCCTTGCCGTAACCCCTACGCAGCTCTGGTCTGCATTCCAGGCGGTAGAGTCAGACAAGGTAAAGGGCAAGGGCGGAGAGGTTCTGGCCGATCTGGTCAATCTGGTTCGCCATGCGCTCATTCCTGCGCATACTCTTGTGCCTTACCGGGAAGAGTTGCACGAGCGCTATGCCGCATGGCTCCAGGAACGCAATGCCGAGCAGACCTTTACTCCCGAGCAGCGCGAATGGCTCGACCGCATGGCCGAGCATATTGCCAACAGTCTCAGCATTGAGCCAGACGACTTTGAAATGGGATGGTTCGCCCAGCATGGCAGCATCGGCAAGGCACACACGCTCTTCGGCGCACAGTTGCCGCAGTTGCTCGCCGAAATGAATGAGAGGCTGGTCGCTTGAGTGAACGTAATGCCCAACGATTACCTGAAGGGTGGGTAATTGCATCGCTGCCAGAGATAGCGGCAATTAACCCTGCCACCGATCGACTGACCGGCGATGATGCAACGCCGGTCAATTTCGTTCCAATGCGGGCAGTCGAGCCGGAGGGTGGTGGACTTGCTAATCCTGAGGTTCGCCCCTATGGCGAAGTGAAGAAGGGTTACACCTCATTCCTTAGTG
>JAKAAZ010000001.1 GCA_021802085.1 Acidobacteriota bacterium
GAAATCCCAGCGGACACCGGTTCGAGTTGCGCCGCCTTCCCTCTCTGGATTCTTCGCTGCGCTCAGAATGACAGACTTCCAGCTACGCGGGCGCACGTATGCCCGACTGCGGACGATGCGACGTTGCCTTCCGGTCTTCGCTGACGACTACGGATAGATGCGGTTCAAGGTGCGGGCGAAGGGAATCGTCTCGCGAACATGGTCCAGTCCGCAGATCCAGGCCACGGCGCGCTCGATGCCCATGCCAAACCCCGCGTGGGGCACGGAACCATACCGGCGCAGATCGAGATACCACTGAAACGGGGCCAACGGCAGGCCGTGATCTTCAATCCGCTGCTTCAGCAGTTCATAAGAAGAGATGCGTTGCGAGCCGCCAATGATCTCGCCATATCCCTCCGGCGCAAGCACGTCCACGCAGAGCGCGAATTTTCCGTTGTCAGGATCGGGGTCCATGTAGAACGCCTTGATGTCCGCCGGATAACGATGAATCATGACGGGGCGATCGAATTGCGAGGAGATGTAGGTTTCATCCGGCGAGCCAAAGTCATTGCCATACTCAAACTTCTGCTCGATCTTGCCGGCTGCGAAGGCTTCTTCCAGCAACTTCGCGGCCTCGTCGTAGCTGACGCGGGGAAACGGAGGCCGGATGGCTTCCAGCTTGGACGTGTCGCGTCCAAGCACCTTCAAGTCCGCGGCGCGATTGGCCAGCACGCGCAGCACGATGTGGCTGAGAAATTCCTCCGCCAGCACCATGATGTCGTCGAGCCCGGCGTAGGCGACCTCGGGTTCGATCATCCAGAATTCGGTGAGGTGACGACGTGTTTTCGATTTCTCGGCGCGAAAAGTGGGCCCGAACGAGTAGACCTTGCCCAGCGCCATGGCGGTGCTTTCCATGTACAACTGGCCGCTTTGCGTTAAGTAGGCTTCGTCGCCAAAATAATTCACGGGAAACAGGGTGCTGGTGCCTTCGCAGGCGGCGGGAGTCAGAATCGGCGGATCGGTGCGGACAAATCCGTGGGTGTCGAAATACTCCTGCGCCGCGCGCATGATCTCGGCGCGGATTCGCAGGATCGCGGCCTGGCGCGGCGTGCGAATCCAGAGATGACGATGTTCCATCAGGAAATCGACGCCATGCTCTTTCAGCGAAATTGGGAAAGGACCATCGTCGGCCACGCGATGGATCACTTCCAGGTCTTCGACATCGAGCTCAAAGCCGCCGGGGGCGCGTTTGTCCGCACGGACCTTGCCGCGCACGATGACGCTCGACTCCTGGGTAAGCGTCTTGATGCGGTCAAACATTTCCGGCGACACGGCGGACTTGGGCACCACGCCCTGCACCGTGCCGGAGCCGTCGCGGAAGATGGGAAACAGTAGCTTGCCGCTTTCGCGCAGATTGTAGAGCCATCCGCGCAGGATGACGGTTTGACCTTCATGCTGACCGAGGCGGGCAATCGTGGTTACGGGAGGTGCGCTGGGCGTGCTGGAAGTGGTTTCATCCATACCAATCAAATCTACATCGGCGGGGAGATGCTGGAAGACGATTGCTTATTCCCGCCCTGCACTCCCGCCTGCCGAACCCGATGTATCCAGAAACTCCCAAGTACGCTGGAATCGGTCGGACAGGGTTCCTTCAGGATTTTCGAGCGTGGGATGAATCTCCAATACGGTGGCGGGCGGCTTCGCCAGCACGCCGAGGGCCTGCATCGTTTCCGGCCATGCGATGGCGCCATCCCCTGGCCATAGATGCGCGTCCTTATCGCCGAGGTTATCGTGAACATGGACCGACCGAATGCGCGGACCCATGGTATCGATGGCGGGAAGAATGCCGTCGCCCAGATGCGCATGGCCGACGTCGAGGCAGATGCCGATGTCGTCAAAATGTCCGACGGAAAGAATCTCCATCAGGTTCTGCGGCTCGGCGACTTCATTCTTCTCTAGATTTTCCAGCAGAATTTGCACTCCCAGCGGACGCGCAAAGGCGCGCAGATGTTCGACCGCCGTCATGGCGTGCTCCAGGGTGCGCGGACTCCATGTGTCGCCGCGTTCGCCCAGATGCAGAATGAGATGCGAAAAAGGGACCTGCTCGGCCGCTTCCAGAGCGCGTTTCACCTCGTCCATGGAGTCGATGCGCCGGGATTTTTCCACATGCACCACGTTGATGGAGGGCGCGGAACTGCGCTCACTGTCCGATTCGCTCTCCGCCCGCAGCGGGGCGTGCAGCGCCCATGCCGGGGTGGGATTGGCGCGAAACCATTCGCCGATTTCCTTCACCTGCGCACGGTTGGTGTAGTCGAAATGCCGCCGATTGCCGAAGATTTCGATGGCTTCGGCCCCGGTCTTGGTTAAAGTATCCAAATGCCCGGCGTGCAGGCGGTGCTTCAAAAAAATGTGCGTGGAAATCGCTCTCAACATGAACAAATCAACCTATTTCTAAGTTACCCTATTCCGGCGCGTTCGCGGTTGGAAGGGTACCGCCGACGCCATCGGCTATCCCTTCCGGTATGACTATAATTTGCTGAATGCCCAAACTTTCCTGGAATGAAATCCGGCAGCGTGCTCATGTTTTCTCCGCCGAATGGCGGGATGCAAGCAGTGAACGCGCGGACAAGCAGACATTCTGGAACCAGTTTTTCGACGTTTTCGGCATGAATCGCCGCGCACTCGCCAGTTTCGAGGAGCGGGTCAAACGCGAGACTGGCAGGTACGGCTTCATCGACCTGTTCTGGAAGAACATGCTGCTGGTCGAGCACAAGAGCCGTGGAGAAAGCCTCGACAAAGCCGACTCACAGGCGTTCGCATACATTCAGGACTTGATTAACGATGGACGCCAGGATGAGGTACCCCGTTATGTAATCGTCTCCGACTTTCAGCGGATCGCGCTGCACGACCTTGAGCCAGACGAGCAACTGGATTTGCCTCTGTTTGCAGGGCGCCGTGTCGAAACGATTGATTTTCCGTTGTCGGAATTGCACCGGTACATCCACGCCTTCGCCTTTATTCCCGGCTACAAGCAGCATCATTTTGCCGACCCCGACCCCATCAACATCAAGGCTGTTAGTATCCTGGGAAATCTGCATCGCGCATTGGAGGGTGGAGGATATCGAGGACATTATCTAGAAAGATTCTTGGTTCGTGTGCTGTTTTGTCTGTTCGCGCAGTGGACAGGGATCTTCGAGCAGGACGAATTCCGCCTCTACATTGAAAACCGAACTGCGGCGGATGGTTCCGACCTTGGACGCGCTCTCGAAGAACTGTTCCGCGTACTGGACACGCCAAAAGAAGACAGGCAGACGTATTTAGACGAGACACTGGCGAACTTCCCGTATGTCAACGGCGAGTTGTTCCGCGAGCGTCTGGATTTCGCAGCGTTCAACAAGCCGATGCGCGAGGCGCTGCTGCGTGCCACGGAATTCGACTGGTCGCAGATTTCCCCAGCCATCTTTGGCGCGCTGTTTCAGTCCATTATGGTTGGCGAAGAGTTGTCCAGAGAACGGCGTCAGATTGGCGCGCACTATACCAGCGAACGCGACATTCTGAAGGTCATCCGCCCGCTCTTTCTGGACAAATTGAGGTCCGAATTTGAAGTCATTCGGAACGACAGCTCCACGCGTCAGCGGTCGCGACTCGATGACTTTCTGGAGCGTCTCACGCGACTCAAATTTCTCGATCCAGCCTGCGGATGCGGTAATTTTCTGGTCATCGCATTTCGTGAACTGCGTCTGCTCGAACTCGACGCATTGAAGCTGCGCCACGGCACTCAGACTTCATTCACGCTGGACGAAGTGAACCGTCTTTCGCGCGTGGATGTGGACCAGTTTTATGGCATCGAAATTTCCGAGTGGCCCGCCCGCATCGCTGAGGTCGCGATCTGGCTGATGGACCACCAGATGAACATCAAGGTCTCCGAGGCATTCGGCCAACTTTATCAGCGCCTGCCATTGAAGAAGTCTCCACATATCACGGTTGACAATGCGCTGAGGCTCGATTGGCAGAGCGTTCTGCCATCCAGCGAATGCAGCTATGTTTTAGGCAATCCGCCGTTTGTCGGACATCACTATCAGAGTGCGGAACAAAAGAAGGATCAAAAAGCAGTCTTAAAAAATATCTCAGCAGCAGGTGTCCTTGACTATGTCTGCAATTGGTATATCCGGAGCGCCGAATACATTATCGGAACAGAAGTCGTGGCAGCATTTGTTTCGACGAATTCCATTACACAAGGCGAACAGGCCGGCATCTTGTGGTCGGAGATCTTTTCCCGCTACCACCTCAAAATTTCATTTGCATATCGTACCTTCGCTTGGCAAAGCGAAGCGCGGGGGAAAGCCCACGTACATGTAGTCGTAATTGGAATAAGTTCCGTCGCCCCAGAAATGAAGCTCCTGTTTGAACAGGACCCATCATCTAAAAATTCCTCAGCGATGCAGGTGAGGAACATCGGGCCTTATCTTGTCGAAGGGCCAGACTTGGCCATCTTGAACCGGCCCAAGCCACTGTGCGATGTGCCAGCCATGACCTGGGGCAACAAACCGACGGATGGCGGAGGGTTAATTCTCTCTTCTGAGGAACGCTATGCCTTATTGCAGAGCGAGCCCACAATTGGGAAGTACATCCGGAGATACATGAGCGGGGGCGACTTCTTAAATGATGAAATTCGTTACTGTCTTTGGCTCAAGGATGCCAAACCGGAAGAGCTGAGACGATCGCCAGCGGTCATATCCCGACTGGAGCGGGTTCGCAGCTTTCGATTGAGCAGTGACGCGCAGTCGACAAGGAAATACGCGGACTATCCGTCTCTATTTCGGCAGACCGCGCAGCCCGACACAGATTACCTAGCTATTCCGGAGGTCTCATCGGAACGAAGGGCCTACATTCCAATGGCATATATTTCAAGGGATGTTATTTGCAGTAATACGGTGCAATTCGTCCGCGATGCCACGCAGTACCACTTTGGCGTGCTGTCCTCACGGATGCACATGGCCTGGGTGAAACAAGTCGCAGGGAGACTGGAGTCTCGCTATCGGTATTCCAATACCTTGGTCTACAACAATTTCCCCTGGCCAGAAAACCCCACCGGGAAGCAGCGAGCGGCAGTCGAACGCGCGGCAGAAGCAGTTCTGGAGGCACGAACGAAATTCCCAGACAGCACACTCGCCGATCTCTATGACCCTCGCACCATGCCCCCGGAGTTGCTGCGCGCCCACACAGAATTGGACCGCGCCGTGGACCGCTGCTATCGCGCGGAACCTTTTACCAGCGACCGCCAGCGCGTGGAATATCTGTTTTCACTCTACGAAAAGCTGACGGCACCACTACTGCCCGTTCCAGCACGACGCAAACGCGCGGCCTGGAGAACGCAAGCATAATGACCACACGGGTTCGATCGCGCGCGAAGATCAATCTTGGACTCGCCATTGGCCCGCTGCGGACGGATGGCTACCATGGGCTGGCGACGATCTACCAGACGCTGGCGATTCATGATTTTGTGGAGGTGACCGCCGGAATCAAAATTTACCGAAGCGGTAATCGAATTTCCTGGCAATGCGATAGATTGTCTGTCTGGCATACTCCTCATGTTAGAAAGAGAGAAACTTCTGACACATCTTTCGATCTTATATTTACCCCCTTGTACTACTTCTTCGGCAAGAACAGTATTTCCGCTCGATGGGCCGCTGGTTTCAAATCATAATCAGCGGTCACGAAGGTGCAGGGCACGTTTAGGGCGAGTTCGATTCCGAATGCGTCCGCGTACGGGATTTTCAAGTCAGCTTTGAGGATGGCGGCGCGAATCGCGCGATCTGGCGTAGCAGAAATGAATTCCAAGCCTATATAGGAAAACCTGTCCATCACCTGCTGCTGGACTTCCAGCCCCTTCTTTCTGTACAAATTGCCGGCAACCTCACCCCAGTGCAGCGCACAGACCAGAACACGATGCTTGCCCGACACCAGCCCTTGCAGGATGACCCGGACTTGTTCCGCCCCAGCTTCTTTATCGATAAACCGCAACAGCGCACTGGCATCGAGCGCGTAGGTCACCATTTGGAACGTTTGTCCTCTTTACGGCGGTCCTCCAGCAGCATCTCTGTCATCGATGGGCCGCCCGCTGTAATCCCGCAAAGCTCGTCGATAAAATGTTTGTCCACGGGGCGCAGGATGATCCGATTACCCTCCCGTAGGACGGCGAAGCGGGTTCCAGGCTTGATATGCAGCGCTTCGCGGATTTCCGCTGGAATGACCAACTGACCCTTGGTGCTGATTGTGGTTGTGTGCGACGCCATGTAAGACATTCTATCATAGGTAGGATTTAGGAATAAAGTAAGATAGCTGATTCCGCTAAAAAGAACAAATCGACGGGAAGTTCCATTCGTTATTTATTCGCCTTCCCGAATTGGTGCTAAAATCCCGCCAGTAACCAAAGTGGACTTCGATACTGAGCATCCGTCGCAGCGTGGCGCGGCAGTTCAATTCCAACTCATCCCCGGAGATTCGAAATGGCAGACGACAAAGAACGCACACGTGCGATCGATCTGGCACTGGCGCAGATTGAAAAGCAGTTCGGCAAGGGTTCCATCATGCGCCTCGGCAGCAAAGAGGCGATTGTTCCGATTTCTGTCATTTCTACGGGGTCGATCTCGTTCGATGCGGCGCTGGGTGTGGGCGGAGTTCCTCGTGGACGCGTGATTGAAATCTTCGGACCGGAATCTTCCGGAAAAACTACGATTACGTTGCAGATTATCGCCGAAGCGCAGAAGGCCGGCGGCATGGCTGCGTTTGTGGATGCCGAGCACGCGCTCGATCCGCAGTATGCGAAGAAGCTGGGCGTCGATGTGGACAATCTGCTGATCTCGCAGCCTGACTACGGCGAGCAGGCGCTGGAGATTACCGAAGCGCTGGTGCGCTCGGGCGCGATCGATGTGCTGGTGGTCGACTCTGTCGCGGCGCTGGTGCCCAAGGCGGAACTCGACGGCGAGATGGGCGATTCCCACATGGGATTGCAGGCGCGACTCATGTCGCAGGCGCTTCGCAAGCTGACCGGGACGGTGTCGAAGTCGCGCACGTCGCTGATCTTCATCAACCAGATTCGCGAAAAGATCGGCGTGATGTTCGGCAATCCAGAGACAACGACCGGCGGTCGCGCGCTGAAGTTTTATTCTTCGGTACGCATCGATATTCGCCGTATCGCCGCCGTCAAAGAGGGCGATGTTGTCGTCGGGTCAAGGACCAAGGTCAAGATCGTCAAGAACAAAGTGGCGGCGCCGTTTCGCGAGGCGGAGTTCGACATTTTGTACGGCGAAGGCATTTCGCGCGAGGGCGATGTGTTGGACCAGGCGGTACTGCAAAACATCGTCGAGAAGTCTGGCGCATGGTACAGCTTCTCTGGGGAACGGATCGGCCAGGGCAGAGAAAATGTCCGGCAATATTTCAAAGACAACAAGGACACGTTCGCGCGGGTGGAGTCGACGCTGCGCCAGAAAATGGGCATCGGCGGGAAGAGCGATTTGCCCGAGGTACCGCCCATTCCGCTGAACGGAGCCGTTGCCGCGCAGGAAGTGGTGAAGGCGGCGGGGAAAAAATAGCAGCTCTTTTCAATTCGTATGCAGATTCGCGGGCGGCCAGTTCAAAAAAAACTGGCCGCCCTTTGCTTTTGGTAGCGTCCGTCTTCTCTTTACCGGCCCCGGATTCATCCTGTCCATTTCTGGACAGCGATTTCTGAAAATGGACAGTTTGCGTGCATCCGGCGCGCTCGCGTTAGCAGCTATCTTCACTCTATCCAATGGCTTAGCAGAAAGGCTGGTATTGGACTTCAGAATGCAGATGGAATGGGCGTACCCTAGGCTGAAACTGGAGTCGCCCCTAACATGCGAAGACTATGGATTGATCTGCGCTCCACCTTGCGGCAGTTGAGAAACAGTTCTGGATATACCTTCGTCGCGGTGGCGATTCTGGGGCTGGGCATTGGGGCCACGACCGCGATCTACACGCTGCTCGATCAGGCGCTCTTGCGTTCGCTGCCGGTGCGCAATCCGGATCGGCTGGTGCAGTTGAATGGATCAGGCTCATTCGATGGCTATACAAGTTCGTACGGAGGGGATGTATCAAATTACTTCTCCTATCCCATGTATCTAAATCTGCGCGAGCAGAACAAAGTCTTCAGTGGAATGTTGGCCACGAGTCCCGCGCGCGTAGGCATCCAGTGGCACAATCAGCCGAAAGTCGCGGATGCCGAACTTGTCTCCGGCAATTATTTCGACGTGCTCGGTGTGAGGCCTGCGTTGGGCAGATTGCTGCTGCCCTCCGACAACCGGGTGAAGAATGGCAGCCCGGTCATCGTTTTGAGCTTCGGCTATTGGCAGCAGCGCTTTGGCGCAGATCCCCACGTTTTGAACCAGACCATCGGCGTCAATGGTCATCCCTTCACCATCGTGGGCGTGGCCGCGCCGGGTTTTCACAGTGTGATTGGCGGCGATACGCCAGCTATCTTCGCGCCGATGATGATGAAGACGGAAGTGGAACCGGGGAGGGATGACCTCGACGATCATCAGTCGCGCTGGCTCATTATCGTCGCCCGCTTGCAACCGGGCATGACACGCGCCAAGGCGCAGGCGGGAGTCCAGCCATTGTGGCACGCGTTACGCGCTGCGGAACTGAAAAAAATACCGAACCATTCTGCCCGCTTCCGCGTGGGATTCCTCGATAAAAGCTATTTGACCCTGGCGGATGGAGCCCAGGGGTTCTCGCCGGACCTATCAGATATCCGCATGCCTCTGCTGATCATAATGTTCATGGCGGCGCTGGTGCTGCTGATGGCGTGCTCCAATGTCGCCAGCCTGATGCTGGTGCGGTCCGCTGGACGCGTGCGTGAAATGTCGGTGCGCTATGCGCTGGGCGCGAAGCGCAGCCAGATTGTGCAGCAGTTGCTGCTGGAAGGTCTGCTGCTGGGACTGGCGGGAGGAGCAGTGGGCCTGTGGATGGCTCCCCGCGTGGCGATGCTGCTGGAGCGAAGAATTCTGGACCGGACTACAGGCGAATTGCCGTTCTCGACGCATCCGGATCTGCGCATTCTGGCATTTACATTGGCCTTGTCGATCGCTGTCAGTCTGTTGTTCAGTGTGGCTCCGGCGCTCCAGTTTTGGCGGCCCGACGTGACGCCGGTGCTGAAGCAGCAGGCTCCGACTGTCTCCGGCCGCACGTTGCAATTGCAGCGCGCGGCCGTAAGCGTCCAGATTGGCCTTAGCGTGCTGCTTCTGGTGGTAGCGGGTCTGTTCGTACGCACACTCTACAATCTGAAGTCCATCAACGTGGGATTTTCCACGGATCACCTCATCGAATTTCATGTGGACCCACGGATGGCAGGATATACTCCCGCGCAGGTGCCGATGCTCTACCAGCAAATGCTCGACAAGCTGGGCGGAATGCCCGGAGTTCGCGCCGTAGGAACAACGGACGATCCGGACCTCGCAGGCGATGATACCGGCGGCAACATTACGATTGCCGGCTATACGGCCACTGAAAGTGAAGACATGAACGTGGAGCATGCCAACGTCAGCCCCGGTTACTTCTCCGCGCTGGGAGTGCCGCTGCTGGCTGGCCGTGTATTCACTGACGCAGATCGTGCAGGGGGCGCCAAGGTGGCTGTCGTGAACGAGAGCTTTGCCCGGCATTATTTTGGCAACCCAAGCAATGCCCTCGGTCATTCTTTCGGCTTCGGAGGAGGAAACACGGTAAAAACGGACATCCAGATTGTTGGCGTTGCGCAGGACACGAGGCATACAGACATCAACGCCAAAATTCTCCGCAGCGTGTTCACCCCATACACCGACGCGGGCCAGCTTGGCGGCATGGAATTCTACATCCGCACCTGGCAAGCGCCGGATGCCGCCATGGCCATGATTCGGAAATCGATGCATGATCTTGACTCAAAGCTGGTATTGAATTCGCTGGAAACGATGGGCGATCAGGTCAATGAAGACCTTGACTCGCAACGCACCGTCGCGCTACTGGCAATCAGTTTTGGCATTCTCGCGCTGTTGATCTCTGCTGTCGGCCTGTATGGCGTGTTGTCCTATGCCACAGCGCAGCGGACGCGCGAGATTGGCTTGCGCATTGCGCTGGGAGCCAGCCGCGCGTCCATTGCGCGCATGGTTTTGACGGATGTATTGCGGCTGGTTGCCATCAGCGTGGGTGTGGCTCTGCCGGCGGCGTGGCTGATGTCGCGCTGGGTACGAGACCAGCTGTACGGGGTCTCCGGGCATGATCCGCTGACGATGGTGGCCGTGGTTGCGGCGGTCAATGGAATCGCGCTGCTCGCAGCAATCTTGCCGATGCGGCGGGCCGTTGGAGTCGATCCCATGACGGCACTGAGATATGAATGAACTGCAAGAGTCGGGTTTCGGAATGCGTCGCTACAGACGTTCAGGCCACTGGCGTGCCCCGTGCAGTACGGCGAGAATGTCAATTGTGTCCGCCGTAACCTGATAGGCAACGATAAAATTCGTGCCGGGAATCACCAGTTCGCGTGTCCCGGTTCGCCGGCCAGGGCGGCCCATTTCTGAAAACAGAACCAATCGATTCACCCCATCTTCAATCCGACTGCCAATTGCATTCGCGGCACGCGGATTCTCAACCTCGATATACAGTCTGGCTTCGCGTAATTGTCGGAGGGCCGGCGCCGTCCAGCGCACCTTCATTTACGCCACAGGGCGAATTCCGCCCGCACTTCATCTTCGGATGCAAATTCACCGGCCTCCGCGGCTCGGATGCCGAGATCGATTTGTCGTGTATGCCGTTGCTGCGCTTCGAGATAATTTTCCAGGGCCTCGTCGATCAATTGGGTGCGGTCGCGGCGTTGCCGTTTTGCCAGCGCATCCAGTTGCTTGAGCCTTTTTTGATCGGTACGGAAACTTACGCTGACTTTTTCCATATATGCATTGTAATACATTGTCTTGCATTGTCTTCCCGTGGAGACTTAGGAAACGCAACCCACATCCCTACGTGTAGTGCCTGCTCGATAACGAAGATTGCGTCCTTAGCTTCAGGGCCATACAATTCTGTCTGACGTGAATACTGTCCGCGCCATCTATCCCGGCACCTTCGATCCGCTTACGAATGGTCATCTCGACCTGATAGCCCGGGGTTCGAAAATCTTCGACCACCTGGTGGTGGCCATCCTCAAGAACTCCGACAAGCAGCCCCTGTTTTCGGTGCAGGAGCGGGTGGACATGATCAAGGAAACGACGCGCGAGTTTGACAATGTATCCGTCAGCACATTCGATGGCTTATTGGTGGAGTTTGCCCGCCTGCAACATGCGCAGGCATTGCTGCGCGGCATTCGGGCCATCAGCGACTACGAGTATGAGCTGCAAATGGCGCTGATGAATCGCCGCCTGGCGCCGGAGCTGGAAACCGTCTTTATGATGCCGGCGGAACAGTACTCCTATCTGAGTTCCCGCCTGATCCGGGGAGTATTTCGGCTGGGTGGATCGGTGGAGGGATTGGTACCCCCCACCGTGGTGGAACGGCTGCGCTCGCGCATTTCCAAGGACCCCATCGAACCGGAGAAATAGCTTTTCCGGCGACGGTCCGGTCTCGCCGCAAAGACTCTTGCCGGATATCCGCGGAACTGAATTGCTCTGGCCCGGCATCTCTGCGAAACTAGAAGTATTATGACCACGTCAGCTGCCCAGAAAATCTTCGCCGATCGCATCAACCGCATCGAGGTTTCCGCGACCATGGCAGTGACCGCGGAGGCAGCCAAGCTGCGTGCCCAGGGTGTCAATCTGGTGGACTATGGAGCGGGCGAACCGCATTTTGCCACGCCACGCCATATTAAAGACGCCGCGATCGCCGCAATTGAAGGCAACTTTACGCGCTATACGACGGTGAGCGGCATTGCTGAGCTGCGCAAGGCCATCGTCGAGCGCCACGCGGCGGATTTCGGGTCGAACTACACGCCGGAAGAGGCGATCTTCGCCACCGGCGGCAAGCTGGCGCTGTTTGAGGCGATCAACGTGCTGGTGGACCACGGCGATGAAGTGGTGCTGCCGGTACCTTATTGGGTTTCGTTCAAGGACATCATTCAGTATGCGGGTGGCACGCCGGTGTATCTGGAAACCGACGAGGCGGAAAACTTTCGCATCACCGCCGCCGCAATTGAGCGGGCGATTACGCCGCGCACCAAGGCCATCATTTTGAATTCGCCTTCGAATCCGTCCGGCGCGGTGATTGCTCCCCAGGACCTGGAGCAAGTGGTGCGGCTGGCGCATGCTCGCGGCATTTATCTGTTGCTGGATGAGTGCTACGCCTACCTGCAATATACGGGCGTGCCCATTTCCGGCGGCAGCTTTACGGACTGCAAGGAGCATGTCCTGGTGCTGGGTTCCTTGTCGAAGACCTACGCGATGACGGGTTGGCGCGCCGGTTTTGCGCTGGGGCCCAAGCCAATCATTCAGGCCATGTCGAAGCTGCAAAGCCAGAGCACGTCGTCCGCGGCAAGCTTCGTGCAGAAGGCCTGCGTGGCTGCGTTGACGGGATCGCAGCAATGCGTGGAGGAGATGCGCAAGGACTACATTTCATTGCGCGATCAGATTCTGGCCGGGCTGCGAGAGATTCCCGGCGTTCGCTGCACCGTGCCCGAGGGCGCGTTTTATGTATATCCCAACGTTTCCGCCTTCTTTGGCAAAGGGGTGAGCAGCGCGGCTGAGGTAGCCACGCGGCTGCTGCACGAGGCCAATGTGGTGACGGTGCCCGGCGAAGCCTTCGGCACTACCGAGCACATTCGTCTCTCTTATGCCGTGTCCCATGCCGATATCGACGAAGGTGTGAAACGAATGAAAGCCTTTTTCGCGAAGTTGGGCTGATTCGGTCCTGCTGTCACAAACATCCGCCATGCCAAGTCTTTCGCCATTTCGTCTGCGTCCCTGGCTCCGCCCTATGATTTGGGGCGTGCGGGACCTCTCTCCCTGGTATGACAACAAGGTTGCTGGCGATCCGATTGGAGAAGTCTGGTTGAGCGGGGATAGCAGTGTTGTCGATACAGGGCCTTTGACAGGAAAGACGCTCGCGACCGTGTTTCAGGAGCACCAGGAAGATCTGCTTGGTCCCACGCTCCACGCGCAGGAGCGTTTTCCGTTGTTGATGAAG
The DNA here is from genome assembly GCA_021802085.1 of Acidobacteriota bacterium. GTDB lineage: Bacteria > Acidobacteriota > Terriglobia > Terriglobales > Acidobacteriaceae > JAKAAZ01. The sequence goes on from JAKAAZ010000001.1 coordinate 13,138, forward strand.
GTTCTTTTCCCGCAGGAAAAACTGAGTGTGCAGGTGCATCCAGGCGATGCGATGGCGCGCGAACATGGCGAGCCTCACGGAAAAACAGAATGCTGGTACGCGCTGGATGCGAAACCCGGCGCGACGGTCGCACTGGGGCTGCATCCGGGGACCACGCTAGCGGAGGTCGAGGCGTCCATCGAGAACAACACCATGGAAGCTCTGCTCGAATCGGTTCCCATTCGCAAAGGCGAGATGATCTTTGTCGACGCAGGAACGGTCCATGCTATTTTCCCTGGCGTGGTGGTGCTGGAGACGCAACAGAATTCCGACATGACGTATCGGCTGTACGATTACGGTCGTCCGCGCGAGCTGCACTTGAAGGATGGACTGCAAGCAATCCGGCTGCATACCGATGCAGGAACGGTAGAGCCGAAACCGGAGCCCGGCGATGACACGCAGGCCGGAAGCGTCAGGCGCGAGTTGCTGGTGCAGTCCAAGTATTTTCGCGTCGATCGCACACGGTTCGCAGAAGGAAATGTCACCGTGAAGTTTTCCCTTCCAGTGCGGCGGCAATCTCAGACGGGCTCGGTGCAGTTGATTTTCGTTGCCGCAGGCGCTGGGGAACTCCACTCAAACGGCGAAGCGCCGATGCATCTGCGGCGAGGCGAATTGGCTGTGGTGCCCGCGTGTACCGCGGACTGGAGTATGACTTCGTCGGAGCCGATGGAAATTCTTCGAGCAGTTTCTGAATAGAAAAGCAAACCTGGAGTGTTTCACTTTCGCGTGAAAGTGCCGTAAGGGCACGTTTGCTTCAGGCCGACAGCGCATGTTTCGTTTACGATGAAACCTACCTTGAATCCCAATATTGATTTTCGACCCTTCATTCTTGCCGGTGGCAGCGGCACACGGTTTTGGCCGCTCAGCCGGCGCAGTTATCCAAAGCAGCTGTTGTCGCTGAATGGCGAAGGCAGCATGTTGCAGCAGACTGTGGATCGACTGCTTCCCCTGGCAACCAATGAGCGAATGTGGATACTAACCAATGAGTCGCTGCGGGCCGCGGTGGCAGCGCAGTTGCCCGATCTTCCTCCTGCGCAGGTCCTGGCCGAGCCCGTGCCCCGGAACACTGCGCCGGCGGCGGGACTGGCGGCCTTTTTGCTGGAGCGGCAAGCTCCAGAGGCGGTCCTTGGACTGTTTCCCGCCGATCACACCATCGAGAAAGCGGCAAGTTTCGAGCAGGTCCTGCGAACGGGTTGCGATTTGGCGGTGGCCGGAGACAACATCATCGTGCTGGGAGTGAATCCAAGCCGACCAGAGACTGGTTATGGCTACATTGAGACCGGCGACAAGCTGGATGAGTTTTCGTTGCGCGTTCGCCGCTTTACGGAGAAGCCCAATCGGCAGCGCGCGGAAGAGTTTGTGGCCTCTGGAAATTATTTTTGGAACAGCGGCATGTTTCTGGCTACGGCGCGCACCCTTGCCAACGCGGTGCGGGAACATCTGCCGGAGACCGCGCCGTATCTGGAAGAGATTGCCGGCACGTTCGGTACAGAGCGGTTCGCATCGACCTTCGCGGAGTTGTATCCGAAGTGCGAGAACATCAGCATCGATTACGCGATTATCGAACCCCGCTCGGCGAAAGGGGAGCACCGTTCAGGCCTCTATTGCCTACCGGCGGATTTCGGATGGAACGATCTTGGTTCGTGGGCTGCGCTGTACGAGCATAAGCTTTCCCAGGGCCAGCACGTGCAGGGCGGAGACAACGTGATGGAGGCGGCGGCGCAGAGCCTTCTGGAGTCCCACGGCAACTACGTACACGCGCCGCAAAAACATGTCGCATTGGTGGGCGTGGACAATTTGGTAGTGGTAGAAACCGGCGATGTGCTGTTGATTACAACCCACGGCGGATGCCAGGATGTTGGCAAACTGGTCAAGCAACTGCAGCAGGACAAGCAAGACAAACTGATCTGATCGACCCCTCGAATGGAAACTGTGACAGCCACGGATTCTCCCCGCTCCTGCCCCGTGAAATTCGGCACCGATGGCTGGCGTGGCATCATTGCGGACGACTTTACTTTCGCCAATCTCCGCGTGGCGGCCAGCGCGATTGCGAATTATATTTTGGTGGAGGAAGATCCCAGCCACGGCGTTTGCATTGCGTACGATACCCGCTTTGGGTCGGATCGCTTTGCCCAGACCGCGGCGGAGGTGCTGGCGTTCGCGGGCATTCCTGTGCAGCTGGCCAGCGGCATTACGCCCACGCCGGCGCTGTCCTTCGCGGTGCGCGAAAGCGGCGCTGCTGGTGGCATCATGATCACTTCCAGCCACAATCCGTATCAGTGGAATGGCGTGAAGTTCAAAGCCAGCTACGGCGGCTCCGGCAAGCCTTCCATGATGGCGGCGATCGAATCGTATCTGGGCAAGCCGCTGTCGCGGGCGGCGCAGGCCGCGGCGATCGCGCGCGTGGATTTTCTTCCGAATTACATTCAGGCGATTGCGCGTTTCGTCGATCTCGGGAAGATCGCGTCGAGCGGATACAAATTCGCCATCGACTCCATGTATGGAGCGGGCGCGGGCATTCTGGCGGGTATTTTTTCCCGTTGGAATATTCCATATATCGAAATTCATGGGGAACACGATCCGCTGTTTCCAGGAATCAATCCAGAACCGATTCAGCTGCATCTTCGGGCCTTACAACAGGCAGTCGCCGAACAGCATTGCCAGGCCGGATTGGCGACGGATGGGGATGCGGACCGCATCGGCGCTGTGGATGAAGATGGCAATATCGTGGACGCGCATAAGATCTTCGCGATTCTGCTGAGCTGGATGATTGAGCGCAAGCAGTGGCCGGGCGAGGTGGTGCGGACATTCAACACGACGCGCATGGTGGACCGCATCTGTGCCCGGCACGGTCGAAAATTGCATGAAGTTGGCATCGGTTTCAAACATATCTGCGACCTGATGCTGCAAGGGGAGATTTTGATTGGCGGAGAGGAATCGGGCGGGATTGGGAGCGCGCGGCATTTGCCGGAGCGGGATGGTCTGTTGAATGCACTGTTGCTGGCCAACGTGATGGCCGACGAAAACAAGACGCTGGGGCAGTTGGTTGCGAAATTGCAGCGGGAATATGGCGAGCATCACTATGACCGGATCGATCTGCACATTGACGATGAAACAAAAAACGCGGCCATCGCGCGCGCCCGGGCCGGAGTGAAGTTCTTTGCCGGAATGCCTGTGGAGCGTGTCGAGGCTGTTGATGGCATCAAATTTTTCCTACGCAATCCACAGGCCGCAACGCTGCCGAATGCGGCGGAAAGCTGGCTGCTGCTGCGCGCCTCCGGGACGGAACCGCTGCTGCGGATTTATGCGGAATCCTGCTCTCCGGCCGCAGTCGGGCTTCTGCTGGACGCAGGCCGTGACTTTGCGCTGCAGTCAGGCGGTCCTCGATGAGAGTGGATCTGCGGGTTCGCGGCGTGCTGTTCGACATGGATGGCGTATTGATGAGTTCCATCGGCTCGGTAGAACGAAGCTGGCAGCGGTATGCCATCTCGCGCGGGCTCGACCCGGAGATGGCCATTCATATGGCGCACGGCCGGCGAGCCATCGAGACGGTGCGCGCCTTGCGCCCCGACCTGGACGATCAGGATGAGCTTCGAGTGATAGAAGACATGGAAGTGGAAGACAACGAAGGCCTGGTTGTCTTGCCGGGCGTGCGGGAGTTGCTGGCTGCGTTGCCGGAAGGCTCCTGGGCTGTGGTTACTTCTGCAACTGAGCGGCTGGCGCGGAACCGCATGGCGCATGCCGGAATTCCCATTCCCAGGCATTTTGTTACTGCGGAAACGGTCACCCAGGGAAAGCCGCACCCAGAGCCGTACCGGCATGGGGCAGCGTTGCTGGGTGCCGCGCCTGGGGAATGCCTGGTGGTGGAAGATGCGCCCGCCGGAGTTGCGTCGGGAAAGGCGGCTGGCTGTCCGGTGCTGGCAGTGCTGAGTACCTACGCTCCGGAGACCCTGATGGCCGCAGACTGGCGGGTTCCCACCTTGACGGGTGTGCAGGCTACCGCGGAGCCGCCGGACCATGTCCTTTTGCGGTTCGAACCGCGTGGCTGACCGTCCGGATTTGGTCTCCGGAACCTGAAAAGTCCTGCCCGAAGTCGGCGCACAGACACGTTGCACCTGCCCTATTTTTTCATCGAATGTTCTTTTTGGGTCTTCCGATGGGGAGTATGATGGATACGTCGGAAGTTCTCAATGCCCCTTGAACGTCCGTCGCAGCGAGGCGTTGAGATTATGATTTCTCGACTGCAACCCGCCATCCGAATCGGCTGCATTGCAGGCGATTCGAACATGAGATTCGAGAATGGCGTTCGCAACACACTGCAATTTTGGTCAGCCTTTTCTGCCTGCGTAACTTCCAACCAAGGAATAACCAAGGAAAGCTTCGAGGCGACCTTATGAATATGAAATGTGCCAATAAGGATTGCACCGCAGAATTGAAGTATCTGCGCGGCGGTCATCTGTTTTTCATGGAACGCCAGTCGAACCTGACGAGTATGGGTGGGTACGATACCCCGCGGATCGAGAAGCCGGTGACCATGCGGCGGTATTTCTGGTTGTGCGAACGCTGCGCGCAGGTCTATACGATCCGTCGCTGGACGGAGAATGGAATCGAACTGACCGCTCGCTCCAAGCCGGTTCACGTCGCCACTGCGGTATCCCCGCTCGACTGGAACCTGCCGGGCCTGGTCGGTTAGGAAATCTCCGCTTTCAGCGCAACGGATCTTCCGCATCAATTTTCAGGATTTTTCCAGGTTTCTTCCGAGACTGGCGCTTGCGTCCGTCTCGCCTGCTTGCCAGCGTTCCAGGCTTTCACATATTTCCAGTGGACGTAGACGGAGTGGTTGAAGTGCAGCACCAGTCCCTCTGGCCCATCGAGAAATCCAAGCCGGAAGATGTAGTTCTTGAGGAACGTGGCGATCGGATTCAGGAACACATTCCAGGCGAACGCTCCGACGGTGGAACTTGTTTTACCCTTCTCGAAAAGTTCCCGTGTGCTGTGGGAGCTGTACCGATTCATGTGCTCCAGGTAAAGTTCGAGCTTCGGATACGCATAGTGCAGCAGGTCGTTTTTTAAGGTCCCTTTCGCGCCGGCATACTCGGGAGTTCCATGGGGTTCCGCGCCTGCCATACGTGCCGTGCCGCGCTTGAACAGACGCAGTTTGCGGTCTGGATAGAAGCCGCCATGGCGAATCCATCGACCTAGAAAAAGATTCAGTCGCGGCTGCCAGTAGGCTTCATAGCGTGGATTTTCCAGCACCTGCTGGATTTCTTTCGCCAACTCCGGCGGGATCACTTCATCGGCATCCAGCAGATAGATCCAGTCGCTGGTGCAGGCGTCGATGGCAAGGCTCTTTTGCGCGTTGAACCCGCGAAAATCCCGGTTGAAAGAATGCTTGGCGCCGTAGGAGCGGGCAATCTCCGGAGTGCGATCGACAGATCCCGAATCGACAATGACAATTTGATCCACCCAGCGAATGCTATCGAGCGTCCGGGGCAGGTTCGCCTCTTCATTGCGGGCGATCATGGCGACGGAAAGTGTGGCGCGCATAGGGATGAGTGTAGAGCATTTTCCTCATCTGAGGCGATCGCGTGTGCCGCGTTAAACTTCGCGGAAAGCGGGAGAGAGAGAGTCTCCCATTGTGCATTCGCCATCAGGGAGTACGTGGCGATCTGCTGGGCGTATGTTTCCGCGACGTTCCTTCCCGCATAGAAATCGCGGTACCAGTCCGCCGTCATTTCCAGAGCAGCGGAAAGATCGAGGACCGGGAGCCATGACAATTCCACTGCCGCCTTGGAACAGTCCAGCGTGAGCATCTGGGTCTCTTGCGGATAATAGCCGCCTTGCAGGTCCCATTTCGCTTCCGCGCCCCATGCCGCGGCAAGTTTCTCGACGATCCACTGGACTGGCCGGACATCGGCGGGATCGGGCCCAAAGTTCCAAGCGCCGGCATACCGACCGGCATCTTCGTAGAGGCCCTGCGCCAGCAGCATGTAACCGCGCAAGACTTCCAGTACATACTGCCAGGGGCGCTTTGCCTGTGGATTGCGAAGCATGACGGGCCGGCCAGCCGCAAAGCTCCGCATCATGTCTGGGACCAGCCGGTCTTTCGCCCAGTCGCCGCCGCCGACCATATTTCCGGCCCTCGCTGAAGCCACGCCGATTGGATGGCCGCCGCCGACGGCAAAAAATGAATCGCGAAAAGAGCGGACGACCATCTCCATGCAAGCCTTGCTGCTACTGTATGGATCGCTGCCTCCCAGTGGATCGATTTCCCGATAGGCCCAATCCCAGTCTCTATTTTCATAGCACTTGTCTGTCGTCACCACGACGACGGCGCGCACCGGCTTGCATTGGCGAACGGCTTCCAGAAGGGTCGCCGTCCCGATGACATTCGCTTTGTAGGTTGCGATGGGGTCCTGAAATGCCTGCCGTACCAACGGTTGGGCGGCCATGTGGATAACAATTTCAGGCTGGGTAGCGTCCAGCGCTTGATGCAGCTTTTGAAAATCGCAAATATCGCCTTGAAACGATTGCATGGGGACGGCGAACTTTGCTTCCTGAAACGAAGCCGGCGAGGAGGTGGAGTAGCCAAATACCTCCGACCCCAGAGACTGGAGCCATATCGACAGCCAGACGCCTTTGAAGCCAGTATGCCCGGTAATGAAAACGCGCTTATCGCGCCAAAATGTATCCGCCAATGCGGCCATGTTGCAATGCCTTTCCATCGCCAGATCTGAACCAGCGTGTTGTCCAGCAGTGTATTCCACGAAGATCAAAACATGCGATGTTCATGATCCATTCGATCGCACCGTCGTAACTCTTCGCGGCGGTAGCAGGGAATGTACCGGTCCATTTATTTTACGATCGTAACGCAGACCGCCAGCAACGAGTCGAACTCGTCATGCGTCTGAAGGACGGCGCGATCGCTTACGTGTCAGCGTGATTCAAGCGCGCGAATCACCTTGAGCGCGTTCGCCAGCGCGGTCCCTCCAACTTCTTGTTCGAACCCGTGCTGCATCTTGTCAAACGCTGCAATCACCCGCAGCGCGCACTTCTTGCCAGGCGGTTTCAGCGTCAGCAGATATCCCCGGGCATCGGATGGATCGATCTTCCGTTGCAAGAGGCTTTTCGCTTCCAGCGAAGAAATGGCATGGCTGATATTCCCGCGCGTGGTGGCGAAGGTCTCGGCGAGATGAGACGGCTTGATTGGGCGTGGCGCTTCGAAGAAGATGGCCGCGAGAACCAGGCCTTCCATGAACCCGAGGTCATCTGCGGCGAAGGCCTCGGCTGCGACTGCGTCGAAGTGCCGTGCCGCACGTTTCACCGTGAACATGGGACTCTCGCGAAGGAAGGCTTCAATACGCATAATCTGACAGATATAGTTTACTAAATCAATCATTTAGGACAAGACAAAAGTATCGTTGCATCACTCCCTGGATTCCTCCATGATTGCTCAGAGGTTTCCTTCGTGGTCGATTACACCCTGCATCGCCTTCCTTTCTTTGAACTCGTCTACGAATCCGATCCTGGTCATCGCGAACGCCAAGAGAGCATGGATATACGGGAGTGCGTCGCGCGGGACCGGACGATGCTGACGGAGATCCGAGTTTGATGGGCTCACGCTGCCTTGCCGCAATTCTCGCTGGCGTGAGTACGCTTTGTGCCTTTGCGCAGCAAAGCTCGCAACCGCCCGCCAGCGCGTCCAGCACACCCCATGCTGCCTTCGCGGCCAGGAAGAAACTGGCGACAGTTCGAACCACGGTTACGGTCCTGGGCGCGCCCGATCCCGTGTCGCTGGGCGAGTCGGCTCGCTCTGTGGTGGTGATGGATACACAAGAGCACCCGCTGGCATTCAATACCGTGGAGGATTATTTGCGCACGGACTCCTCGGTGCAAATCAGCCAGCGCGGGGCCGGCGGCTATCCTGCGGATTTGTCAATTCGGGGAACATCGTTTGAGCAGACGTTGGTTTTGCTTGACGGCTTTCGCGTGAACGATCCGGAAACGGCGCATAACAATCTCGATCTGCCGGTACCGCTGGATACCATGACGAACATCGAGGTACTGCACGGGGCAGGTTCGACGTTGTATGGCGCGGATGCACTGGGCGGCGTGGCGGATTTTCTAACCGCTCGTCCCGCGGCGAGTTCGCTATGGGTTTCCGGCGGCGCCGGCAGCTTTGGAGAAAATCAGCAGTCCTTCGTGGGCAACTATGCCCATCGTAACTGGTCGGAGCAGGTGGCCGGGCATCGCGATTTTTCCTCCGGGTTTATGTACGATCGCGATTATCGCAACGAGAACGCCAGCGTGGAATCGTGGATCACTTCGCCGGTTGGAACTACGGACATTCTGCTGGGCGGAAGCGATACGCCGTTCGGCGCGAACAATTTCTATGGCAACTATCCGTCGTGGGAACGGACGAAGGGATGGTTTGCCTCGATCCATCAGGAACTGGGAGCGCAGACGGATGGTGGGTTCGCCTATCGCCGCCACACGGATAACTACGTCCTGTTCCGCAATGACCCTGCAATCTACGCGAACAACCATATCGATGGCAGCTGGCAGGCGATCCTGCGCCGCAAGACGGTGTGGAACGGCGCCAACGGCCTCTACTATGGACTCGACTTCGACGGAGATTCCATCCATAGCAACAACCTGGGCCAGCACGCGCGCAATTGGGGCTCGGGATATGTCGACTTCGATCTTCGGTCGTGGAAGCGGGCCACGTTGTCTGTTGGCGCGCGCGAGGAAATCATCAGCGGCGGGTATGACGTCTTCAGTCCGGAAGCAGCGGCGTCCTACTGGATTCGTCCTGCGCTGAAGGCGCGTGCCTCGGCGGGTTACGGATTTCGCCTGCCTACCTATACGGACCTGTATTACAGCGACCCATCGACTGTGGGCAATTCGAAACTGAAGCCGGAGTCGGCATGGAGTTATGAAGGCGGATTCGACTGGTATCCACGCAGATCTCTGGCTGTCTCGGTGACGGGATTTTATTCGCCGCAGACCAACTTTATCGACTACGTTCGGACTTCTCCGACCGCCAAGTGGCACGCGACGAATTTGAATCTATTCGCGTTTGCCGGAACAGAAGCTTCGATGAGTTGGCAAGTCAACCATAGCCAGCAGGTCAACCTTTCCTGGACCTGGCTGGATGGAGTGCAAAGCGTCCTGAACGGCTTGCAGTCGGAATATGTATTCAACTACCCGGTCCACAATGCCGTGTTCAACTGGTATGCCAGTGTTGGACGCTGGGCGATGATCAATACGCGAGTGGGAGTGCAGCAACGATTTCAGCAAACGGCGTATCCAGTATGGGACGTCTCTGTGGTGCATGAGTATGGACGGTTGCAGCCATTTCTACAGATGACAAACCTCAGCAATACCGGCTACGACGAGATCGTAGGAGTTCCGATGCCGGGCCGCGCCTTCCTGGGAGGCGTAAGAATCTGGATATTTGGAGCGCATTAGCGGCGCCGATTCCTCCATGGAAATGCCGGGCGCCTGGCTGAACTTGGACGGATTGCGTAGCGATCGATTTCTGTGGTGAAGCCCTCAAAGTGTAAGAATGGATGGACTGGATGAAAAAATAATTCTTGGGTGGAACCTTGAAGAAGAAAGCATTGATCTCTGGAATAACCGGGCAGGACGGGGCCTATCTGGCCGAATTTCTGTTGAAAAAGGGCTACGAAGTCCACGGCATCAAGCGGCGCACATCGTTGTTCAATACCGATCGCATCGATCATCTGTACGAAGATCCGCACGTGCAGCAGCGGAATTTCATCCTGCATTATGGCGATCTTACGGATTCTTCGAGCCTGGTTCATATTGTGCAGAAAGTGCAGCCGGATGAGGTCTATAACCTGGGCGCGCAGAGCCATGTGGCGGTTTCCTTTGAGCAGCCGGAATACACCGCCGAGGTCGATGCGATGGGTACCCTCCGGCTCCTCGAAGCCATCCGCATCCTGGGATTGGAGCAGAAGACACGCTTCTACCAGGCATCGACTTCGGAACTCTACGGGCTGGTGCAACAGATTCCGCAAACGGAGAAGACGCCCTTTTATCCGCGCTCTCCCTACGCGGTCGCCAAGCTCTATGCCTACTGGATCACGGTCAACTATCGCGAGTCCTACGGCATGTATGCCTGCAACGGAATCCTGTTCAACCATGAGTCGCCGACCCGGGGCGAGACTTTTGTCACGCGCAAAATAACGCGCGCTCTGGCTCGCATCAAAGTCGGCCTGCAGGATTGCCTGTATCTCGGCAACATGAACGCGCTTCGAGACTGGGGCCATGCGCGGGACTACGTAGAGGTGCAGTGGTTGATCCTGCAGCAGGAAAAGCCGGAGGATTTTGTCATCGCCACCGGCGAGCAACACAGCGTGCGAGAGTTCGTGTCGATTGCCGCTGCGGAGCTGGGATGGGATCTCGCTTGGACCGGCAGCGGCATCGATGAAAAAGCGCTGGATGATTCGGGCCAGGTGATTGTCGCCGTGGACCCGCACTATTTTCGTCCATCCGAAGTGGAAACGCTGTTGGGCGACGCCACCCACGCCCAGAATCGCCTGGGCTGGAAGCCGCGTGTCCAGTTTGAGGAGCTAGTCCGGGAAATGGTGCAGTCGGATCTAGAGGAAGCGAAACGCGATGCGCTGGTGCGCGAGCATGGATTCCGCTCGTATGAGCGCAAGGAATAAATCCCAAATCTTTCCACGTGTGCACTTTTGCTCAGACTTAAGAGCGGGTACCTGTCACTCTTGAATCGGCTGGGTGTGCCTGGACGGCAGGGGCGGCGGGTTCTACGGCCTCCATGCTTCAGGTTGCCGCAGGTAATTTCTTCAACGATTTCCAGCGACGCGACCCCATTCATCCAATCTGCGTTCTTATTTCCGTGTGTCGCTGCGGAACGGACGCAGAAAACGTTTCCATCTGCGGGGCCTCGATGCGGAGGTCAGGTCCACACCTCATTCGCGCAGGAGAGGTGTTGGTCGGAGAGAAGAGAAAGGTCGAAAGTCATGCCGCTAATACAGCTTCTGGAAGTCCTGATCGTGGTGGGCGTTCTCCTGTGGTTGGTCAATCGCTTCATTCCAATGCAGTCAACCATCAAGTCAATATTGAATGGCATTGTGATCATTGCTGTCGTTTTGTGGCTTCTGAATGTCTTCGGGCTGTTTCACTCCCTTTCCAGTATCCATGTCGGAAAAGGATGAGGTGCGGGGATACCCACGCCAGCTCGGATTTTCCGTCGCGATGACAGCGCTTGGGGGCAGGCTCCGTTATTGGAAGTTCCTGCTGGCTGCGGCCACCCGCTATCGCTAGAGTGGCGGGGCTGGATCGGCGAAATCGTGATCAAAGCTTGGGTGCGCAGGTAGATTCGCGCAGGACGAATCGTGTTTTGTACTCATACTGCGTCTTGTTCTCAGCATTCTCAATCTCCTCCAGCAGTGCCCGGAAAGCCAGGCCTGCAATTTCACTGGGGGAGAATCGAATCGTGGTTAACGATGGCTGGGTGAAGCGGCACATGGTCAGGTCATCGAACCCGATCAGAGCAATATCCCTTCCAGCTTGCAGACCCTTGCTGTTCAAAGTTTTCAAGGCTCCGATCGCTGAAACATCGTTGCAGCATAGGACTGCACTTGGAGGCTTGGGCAGGTTCAACAGGCTGGCCATGCCGAGCGCGCCGCCATCCCAGGTGTGATCGAATTCCGCTACCAGTTCCTTGTCGAACGCCATTCCCGCACTTTTCATCGCCTTGCGAAAGGCTTCAAAGCGGGTGAGCATGCTGCTCCAACTGAGCTGGCCGCTGAGATATCCGATGCGTTGATGACCATAATCCGCCAGATGCTTCACCGCGTCGCGCATACCCGTCAGATAATTCATGCGGATGTTCCTGGAATTTTTCAGGACATTGTCGGCACCGGCATAGACCATGGGAACGTCGATGGCGCAGTTCTGGAGATATTGCTCCATGCCGAAGGTAAGGACGGCGATTCCTTCCACCTGCCGTTCCTGCATGCGGGTCGCGCAGATGGCGACATGGTCGGGACGAACTTCGGTATCGGTGAAACCGATCAGGACCTCATGGCCGCTTTCGACAGCGGCTCTTTCAAAATAGAGAATGATCTCGGAGAAAAAGGGATTGCCGCCGCTCAACTCCGATACGATCAGGCCGACGGTGTGACTTCTGCCGCGCGCCAGGGCGCGAGCCTGAAAATTCGGCCGGTAGCCAACCTCTTCAATGACGGCCTGAACGCGTCGAACGAGTCTGGGGTCGACCGTTTCGACGTTATTGATCACCCTGGAGATAGTGGAATGAGAGACCCGCGCGCGGCGGGCAATGTCCATATTCAAAGACTTTCCGACCGTAAAGCAGCAGTATCTTGAGGTTCGTTCAGATATATTCAATCTATTCAACCATCCAAGTTGGGGGCAACCCGGCAACACGAACGATAGCACCAATGCGGGCTTGATAACTTCCTACTTGGGTCTTCAAAACAATACGCCCGACGCCAGGTTCTTCCAGCTATCCGCGAAGTATGTTTTCTAGATCGTGCCGCCTCGCAATTTACTGAATGATCTGGATGAGGCCGTTTTCCCGTGAGGGAGGCGTCCTCATCGACTGTAAGATTGAAACCGTTGCTGGAAGAAAGAGGTTGCCGGTGGACCGAAGGACATTCAATAAGCTGGCTGGTCTTGCAGGAATGAGCGCTCTCGTGGGACCTGTGGGAACAGCCCAGGCGCAAAGCACATTCAACACTGGAAAAGAGGGCCGAAAGCTCTGGAATCGCTATTTCCTGGGAACTGCCTATTATCCGGAATGGTGGGAGCCTTCGGAATGGGAAGTAGATTTCCGCAAAATGCAGGAACTGGGAATCAATACGGTCCGCATGGGAGAGTTTGCCTGGGCGATCTATGAACCCTCGCCCGGGAAGTTTGAATTCGACTGGATGGATCGAGCCATTGCTCTGGCAAACCACCACGGGATTGATGCGATTCTCGGCACGCCGACGGCGTCGGTGCCTCCTTGGTTATATCAGTCGCACCCGGACGTTTTGACAGGCGATGTCATTGGTCCATACACCTATGGCGGACGAAAGGGTTATTGCACCAGTAGCCCGAGTTATCAAGCAGCGTGCGAACGCATTGTGACCGCGCTGGCCGAGCACTACGGCCATCATCCGGGCGTGATCGGCTGGCAGCTTGATAATGAGCCGGGATTTCCATTCGAGGCCTTCGATCCCGATTCTGAGAGAGCGTTTCGAGTGTGGCTCCAGAAGCGATACGGAACGCTGGACGCGCTGAACCGCGATTGGAACGGCGCATTCTGGAGCAATCAATATACCGCCTGGTCGCAAATTCACTTCCCGAAGAATTCCGCTGAGGGCGGGTGGCAGCCCGCGATCACTCTGGCCTATCGGCAGTTCTTCTCAGATTCCTTTCTGAACCATTTACGGCGCCAGGCGGTTATTCTCCGAAAGGCGATGAAAGATCAATTCATCTCCACGAACTGGCCGAGCCCCACCTGGTCTGTGGACGTGTTTGCCGCCGCGACGGAGTTTCTGGATGCGACGGCATGGGATAACTATGTCATTGCGCCAGGCGTGAGCGGATTCCAGAACCAATATATTTCAGGTTTCAATGACGATTTCTCCCGATGCGCCGGACCCCACCAGCGGTTCTTCTGCGCGGAGCAAATTGCCTATGTCCCGGCCAACGCCGTCGATGAAGGCCTGCGACTGCAGGCGTATATCAATCTTGCGCATGGAAGTCACGGGCATCTCTACTTCGAGTGGCGTCGTCCGCTGGCCGGCAACGAGCAATTCCGGCCTTCCTTCATCCAAGCCTTCGACGGGTCGATCCCGGCGAAACCGATTTTCGAGCAAATCGGCAGAGAGTTCGCGCGTCTTGGTCCGCGCCTGGCGGAAGCGGTCACACGCGCGGACATCGCTCTGCTCTACAATTTCGACAACGAATGGTCGCAGGGATTCGGATCGATTGGTCCTAAGGGTCGACCATACAACAGCGAAGAGGGTCGCTACTATCGCGGCATCAAGGTGCTACAGCGCAATGTCGATGTTGTCCCGGTGTCGGTAGACTTTTCAGGTTACACGTTGATCGTCGCACCGAATCTGCATCTGGTCGACGATGCGACCGTTACGCGATTGCAGGCATTCGTGTCTCGCGGTGGAATTCTTGTTCTCAATTACCGTGCCGGCACACAGAAGATGGATGTCAGCATGAGGCGAGTGCTCCCGCCGGGCCCGTTCGCGGAGATGGCGGGGGTGACCGCAGAAGCCAACGAAGTGGACTTCATTGAGTATCCGGTCTTGGAAAAGGCTGGATTTGGAATCAGCCTGTCGAGAAGCGACACGGTTTTTCGTCCGCGCACGATTCTTGAATCGCTCACGCTGCATGGGGCCGAATCGATCGCGACCTTTCGCGGAGGCAGGATGACAGGCCGACCGGCGATCACTCGCAATCGCCATGGACAAGGCTGGGTTTTCTATGTGGGGACGGATTGCGCTGAAGATGATTTTTACGAAGCCCTTGCCCGAGCGGTCGGAACTACAGGCAAGTTGTCTCCACTGATCGCTGCGCCTTATGGCGTGGAAGTGGTAAGTCGAGACGATGCGGAGGCAACCTACTATTTTCTGCTGAACCTCACCGAGACGGCGCACAGCGATATCGCATTGCCCAAGCCAATGGATGATCTAGTCGCTGAACGAACTGGTCTGACAAAAGTGTCTCTGGGACCGCTCGAAGTCGCCGTGCTAACGACGCCAAAAGCAGCGCAATTCCTGAATGCCCGATAACTCACGAGAGAGCATGCAAGGTTGTGAGGTGGATGAATTTCACAGGATGAAGTAGGCATCCACGATAGGTCCTTGTCATGAAGAGACGGAACGAATTGCTGGAACAATGCTGCCGGTGGACGCTGTTCGGCTCGCTGAAGGTGGAACGGCTGCACGATCAGCGTCTTGCAACCCCATCGGGCCTCTCAGTTGGCGATCCAGAGGGCAAAGCAAAAGATCGGCCCCCTTCCATGTCGGCTATTCTTCTCACATCAACGCGGAGTTGTTGACGGTTGTCCGGGGTCTCAGGTTCCTCCAACCGTCCTATCCGCCGATTCAGATGGAAAGCTCCACCACCCATGACATCGTGCAGGCGGTGTTGGATGGAAGACTTCAGGCTGGCATCGGGATATTCCCTTGGCGCCAGCCGGAGTTGGTGATCCGGGAGATCTATGATGAGCCGTTCACGGCCTGCATGCCGAAACACCATCGGCTGGCGGAGATGACCTCCATCTCTCCTGAGGAATTGGGCAAGGAGTCTTCAATTGTGATTGGACGCCAGGCCCTGCCGGAGGTGTTTCATGAGGTGAAGCGGCACTTCCGGGCGCTCGGGATCAAAGTACACATTCCTGTCGAGACCGCTATTTCATCGAACTCACCTCGATCCGAACGTGCGCTACCGCTGATTCCGCGTGCCCTGATGGTAAACTCAGCTGAAGAGACAGCACTTCCACGGCCGATGCGATCGGCGCATGGAATCGCATCTTATCCGCCAGCCGGCTTCCTTCATGGATCGTGAACACATCCGCAATTTCGCCATCATTGCCCATATCGACCATGGGAAATCCACACTTTCCGACCGGCTGCTGGAACTGACCGGCTCGTTGACCGCGCGCGAAATGCAGGCGCAGGTGCTGGATGCGATGGACCTGGAACGCGAGCGCGGCATCACGATCAAGGCGCACGCGGTCCGCATGGCATACCAGGCGGAGAATGGTGAAACCTACCAACTGAATCTGATCGACACGCCTGGCCATGTGGATTTTTCGTATGAAGTTTCGCGCTCGCTGGCATCGTGCGAAGGCGCGCTGTTGATTGTCGACGCCACGCAGGGAGTGGAGGCGCAGACGCTGGCGAATGCCCACATTGCCATCAATAATGGGTTGGACATTATCCCCATCATCAACAAGATCGATCTGCCGAGCGCGGACGTGGAGCGCAGCAAGGAAATGATCGAGCAGACGATTGGCCTGGATGCCAGCCATGCGCTGCCGATCAGCGCGAAGACGGGGCTGGGCGTGGAGGCAGTGCTGGAAGCCGTCGTGCACCGCCTGCCGCCGCCCACCGGCGATGCGGAAGCCCCGCTGCAGGCGCTTATTTTCGATTCCTGGTTCGATTCGTACCGCGGCGTGGTGGTGCTGACCCGCGTCATCAATGGACGGCTGAAGCGGGGCGAGAAAATCCGGCTGATGTCGAACGGCAAATCGTTCGAAGTGGAATCGATCGGGGTGCAGACGCCGAAGCCGGTTGTGGTGCAGGAGCTTTCCGCAGGCGAAGTTGGATTTTTTGTCGCCACCATCAAGAACGTGGCGGACGCCAAGATTGGCGACACGATTACGCACGAGGCCAACCCGTGCGCGGCTGCGCTGCCGGGGTTTGAAGACATCAAGCCGATGGTGTTTGCCGGGCTGTACACGGTGGACGCCCATGAACATACCTTGCTGCGGGAGGCGCTGGAAAAATTGCGTCTGAACGACTCTTCCTTCTTCTTCGAGCCGGAAAGTTCCGTGGCGCTCGGCTTCGGATTCCGCTGCGGCTTTCTTGGACTGCTGCACATGGAGATCATTCAGGAGCGGCTGGAACGGGAGTTCAATCTGGACCTGATCACGACGGCGCCGGGGGTGCGGTATCGCATCACGCTGACGGATGGCAAGGTGGTAGAGGTCGATAACCCGTCGCGCTGGCCGAATCCGACCAACATCGAAAAGATTGAGGAACCGGTCATCACCGCGACCATCCTGACGAATGAAGAATATGTGGGCGGCATCCTGAAGCTGGTGGAAGACAAGCGCGGGCGGCAGAAGAATTTTGAATACGTCGGCCCGACTCGCGTGATGCTGACCTATGAGCTGCCGCTGAATGAGATCGTGCTGGATTTCTACGACCGGCTGAAGTCCATCTCACGCGGCTATGCGTCGCTCGATTACCACCTGTCCGATACCTGGGAGTCGCCCATGGTAAAGCTCGACATCCTGGTTTCGGGGGAACCGGTGGACGCGCTTTCCATCATCGTGCATCAGGAGTTTGCCTATGATCGCGGGCGGGCGCTGGTTTCCAAGATGCGAGAACTGATTCCGCGCCAGATGTTCGAGGTGGCCATCCAGGCGGCAATCGGAGCCAAGGTGATTGCGCGGGAAACGGTGGCGGCGCTGCGGAAGAACGTGATTGCCAAGTGTTATGGCGGCGACATTTCTCGCAAACGCAAGCTGCTGGAGAAGCAAAAAGAAGGCAAAAAGCGGATGAAGCGGATCGGGCGAGTGGACATTCCGCAGGAGGCTTTTCTGGCGGTTTTGAGGATCGGCGAAGAGTCCTGAAAAGTCGGGAATCCAGGACTGAAATTCATGCAGCCTTCACGATGGATTGTGGAAAGCGCAAAAGAGGTATTTCCAGCGTGTCCGCCGAACAAATTCCGACCCGGAATAAATAGCCTAAATAAATCAGCAACTTATGGGAGATTTATTCTAAAGTAACCGCGCGAGCGATGATCGGCGGACGGAGGCCACGCGCGGGCTGGGATTTCCCACAGTTTTTTCCACAGGAAAAGGGGCGGCTCGCCGACACTTGGCCGGAGCCGCCCAAAAGGTACAAATCAGTTGCCGTCTTGATCTATTTATCGGCAGTGGATCGCATACCTTTAATGCGACGTGGTTGTGCTGCGGTGGTGGGTGGTTGCGCTCGGCGTCGTGTGAGAGGCTGGCTGCACTGCCGGGGCCGGGGCTGCGATACCGGATTTCTGGTTATATTCCTCGACCACGGCCGCGCTGATATCCGCGCCCTTGCTCGCCCAGACAACTGGCGTCTGCTGCGAGCTCATATCGAACACCGCGCCATACCCGTGGGTCTGGGCGTAATCCTGCAACACGGCGTAGAATTTCTGCGCAATGCCCTGGTAGGCGTCGGTCATGGCCTGCTGAAAGTCCGACTGGGCGTTCTGCGCATCGCGCTGCAAGGTCTTTTCCTTGTCGTCGATGGTGCGCAGCCGTGCCGCTCGCTCGTCCGCGCTGAGAGTGGTGCCGTCAGTCTGCAACTGCTGTTTCAGCGAGTTGATCTGGTCGTCCTCGGCCTTCAGCTCGGCCTGCTTGGGGGCGAATTTCTGCTGAATTTTCTCAAAGGCCACGCGGCCTTCATTGGTGGCGGCCACCGCCGGCTGAAATGCGATGACAGCCACTTTCGTGGCTCCGGTGGGCGCGGGGGCGTGAGCGGCCGATTCCGGCGCCGGCGCGGATGGGGGTTGGCTGGTCTGCGCGATGGCGCCGACAGTGAAGGTCGCTGCCAGTGCGGCAACCGCGAATAGAGAACGCTTCATAATAATTTGGAACTCCTTTTACTTCCACTCTGGCTACCGCTGTATAGGCGGAGCAAAATTTGATACTTTCGTGGTCCTCGGATGCCGGATACGGGCCCGTGCCAATTGAACCCGCGCTAAAGCCGATTTACAGATGCTTTAGTTGAAAATGGGATGAGTCAGTCTGAGCCCTTCGGCTTCGCTCAGGGTAAACTCCGCGAAGAATCCAGAGGACGACGGCGGCAATGACAGGCGCATATTCTCTGGATTCTTCACTCCGCTACGCTCCATTCAGAATGACTCCCTTTCACAAATTACTACACTAACTTTCAATTCGCTTTAGATTGAAACACCGGTCGCGCAACCGATTCTCCTAAATACTGTCGATTGCGAACATCGTAGAGAGTGTATCTCTCAGGAGGAACTGCACGCGGCTGGCTCTCCGCGCAACCTGTTCGGGGAAGCCGGAGCAGGAAAAGCTGCAAGATAGAAATCTGTGAGAATTATAGGAGCGGCGAAAATCGCCCGTCAAACGCAGTTCCCGATTTTTCCTCAATCGTCCAACTTCCTTTCCCTCAAACTTCTACTCCTCCAGACGGGCCTGGCGCGCAGCAGGATGGGCCGCCGGAAGAGAAGCATCCCAGACTAAAACGAAGTACTGACGGTGACGCGGAGCGTCTTGCGCGGCTCCCATAGAAAGTATTCCGCGCCATAATTTGACAGCGCCTGCTGATAGGTATAGTCTCCAGCTCCGCCCTGGGGGAACATGCTGCGATTGAAGATGACGGTCGAACCCTCGTCCATGTGGAGACGATTTGGATTGTAGGCAAAATAGAGTCGAACCGGCGCATTGATGATGGGCAGCATGGCGGTAATCTGCGGCCCAACGGAAGTGCGGGGAACAATGTTGGTGCCGGGAATCGCGCCCAAGCGCAAGGGGAACGGCCCCAACGATGTCCACGGAACGCCTCCCTGGCAGGTGCCATTCACAAGGTGCGGACAACCGTACAGGGCGCCGTTCAAGTTGGAACTGGCCTGGGGATTCAATTGCAACTGGCTGTGGTTCAAGGCCATATCCAGGCCCATGTCTATGTAGAATGAGAAGTCCACCGGACCCGCGATCGGGATGCGGTACTCAATGTTGTTCGTGATCTGAGTGTCGCCACCGATGGACGCCACAGAATAGATCGGCAGCGGAACCACCACGGGACCGAGGGTAGGATTGGTGGGATCTCTCGGAACCAGGGACCCATCCGCATTGGTCAGGTTATACAGCACCTTGGTGGGAACGAATGAATACGGGGTGGAAGTACGAACATCGAAGCCGCGTATATCGTTCTCGCCACCAGCGTAGAAGCGATCGAAGGGAGAGGCCACGAGTCCGGCGATTCCCTGAATATAGGACGCCTGCAGACGGTATCCGAAGATATTGCGACCCTCCGGATTGAAGTGAAGTCCCGAGATCGGCCTGAAGAACTTGAATTCCACCAGCGGGCTGATCGAACTGACGTTGCCGCCCAGTCCTGAGCCCTGCAGGATCACATTGAGGCTCTTTCCATCCCGCGGGCGGTAGGGATTTCCCACCGTGCTGTAGCTGTAGCTGAGCGAAAGCTGACTGGTGATAATGCCATTCAAGGCGCTTTGGCCGGTGGTTCCGTGCCGGAAATTCAGGTACTGAAACAGGTTCGTGGTGGCCGGACTGAAGGCCTGGACATTGGAACGGTTCAGGCTGTACGTGGCGCCGACGCGTTTGAAGCTGCGAGGAACCAGGTAATTCGCCGACACGTTGACGCCGGTCATGACTTGATTGTAATTCTGCACAAACGATTGTTGGGCGGTATCGAAATTCTGGCTTCTTCCCGTCAACGACAGCGGGTTCTTATAGGCGTTGTACTGGGACTTCTGCGTAGTGATCTGGAAGCCGATGCTGAGCGGATAGTTCCTTACATAAGGAATCGTCATGCCAAAGGTCAGGTTGCGCTGCAGATTGCCCATCGCGGCCTGCAAGGTGAGGGATTCGCCCAAGCCGAGGAAGTTGTTGGTCTGGTAGTTCAAGCCGAGGAATGCTCCGGAAAGGCCGCTGAATCCGCCATTCAATCCGATGGAGTTCTTGCCCTTCTCCTTAACGTTCAGCAGCAGGTTGACCGTGCCATTGTCGGCATCCTGTTGCGTCTCCGAGTCCTGGTCCACCTTCAGTGGATTGAAATAACTCAACTGATTCAGACGCAACAAGCTCATCTCCCACAGATGGCTGTTATAGACCTGTCCTTCTTCCAGGAGCAGCTCGCGTCGAATGACGTTGTCGCGGGTAGTGGTGTTCCCGCGGAATTCAATACGCGATACATAGTACGGCTTGCCCTCGTCGATATCGATGTTCAAATAGACGAGCTTCTTGGCTTCATCGATGCGCGGCGTCGGAACGGCGGTGAAATTGATATAACCCAGCTGTCCATATGCCTTCCGCATGTTCTCCAGGCCTTTGCCGATCATCGATGCGTTAAAGACCTGCCCATCCTTCAGCTTGAAGAGAGCACGCAGCGCCTTCACGTTGGTCACGCGCTTGTTGCCGGTAAATGTGATGCCGCCGAGGCGATACTGCTGTCCTTCGTCCACCGGCATGGTAATGTCGATCACCTTGCCCTTGCGGTTATGGATGAGCGGGACGTAGAGTCCCCCCTCATTGCGAATGTGCGTCAACGGCACGCCGATGCTGGCCCGAAAAAACCCGCGGTCTCGGTACGCCCCGCGCACCCTCTCGGAATCTTCCTCCAGCTTGCTTTCGTCGTAGGTACGGGAGAAGAGGTCTTCCAGGAGGATGGAATGCGGAATGCCGATCGGACGCAGGTTGACCATGGCGGCACGCAGGGTGCGGCTGGACACTTCCTTGTTGCCTTCAAAGCGGATATGTCCCACTTTGACGGTGGGACCTTCTTTGATGTTGAAATTGACGGAGACCGACGCCGGCGGAATCGTCTTGATGACGGTGTGGATCGTCGCAAACTGATGGCCGTGTTCCGCCAGCAGCTCCTTGAGTACAGTTTCCGCCAACTTGATCTTGGTGGGGTCATACTGACTATCCACCGACAGCGGCACCTTGGCCTTCTTAAAGCGGTCCAGCACGTCGGACTGGGACACGGAGCTGAGCCCTTTGTAGTTGATCTCGCGAATCGTTGGCCGCTCGCGAACGATGACAGTCAGGATGACGCCTTTGGGCGTGGACTCGCGCTCGATCTGGACGTTCTCAAAATATCCCGTGTTCCAAAGAGAATTAAAGTCCCGCTCCACGGTCTGCGGATCGTAGGCGTCCCCGACGTGGGAGAACATGCGCGCGAGAATGGTTTCTTTGGGGATCCTGCGATTGCCGATGACACGAATTTCACTGATGATGCTGCCCTGCGGAACGCTGGCTTCGCTGGCCGGCGCGATGGACTGGATGGGGGACTGCTGCTGGGCCGCGGCACTGAAGCCCAGGCCGAGAAAAAAGAGTACCACCGCAAGAACTTGGACAGTCCGGCGGACCCACAGGCGGACGCTCGTGGCTGGTTGGTTTGGGACATGAAAGCCCCCTAGACTCGCGGGAAAAATATGCACACCCTCACTGCCAAAAATCGATTCCAACGGAAAACACGATTATACGGGAGATACACCCTGCATCCTAGCGCCCAGTTTTCCCCTGGCCCGTTTTTCGTTGCGGAGCGCCGTCGAACCGCGCTCCAGGCTCCTCAAACGTCTTCAGGCCAGCTAGCTTTCCAGCTGGGCCTCAATGACAAATTCCTCTGCCGTACTGTTCCAGCAGATATCCAACACATTCGGCTTGCAACACACATGGCAATCTTCCACGTAGCGCTGATGCCTGCCGGCAGACTCATCGACCACCGTCTCATTCCATTCTCCGCATCCAGCGCACTGAAAACCCGCAGCGTCCGCCATCACCGCTACTCCTCAGACACTTCCTCGCCGGCTCTCGCCCGCCGCACTTCGACCAGCGTGGAGTAAAAGGTCGGCCCCCCACCCAGGTCGGTCAACGTCTCACTGGTAAGAGTGTTGACTCCCTGTCCATCTCTTGTGAGCTTGTTCCATCCTAAACGGGAAGCGGCCACTCCGGCAGGGACAGATGCACTCACTTTCGCCCGCAGCGGTATTTTTCCGCGTTCATTGAAGACCTCGACCGCATCGCCGTCCACAATCCCCCGGGCGGCAGCGTCCAGCGGATGCATTTCGAGCAGGCCGGAATGCGCCGCTTCCATGGCTCGATGGCCGGGCAGAGCTGCGAACGTCGAATTCATGTAGTTGTCGCCCTTGCGCGCCAAAAGCTCCAGCGGAAATCTGCGGGCCAGGGATGAGTGACGCGACTCCTCGGCAGGCACATAGCCGGGCAGAGGATCGAACCCCTGCGCCGCCAGAGCCTCCGAGTAAAACTCCGCCTTGCAGGATGGAGTGCGAAACCATTCGCCGGAAATAAATGGCTGGAATGCGCCGCCATTTTGTTCCTGCGGAAACTTCAACCGCACGGAATGCTCCGCTTCCAACTGCGCGCGCGTGATTCCGTAGACCCACGGAGAATCCTCCTTGGTCACATCGAGCGCCTGATCGATCATGTCGTCTTCCGTGTCGAGAAAACAAGACTCGGTGAAACCCATGCGCTGGGCCAATTGTCGAAACAGGGTGACGTTCGAGCGCGCTTCGCCCAGCGGCGCAATCGCCTGTTCGGAGATCTGCAAATGGTACTGGCCGTAGGCGCCTTCAAAATCCTTGTGCTCAAAAAAAGTGGTCGCGGGCAGAACGATGTCGGCATAATCGGTGGTGTCGGTGAAGAATTGTTCATGCACCACGGTGAACAGGTCGGCGCGCCTCAGTCCGCGCAACACCGTGTTCTGGTTGGGAGCGATCGCAGCCGGATTCGAGTTGTAGACCAGCATCGCCTGCACGGGCGGGTCGTTGAGTTCCGTGAGAGCATGACCGAGGCGGCTCATATTGACGATGCGGCCAGGTCGGCCAATCGGGCTGCTCTGCGCGAGATCGGGGCGCTCCAGCGCTGCCTTGTTGAACGGAAACGCTCCGCTGGTGGAAAGCTGCAAGCCCCCGCCGAGATGCTTCCACGCCCCAGTGAGGCACGGCAGCATGGCAATGGCGCGAGCGGCAGCCCCGCCATTCTGCCCGCGCTGCACGCCATAGTTCATGCGAATCGCCGCAGGGATTGCCGTGGCGTATTCGCGGGCCAGACGCACAATGTCCTCGACGCCGAGGCCGGTGAGTTCCGCCACGCGCGCGGGAGAGTATTCCTCCGCACGCACACGGAGTTGGTCGAAGCCGTGGGTAAAGCGGGCGACATAGTCGGCGTCATAGAGGTTTTCCGCGATCAAAACATGCATCATGCCCAGCGCCAGCGCCGAGTCTGTTCCGGGGCGGATGGGCAGATACCAGTCGGCGGCCTGCGCCGTGCGCGTCTTGTAGGGATCGATCACAATCAGCCGGGCGCCTTGTTGCCGGGCCTCCTGCACAAAGGGCCACAGGTGAACATTGGTGCCGAGAATGTTCGCTCCCCAGGCGAGGATGGTGCGGGCGTGGCGAAAGTGTTCCGGGTCGGTGCCCAGCTTGACGCCATAGACCGACATCAACGCTTCGCCTCCGGCGGCGGAACAAATAGTGCGATCGAGGCGCGATGCACCCAGGCGAGAAAAGAACCGCCGATCCATGGAACCGTAGCCCAGGGCAGCCATGTTCCCAGCATAAGAATAGGGCAGGATCGATTCCGGCCCGAAGGCGGCCGAGATGTCAGCGAAACGCGCCGCAATCGTGTCCAGCGCCTGGTCCCAGGAAATCCGCTCGAAGACCTCCGCGTGTTTCCCCGCCGGGACCGGACCTTTGGCGATGCCGGATTTGCGGCGCATGGGAACCAGCAGCCTATCCGGGGAGTAAACGAGGTCGAGATACTTCGTCACCTTGGCGCAAAGAAAGCCGCGGGTGACTGGATGGTCGGGGTTGCCTTGAATTTTCGTGGCGCGGCCTTCCGTGTTGACCGTGATTTGCACGCTGCACGCATCCGGACAGTCCAGGGGACAGGCCGCATGCACAATCTTCAATGGATTCATACTGGCATTCTAGGTTCCCGGCGGGCAAGAAACAATGGAGAGAGTGCAAGTCTGGCGGCGATGCGCCGTTGCCAGGGCGGTGAGCAAGGCCGGGGAAGTTTCCCACGCCAAGGGAGTCGAGAGCCAGTTGCGATGCGCGATCAGACCTGCATCACTTCCTTCTCTTTCGCCTTGCACAATTCTTCCATGCGTTTGATCTCGTCGTCGGTCAGCTTCTGCATTTCATCGAGCGACCGCTTCTCTTCGTCTTCAGAGATTTTCTTGTCCTTCGCTGCTTTCTTCAGCAGATCGTTGCCGTCGCGGCGAATATTGCGGACAGCCGTGCGATGGTCTTCCAGCACCTTGTTGAGATGTTTGACGACCTCCTTGCGGCGCTCTTCGGTCATGGGCGGCACCGGGACGCGCACCACCTTGCCGTCGTTTTGCGGATTGAAGCCCTGCGGAAAGGCGCGCAGCGCTTTCTCGATTTCGACGATCTGGCTGGTGTCGTAGGGTTGGATCAGCAGCAACTGCGGCTCGGGAGCGCTGACCTGACCCACCTGATTCAGCGGCATTTCCGTTCCATATGCCTGGACTTTTACCTGGTCCAGCATATGCACGGAGGCGCGCCCGGTACGAATTGAAGCGAGATTGACGCGAAAATCCTCAACCGCCTTATCCATGCGCGTCTTGAGCACTTGATACGTTTCTTTCAGAGCCGGAATGCCGGCCATAGTCGATCCAGCCATAATTCAGTTTTCCTCCGTGCAACACAATATTGTAACGAACCGCGACCTATCCTGTTGCCAGCGTCATTCAGTCCGCGGAGATGGCGCGGAAGGCGTAAGCGCTGCCATCCAGTTAGAATGAACATTGTAGCGAGTGGCCTCTTTTTCAAGAAACCTCTATGCATACCTGTCCCGTCTGCACCATGCCCCTCAGTCTTCGGCGAGCCTTCTTCCGTGCCGGATGGCGCGGATTTTTTCGCTGTCCGGCCTGTCGCGGCCACTTGCAGATCCACGGCCGCGTCATCCCGATCGTGACCGCGCTGGTTGTCGCGCTTGGGTTCATGGCGCTCGACTTCAGCGGATTGACGGATGTCAACTCCAAAACCTGGTGGTGGGACGCCTTCCAGGTCGGCTCGGTGTTGTTTGTCCTGTTTATGATGCTCGGGTGGCTGCTGCGCATCGATCGTCGTCAACCGATGCGCAGGTTCGTACCCTGATCCAAGGCAGTACGCTGCCAAGCTTCTGTTCGTTTCGCCTCAGGCAAGGACTTTCAGCCCCGTCGAGGCAGCCTGTTCGTGCGCATGGTAGGAGGACCGGACCAGTGGCCCGGACTCAACATGGCGAAAGCCCATCCGCAGGGCCTCCTCTTTCATCCATGCAAATTCCTGCGGCGTATAGATTCGAGCCATGGGAAGATGGTCCTTCGACGGACGCAGATATTGTCCAATGGTGAGAATGTCGACGCCAACTCGCGCCAGGTCGCGGAAGACTTCGAGCAGTTCGTGCATCTCTTCGCCGAGCCCGACCATGACGCCGGATTTTGTGACGAGCCTGGGATTCAATTCCTTGGCGTATTCGAGCAGCCGCAGCGTGCGCTCATAGCGCGCGCCGGAACGCACCACGCGATACAGTCGCGGCACGCTTTCCGTGTTGTGATTCAGCACTTCCGGAGCGGCGTCGACCACGATGCGAATCGCGTCCTCTTTGCCTTGAAAATCCGGGACCAGGACTTCCACCTGGCAGCCGGGAGCCTGCCGGCGAATCTCTTCAATCACCATGGCAAAGGCGCGCGCGCCGCCGGTGATATCGTCATCGCGATTCACGCTGGTGATGACGGCATGTTGCAAGCCCAGAGCGGCGACGGCTTCGGCCACGCGGCGCGGCTCGTCGAAATCGATGGCATCGGGGCGACCCTTGGGCACCGCGCAAAAACCGCAGCGGCGCGTACACAGATTGCCCAGCATCATGAAGGTGGCCGTCTTGTGGTTCCAGCATTCGCCGATGTTCGGGCAATGCGCCGATTCGCACACCGTGTTCAGATTCAGACTGCGCGCCAGCTTTTTCAGATCGTGGAAGGTTTCTCCCATGGGCGCGCGCGCCTTCAACCAGGCTGGCTTGGACTGGGGCCGCTTGGGCAGAATTTCGATCTGGATCAGTTCAGGAGCTGTAGCCATGGGGCAATTCGTTCCGGGCGCAACCTTTTATTGTACCTGCGCGGAATAGCAGAGAGTGAGAACTACTCGGACGCGGGTGCGGCCGGGGCTGTCGGTGCAGGATCCTCACCGGAAATTCTCCAGATGGTCAAGTAATTTTTCCCTGTCCAAAGAATGTGCGATGGAGGCAGCGGAATGTAACCCGCAGGCGCGAGCGGCAACCGCGAATAGACCTCGACGCCTGTAATCATCCACTGCGGCTCGCCGTCCGGGCCCTTCATCCATGGCTCGCAGGTATATTTTGTACTCTCCAGAAACAGGTGATCGCAATAGGTCTGCCTGCCCCACTCGTCGAACGGAACGGTTGGCCCGGCAAAGGCATCGATGTGGTCTTTGCCGATGAACGCCCCAATCCCATGCTGCGCCAAGTCGGTTTGAAATTGCCGGTCGGCCATGAGGCCGTCAAGAGGTACGACCGCGGCATCGGTAAAGTACGCCATCCCGCCGGGCTGGTCGTACGCCAGCAAGCTGCGTACCTGATCGGCTGCAAGTACCTGCCGCATCACCGGAATGGTCGTCTCTTCCGCAACCTGCTCGATGCTGTGTTTCCAGCCCATCTTGTACCAGAGCAGCGCGGAGAAGACGACGGCGAGAACGATGGCAAGAGAACGAAGGGTGGCGTCTACGGACGGCGTGCGTCCTCTCGAAACAGCCGGGGCCGCGCGGAACACACACGCTGCGGCGCGGGATGCTGTCAACGCCGCCAGCAATGCCCAACTGACGTAGTACCAGGTCCAGCGAGTTTCTCGGGTCATGCGGAGCGTGATATAGGCGGCGTGCATCAGAATGCCAAAAAAGAACGGCAGCTCGACGAACAGGAACCAGCGGTCCCGCTGCTTGCGCCAAAGAATCAGCAGAGAAATGGCGCAGATGGCCAGCGATAGCAGCGCCGTGTGCGGCAGGTTCCGGCCCAGCACATGGTCATGGCTGTTGTTCGATTTCAGCAAGCCGCTGATTGGCATGAGGATGTGGAACCAGAACAGATTGCTGGCCAGATACGCGCCCCAAAGCACGGCATACAGTGGAATCCACGCGAGGTGAATGCGGAGCGCGGTCGATTCTCCGCGCTTCCTTTGTTGCAAACACCAAATCAGAATCGCAATCCAGAGACAGGCGATGACAAAGATGGAATCCAGGCGGCTGAGGACAGCGAAGGCGGCCAGCAGATTGAAAGCAAATCCGCTGCTCCAATCGGAATGCTCGAAAAACTTGTAGAGCGCCAGCAACGTCCCAGCCAGCATCGCGGCGCTGAGAGAGGATTCGGTGCCCAGTTGCAGGCCAAACAAGAAAGGAATGAGAATCGTCCAGGCGACCCAGGTTGGGGCGCGGAGAAGGCGCAGCAATTGAGCCGCCACGACCAGCACCACGATGTTCAAGGCCACGATCAGCGCCGCAATCAGATGCAGACCGGTTTCGCGATTCGGAAACACGCGATAGACCGCCGCGCACAGCAGCATCCAGATGGGATGATAGCCGTTGGTTGGCATCAGGCGGTTGAAGGTGCTGCCATATCCCAAAGCAAAATTGCGTCCCACCACCAGATAAAAAAAACTGTCGTCGGCGAAGAACGGGTTGGGCTGGCGAATGAACAGGAACGAGTAGGCGGCTGTCAGCAGCGCGAAAAAAATATTCAGCCACAGTGGGCTGCGTTCCACTCCTAGCGCATGGATTTCCTTTGGCTGTGTTTCTTCCATAAAAAGTTTTCGTTCAATTGTCGAGATGTTATGAAGCAAATGCGCTTCACCGTTAGTGTAGACGGATGTCGATAGAGTCATTCCGGGCCCTTCGACTACGCTCAGGGCAGGCTCCGCGTAGCAAGTGAGGAATCCCGAGTATGTTCGCCGTATAAGCGCCGCTTTCACCCTCTGGACTCTTCGGTCGCCGCGGCGACCTCAGAATGACGACTCCCGCTGTCAGTGGGAGAATCTTTGAAGGTGAATAGGCGGGTTCAATAGTAGAGATACTTGCGCCAGCGCAGGTCACTGCTGCCGATCATGCGCATGATGTGGCGGCTGGTGTGCAGAGAAAACGGACGCGGCTCGCGCATCAGCTGCATGTCCTCCAGCTCATGGATCATTTGATTCCCTTTGCGGCGGTTGCAGCTATGGCAGCAGGCAACCAGGTTCTCCCACGTGGACAGTCCTCCGCGCGAGCGGGGGACAACGTGGTCGAGCGTCAGTTCGCTCGCCGGCAAGATCGTGGCGCAGTATTGGCAGGTGTTGCGATCGCGCAGCAGGATGTTCTTGCGGGAAAGAGCGCGGGTCTGGTGCGGAATGCGGCGGTATTCCAGCAGCCGAATGACGGAGGGTACCGGCACGCGCATGCGAGCAGCATGGAGCAAGGTTGCGTGCTCCTCTTCGGGGCGAGCTACGCCCTTGAGGATCAGGACCAGCGCCCGCCGCGCGCCACAGATGTTGATGGGCTCATAGGAGGCATTCAGCACCAGCACGGGGGTGTGCATCGGCGAGGCCGTGGCCAGCGATGAACGCTCCTGTACTCCAGAGTCGGAGTGGGGCGTGTGACACTTCGCCGGAGGTTTTTGTTTGCGGGCATACACCATTGCTCTTCCCATCGACATCTGGTTCTTCCTCCCTAATCGCGAGCCTCGAAGCCTTGCGCTGCGTTTGCCTCATCTGTTGGCGCCATGCCAACGGCGGTAAATTTCCCGGCGGGTACAAAATCCCAAAACGCTACGCCCTCGCGCTGTGAACGAGCCAGCGTCGCCACATATACGGTTGCTGCGCCGGCACGCAACAGAGTCCGGGTGCATTCGCGGGCTGTGGCCCCGGTGGTGTAGATATCGTCGAGCAGCAGAATCGAGCGCCCCGCGATTTGATCCGGTCGGCGAATGAAAAACGCTCCGCGCAAATTGCGCCGCCGTTGGTGCGGCTTCAGGCCCGATTGACTTTCCGTCGCGCGTTGACGACCCATCGCCTCACAAGCCAGCTCGGCCTGAAGCTCCGGACGCAATTTCCGCAAAGCGCGAACGGTGGCTTCCGCCAGCAGAACCGTCTGATTGAAACCGCGCTCGTGTTGCCGGGTGGCGTGCAGTGGGACAGCGACCACGGCCAGGCTGGCTGGTAGATCGTTCCTTTGCGCAATGGATGCCGCCAGCAACGCGCCTAAAGGCTCCGCAACTGTGGGGATGCGTTCATATTTCAGTAGATGGATCAATGCGCGCAATGTGCCTTCATACACGCCGTAGGCCACGGCCCATTGGAACGGAGGGCGTGCACGTTCGCACAACGGGCATAAAGATTCCCCATCCGAATGGCGGCGCGCGGCGTTCGTCGCAAAGCGTACCCCGTCCAAGCCGAGAAGCTCGCCGCAAACGGCGCAGAGATTTATCGGAGCTTGTTCGGGCAGATCGTGCCAGCAGTCGGCACAGATGGGCGCAGTGGAAAGATGTACGAGAGGTTGGTTGCAGAGCCTGCAGAGGGAAGGAAAAACGGCACAACTCACAGCATCCAGCGGACTTCGAAGAACACGCGCAACAGCGCGCCAAGCAGCCATCTCCGATGGCGGAAGACT
This sequence comes from Acidobacteriota bacterium, assembly GCA_021802085.1. Classification (GTDB taxonomy): domain Bacteria; phylum Acidobacteriota; class Terriglobia; order Terriglobales; family Acidobacteriaceae; genus JAKAAZ01. The sequence goes on from JAKAAZ010000001.1 coordinate 43,354, forward strand.
ACTGGCTCGATTTGAGGACTGTCTGGAAAACTGCCTAGGGAAGACGCACCTCCCAACCATGCACTGTTCGAGTGAGCAATGTTCACGTGCCCGGAGCGTTTCGGCAATGCGCCGAACGTGTCCGGCTGAGTGCAGTATATTCGGAATTCGTGAAACAGGAAGCCTGCATTGACAATTTTTTTGGATGCACGCAAATCGGCTGAGGTGGAAATGCCTCCAGTCTGCCCAGCTCAATGCACCGCCCCGTCGGTTTGAACTATCTTGGCCCTGTTGACGTCCTGCGCAAAACAAAGCATTGTCGTCCTGAGCGAAACAGAGTGAAGCGAAGGATCTCGCGTTCTCCGGACAACCACAAGATCCTTCGCCTGCGGCTCAGGACGACAAATGCTCCGGTATAGTGCATTTCAACAGAACCAACTGACCTATCGCGGACCATAGCGGATGCACTACACTCGAACCTTCCTGGCAGATTGTTTGTAGGAGGGACACGACCTTGGCGAGCACTGCGGAACCACCGTCCAGCCAGCCGGCCAGTTCACCGGCCAAGGCAAATGTCAGGCCGGACCACTCGATCCTCCCCTTGGAATTTCAGCCCTACATCCAGCCGGAAGATTCGCGCCCTGAATTTACTTTCCGCGCCATTTTTCTGGGATGTATTTTCGGCATTCTGTTTGGCGCGGTCACAGTGTATGTCGGACTGCGCGCCGGACTCACGGTTGCAGCGTCGATTCCTATCGCGGTGCTTTCGATCAGCGTGCTGCGCGCGCTGGGGCGCGCTTCGATCCTGGAAAACAACATCGTGCAGACGACGGGCAATGCCGGCCAGTCCATTGCTGCTGGAGTGATCTTCACGCTGCCCGCGCTGATCTTTCTGGGCTTCGACCTGGAATACTCGCGTATCTTTTTTCTGGCGCTGCTGGGCGGATGGCTCGGCGTCTTCTTCATGATTCCGCTGCGCCGGGAATTGATCGTGAAAGAACATGGCCACCTCACCTACCCCGAGGGCACCGCCTGTGCCGATGTGCTACTTGCCGGGGAACGCGGCGGATCGTTTGCCAGCCGCGTCTTCTGGGGTCTCGGCCTGGGTGCCGTGTACACGCTGTTTCAAAACGGCAACCTGTTCAGCGCGTGGCCCAGCACGCCGAATTATGAGCCGCGCTGGCTGCCGGGCTCGGCCATTCGCGCCGATGCCACGCCGGAGTATCTCGGAGTCGGCTACATCATTGGCCCGCGCGTCGCAGGAACAATTTTCTCCGGGGGTGTCTTCTCCTGGCTGGTGCTGATGCCGGCGATCCACTTTTTCGGCTCCCATTTCAATAGCCCGATCTACCCGGGAACGCAGCCCATCGCACAAATGAATCCCAGCGACCTGTGGGCGGCGTATGTGCGGCCGATGGGCGCGGGCGCGGTGGCCGCGGCGGGAATCCTCACTTTATTGCGAACGCTGCCTACTATCTGGGGAGCCTTCCGCGAAGGGATCGTGACCATCGGAAAGTCTCGCGCAGCGGCTGCCGCGGAGAAACGCACGGACCGCGACTTCCCTATGTCCGTCGTCGTCGGTGGTTCAGTTCTGCTGGTTGTGCTGATGTTCCTGTTCCTGACGTTCAAGCCGGTCCCCGGCGCGCAAACCAGCCTGCTGGCGAATCTGGCGGCATCGCTGCTGGTGGTGGTATTTGGATTCCTGTTCGTTACGGTTTCCTCGCGCATTGTCGGCCTGATCGGCAGCTCGGCGAACCCGATTTCCGGCATGACGATTGCGACATTGATGGCGACCTCGGCGATTTTTCTGGTGAAGGGATGGACGGCACCGGCCTTCGGCGCGTTGGCCATTACGATTGGCGGCGTGGTGTGCATCGCATCGGCAAACGCTGGGGACACATCGCAGGACCTGAAGACCGGCTTTCTGATCGGAGCCACTCCGTGGAAGCAGCAACTGGCACTGCTGATCGGCGTCTGCATCTCCACGCTTTCCATCGGCGTAACCCTGACCGCCATGAATCGCGGCCTGGAAGAATTTCGTCCGGCGAACGAGGTCTACAGCCTGGCCCATCCCGACGACGGGGTGACGGTCCAGCAGGAACATTTTTCTCGCGGGCAGTTCCGCGTGAAGCTTCTGAACGGCAAAGAACAGCTCGACTACGGCAAGAATTATGTGCTGTTGAACGCGCTGGGATCGCACAAGCTGGCCGATGGAAAATATCTCTTCAATCCAGCGACAGGACGGATCGAAGTGCAGTGGATTGAAGGCATCGGCAGCGAGCGCGCCGCAGCACCGCAAGCTCGGCTGATGGCGACTGTCATCAATGGAATCCTGACCCGCCAGCTACCGTGGGGTCTGATTCTGCTGGGAGTTTTTCTTGTAATCGCTGTCGAGTTGCTCGGGGTCCGCTCGCTTTCCTTCGCTGTCGGCGCCTATCTTTCGATCGGCACGACTCTGGCGATCTTCTGCGGTGGCGTGGTGCGCTGGATGATCGATCGCGCGGTGGCACGCGATGGCACGGCCCCTGGAGCACTCGAAGGTGAGATCAGTCCAGGCTCTCTCTATGCAAGCGGATTGATTGCCGCTGGAGGCATCGTGGGGCTATTAGGTGTCGCGCTCAAGCTGTATGAGTCCGCCACAGGAAAGTTCGACCTGCTGAAGATGTCGCCGAACAACCCCTTCTATCACGATTGGATTTCGGTGCTGATGTTCGGGCTGCTGGCGGCATCGCTGTTCTACTTTGCGCGCCGCCAGCTTAACCCTCCGAAGCCTCGCTCATCGGAATAGCTTGCGGGCTGGGAACGCGGGTGGGTGGGAACTGCGCGCGGGCGTGTTTCAGAGCTGGCAGAACCTGGTGCAACCAGTTGCGGGTAGGCCGCTCGATAAATCTATAGGCGACCAACGCGGCAATCTCCAGCATGATGTATGAGATCCAGGGATCGAAGCGCGCGATGTGGAAACGCACCAGCAATCCGCTTTCATGAATCCAGCGCCACAGGTTGAAATGGAGGATGTACAGGCAGTAGCTGGCCTCGCCAACCGCGACGAACAGCGGAAAACGCAGGAACCGTGTGATGGGATGATGTCCCGTCAGGCCTAGGATGGTGATGGCGAACAACGGCGTGATCAGCCCGTTATGCATCAGCAGAAACGGCATCTTCGTTCCCTGCATCAACACCGTGGATACAGTGCCCAGCCCTATGATCGCCAACCAGTAACGAGTGCGATTCGCCAACTGCATCCGGTCATTCAGTTTGGAGAGCACGATTCCGGCGGTAAACGTAGGCAGATGCGGCAGCGGCGTCATCTTTACGGCGCGCAGCCAGTAGCTGTTGGACATGCGGGTGATTGGCCCCAGACCATCCGGCCGCACCCACATGTAAACCGCCGGAAGCACCAGAGATGCCAGCCAGCATCCTGCCAGAATGAGGAGCAGCTTCCGCGTTTGCAGGGGCCATTTCACGGCCAGCAGTACGGGAAATAGCAGGTAAAACACCGTCTCGCACGAGAGCGTCCACGCCGGAGTGTTCCAGAACGTGCATAGCCTCGGGCTCCAGCCCTGCTGCATGATCGCGGTCAGCCCCACACCCTGAAAAAACTGCGCATGGGTCCGGTATTTCCATTCCAGCTCCAGAATTGGAATAGAAATCAGCAGGCCCAGCAGATAGACGGGGTAGAGCCGCGAAAAACGAGTCTGCCAGAACTGGCGGCGGTCGAACTGCCTGGCGGCATAGCGGTCCGTGTAGTTGTAGGCGAGGATAAAACCGGACAGAAGAAAGAAGAAATTGACGCCGACATAGCCGTTATCCATCATGGGAGCCAGCGGACCGAACCAGGCTGGGTTCCAGAAATGAAAAAAGACGATGTTGGTTGCGGTAAAGGCGCGAAGGCCAGTCAGTGCGGGCATGACGGGCCGGCGTGGAATGGGGATCGCGAGTGCCATGGAGCCTACGTGGTGACCAGTGAGCCAACTTTTTCGCCGGCAATTGCGCGCCGAATGTTGCCCGGTTGGTTCATGCTGAAGATGATCATCGGCAGATCGTTGTCCTTGCAAAGACTCACGGCTGTCATGTCCATCACTCGCAGGTTCCTCTGCAGGATTTCCATGTAGCTGATTTCGTCAAATTTGACCGCATCCTTATGCAGGACGGGATCGGCACTGTAAATACCCTCCACCTTGGTCGCCTTCAACAGTACGTCGGCCTTGATCTCCATGGCGCGCAGCGAGGCGGCGGTGTCGGTCGAAAAATACGGATTGCCGGTGCCGGCGGCAAAAATTACCACTCTTCCTTTTTCTAGATGCCGGATCGCGCGACGGCGGATGTACGGCTCGGAAACCTGGTTCATTTCAATGGCGCTCATGACGCGGCAGAACACATTCTGTTTTTCCAGAGCATCCTGCACCGCCAGCGCGTTGATGATGGTGGCCAGCATGCCCATGTGGTCCGCCGAGACGCGGTCCATGTTCTGCGCCTGTTCGGCCACGCCGCGGAAAAAATTGCCTCCGCCCACCACGATCGCCAGTTCCACGCCCATGGTATGCACGTCTGCGATTTCCGCTGCAATTTCATGCACCCGTGTGACGTCGACCCCGAAGCCGCGGTCCGCCGCCAGCGCCTCGCCGGAAAGCTTGAGAAGAACTCGTTTGTACATGCCTTTTGAGTATCTCAGAAGTTGGATAGGTGCGTCAGCAGCCCGATAGAGGGCATGATTGAGCTTGCTCATCCTATGCTAGGATTGGCAGCAGCGCAAGTAAACGGCTACGATCTGAGGCTAAAGTGGGTGACCGACCATGTCGATCGCGCGAAGCGCTCGCTCATCATGGCTGCGGTGCATTCCAAGGACACCAAGCCGGAAATGGCCGTGCGGAAAATCGTCCATGCCTTGGGATATCGCTATCGGCTTTACGACATCAGCCTGCCGGGGCGACCGGATTTGGTCTTTCTTTCTCGCCGGAAAGTGATATTCGTGCATGGATGCTTTTGGCATCGGCATCCGAAGTGCAAGTATGCAACAAGACCAAAGTCGCGAGTGGATTTTTGGGAACTGAAATTCAGCGCCAATGTGGCGCGGGATCGCCGTACTCGGCGAGAGTTGAAAAAGTTGGGCTGGACAATACTCACGGTATGGCAATGCGAACTCAAGAAACCCGAGAAATTGACGGAGCGACTCAATGAATTTCTCGCGAACTAAGCATGGAAAGGGTGTAGGGCGCCCGATCGGAATCGACCTGTTTGCAGGTGCCGGCGGTCTATCGCTCGGATTCGAACAAGCGGGATTCGATGTAGCGGCTGCGGTCGAGATCGATCCGATCCATTGCGCCGTGCATGAGTTCAATTTCCCCAATTGCACCACTATATGTGCGGACGCTTCGAAGATCTCTGGAGCCGATATCAGAAAAGCCGCGAAACTGAACGGCGCCCGCGTGGACGTAGTCTTCGGGGGGGCACCTTGCCAAGGATTCTCGCTGATCGGGAAGAGGGCCTTGGACGACCCGCGCAATCGCCTGCTTCTGGAATTTGTCCGCCTCACCGTCGAATTGGATGCGCGTTATTTCATATTCGAAAACGTGAAAGGGCTGACGGTCGGCCAGCATAGACAATTGCTCGATGAGTTGATCGATGCATTCCACGACAACGGATATGAAGTGCGCTTGCCGTATCGGGTCCTCAACGCAGCCGAGTTCGGCGTACCTCAAGATCGGCGCCGACTTTTCTTGATTGGCGCAAAGAATGGCCTTCCGTTGCCACAATACCCGACCGCTGTTGCCGCTGTGCCCACAACCGTGTGGGAAGCTATTGGAGACCTGCCGAATGCCGATCGGTATCCTGAGTTGCTGGAATCCGATGCAGTCGCAAAGGTCCGGTTCGGTAAAGCGTCGCGCTATGCGCGGGTTCTGCGTGGATTGGATGAAGATGTCCGAGACTTTTCATACCCAAGAGAATGGGACCCGAAGCGTCTCACCTCCAGTATGCGCACCGAACATACCCCATTGTCGCAACGGCGATTCAAAGCCACCGAGTCGGGCAAGGTGGAAACAGTGAGCCGGTTTCTCAAGCTCGATCCAGAAGGACTATGCAACACTCTCCGAGCCGGAACCGGTAGCGACCGCGGAGCGTTCACCTCACCGCGCCCGATCCATCCCTACGCCCCGCGTTGCATCACTGTCCGCGAAGCGGCGCGGCTTCATTCCTATCCCGACTGGTTCCGCCTGCACACGACAAAATGGCATGGGTTCCGTCAGATTGGAAACTCCGTACCGCCTCTTCTCGGTCGTGCGGTGGCCTCGGAACTGCTTATATCGATGAAGAAAGGGCCTCAGCGTCCAGAGAACACTATCGAACTTGGACCGGATTTTCTGCTGCAAATGACAATGAGCGCTGCGGCGAGGTATTACGGCGTCTCTGAGAATATCGTCGGCAAGCGGCTTCGCCCGGCGGACCGTTCGGATGTCGCGCAGCTCAACTTTGCAATGGCTTGAAGGACTGAATGGCGAAAAGGTCAGACAAAGCGGCGCAGTATGTGCCGATCATCGTCCATGTGTTTCGGAAATATTGGGCGAAAGGTACAGTGGAGTTCGAGTTCCATCGCGACGAGTTGGTTGAAGCGGCAGAAGCGGTTGGCGTCGAGCGCCCGGATAACTTGGGCGACGTAATTTACAGCTTTAAATTTCGACGGGACTTACCTGCTGAAATACTGAAAACGGCACCGAAGGGTAAGGCATGGATTATCGAAGGCGCGGGAAGAAGCTTGTATCGCTTCAGGCTCGTTGAGGCCGGTGGGACGACGATCAGGCCGCGCGAAGACATAGCTGCCACAAAGATCCCCGATTCCACTCCGGAAATTATAGGTGCCTATGCGCTTGGCGATGAACAGGCACTGTTGGCTAAGGTTCGCTACAACAGGTTGATCGATATCTTTCTTGGGCTGACGACGTATTCTCTACAAAACCATCTTCGTACTCATGTAAAGGGTATGGGACAGATCGAAATCGACGAGATTTATGTTGGACTCAATCGGAACGGCGCCCATTACGTGATACCGGTACAGGCGAAAGGTGGATCGGACAAGCTTTCGCCCGTACAGACCACGCAGGATATCGCATGTTGCGAAGCCAAATTTCCGGATTTGATTTGCCGGCCAGTATCCGCGCAATTCATGGAGGACGATGCCATAGCACTCTTTGAATTGACCGTTGAGGCAGGGCGCGTACTCATCGTCGAAGAACGTCACTATCGCCTCGTCCCTAGAAGTCTGTCGGGCATAGCGTTTTGCCAAGGCCGATTCAGCGGTTTGCAGAGTTGGTGTTCGATCTGGGGGGCGCAGGCCGTAATCCCGTTGGTAGCTTATAGCAGGCTTTCTGTGCCGTTTT
>JAKAAZ010000099.1 GCA_021802085.1 Acidobacteriota bacterium
TCAGGATGTTGCTGCGGAGGTGGGCAAGTCCTTCGATGAACGGCGTGTCGGCCGCGGCGCGGCGTATGGAGACATCAACAATGACGGCGCGCTGGACTTAATCATGACCACCAATGACGGGCCGGCAGCGCTGTTCCTCAATACCGGCGCAACCAACCATTCGTTGCGCCTCAAGCTGTGGGGAACAAAATCCAATCGCAACGGCATCGGGGCGGTGGTGTTTGTGAAATCCGCGCAGTCAGGGCAGAAATTAACCATGCGCAGCGGATCGAGCTATCTTTCTTCCAGCGAACTGGTACTCACCTTCGGACTCGCCAAGTCCGACAGGGCCGATCTGGTCGAAATTCACTGGCCCAGCGGCATCACGCAACGACTGACAAATATCAACGCCGGCCAGACGATTACCGTGCGCGAAGACTCTGGAATCGTCCATGCAGAACCATTTCAAAAACGGGCCGTTTTAGGACGGGGGACGGGATTGTGACCTGCATCACAGCCTACGTATAAAGGCTTTCGTACTATACTCTTCAGTACCTTCCACAGAAGAGGACACTCCCCAGCGGGTTTCCGCGTCGAGCGCTCAGGTTTTGTGCATGAAGTCATTCTGGAGTGCGTTGGTAGCAGGCTTCTTCGTGGCATTGTGCACAATGTATGGAGCCTCAGGAGCGACGGAAGCCTCTTTCGCGAGTACTGAATCCGTCCATTCCACATTGCTGCCGGCAATTGCTTTCATCGAAGCTCCCGTTGTAATGGCCGGCGATCTGACCCAGCGCTTCCCGCAAGGAAGCCGCCTTGTGCGAATGACGCCCGGGGTGCAGCCTTCCTCTTTGATTCCGCTCACGCCGGAATTCTTCGCCGCCGCCGATCCTCAGGTTTCCTTCGATGGGACCCGAATCCTCTTTTCCGCCCAGCAGACCAAGGGTGCCAGTTGGCAGATTTGGGAGATGGCAGTGGACGGGTCCGGACTGCGCCAGATCACGCATTGCCCGCGCGATTGCCTCAAACCCGCGTACCTGCCGCAAAACCAGATCGTGTATACGTCCGTCAGAGGCCAGGGTGCTCAGCGCGCGTCGGCGGTGTATGTATGCCAGGAGAATGGAGAAGGCGTTCATCCGATTACGTTCGGACCGGGAAATTTCCAGATGGAGACGGTTCTCCACAGCGGACGGATACTGGTTTCGGCGGAGTCCCCTCTGCTGGCGGCCAGCAGCCCCCGTCGATCCCGCACTCTCTTCACGCTGCGACCCGATGGATCAGGCATGGCGCTGCTTCGCGACGAGGCAACCACCAACCAGAACCGCACCGGAGCTGTCGAGCTGGCCGACGGCACCATCCTGTTTCTTGAGTCGAAAAAAGCAGCGGCAGACGCCGCGGGCGGCCAACTCGCATGGATCCACCCAGGTACATTGCGCGCGTCCATCCTAACCGGACCATCGTCGGTCTATGGATCCGCAGCCCAACTTCAAGCGGCAACCCTGGTCGTGGCGAAGGAGAACTCGGCGAGGCCGTCCAATCGAAATTTCAATCTCTATGCGTTCGATCTTGCCGGCAAATCCCTGGGCGATGTGCTCTACCGAAACGCAAAGGCTTCCAGCGTGCAGGCAGTCCCACTGGTGCCGCATGCGCTGCCGCAAATCTACTGGAGCATTCTCCATCCAACCGCGCAAACCGGCCGCATTCTCTGCCTCGACTCGTATGTTTCAAAAGATGCGCTGAATGGGCGTCTTGCCGGTCGCATCGCAAAGGTTCGCGTCCTTACGCTCGATCAGCCGGGAAACCTGGAGCGAATCGTGGGCGACGCGCCGGTCGAATCCGACGGATCCTTTTATGCCACTGTCCCCGCCGACATTCCAATCCGATTTGAGCTGATGGGGCCCAAGGGAGAAATCCTACACGCGCAGCGCAGTTGGATATGGGTGCGAAACGGCGAAGACCGCGGATGCCAGGGATGCCATGACAGTCCCTCATTCGCCCCGGCAAACCACTTTCCGCAGGCGCTGCGGCGCTTCGATACGCCCACTCCGTTGGGCGGAGCGTTGCAGGCTCAACACCTGATGCACCCATGAGAACACCATGAGAAATTCCCCGCGCCCGCTCGCACAAAGGATTGCCATAGCAACGCCGCTTGTGTTGCTGATGGCGGTCTTCGGTCTCTGCGGGCAGACCGCTGGTTTAGCGCCCGCCACTGCGCAATCTCCCCTGCCGCAGTTTGAAGACGTGACCCAGAAGGCAGGGATCCATTTCCAGGGCTCATTCGGCGAAAAAGACCTGAGTTCAATCCAGGAAGGAGCTGGCACCGGATGCGCCTGGATTGACTACAACAACGACGGACTCCTCGATCTTTACGTGGTCAATGGCCGATATATCGCCGACCTTACCGACCACTCCGCGCCCGATGGCATGAACGCCACCAACCACCTGTACCGGAACAATGGCGACGGCACCTTCACCGATGTCACGGCCCAGGCTGGAGTCTCCGGGAAAGGTTTCGGCGTCGGCGTGACCGCGGGGGATTTCGACAATGATGGAAACGAAGACTTGTATATAACCAACTACAATTCCGCAATTCTTTACCACAACAACGGCAATGGAACTTTTACTGACGTTACGGAAAAAGCGGGCGTACAAAATCCATTCTTCGGCACTGGCGCAGCTTTTGTCGATTACGACCGCGACGGCAAGCTGGATCTTTTCGTCGGCAATTATCTGAAGTTCGATCCAAATTATCGACAGTATTACACCGCGCAACATTATCCCGGTCCGCTCGGCTACGCGCCGGAGACCAACCGGCTGTTTCATAACAACGGAGACGGCGCCTTTACCGATGTATCGAAGTCCTCCGGGATTGCCAGTCAGCCGGGTCGGGCCATGGGGATCACGGTCGGAGACTACGACAACGACGGATGGCCGGATATCTACATCGCCAACGATACGATGCCAAGCTTTCTCTACCACAACAACCACAACGGGACCTTCACCGATGTCGCTTCCGATTTGTATGTCGCCTACGGACAAAACGGCGAAGCATCCACCGCCATGGGTCCCATCTTTGGCGACTACAACAACGACGGATGGCAGGATCTGTTTGTCTCCGACGCCCACTTCCATCGCTTCTACCAGAATCCCGGCAAAGCGGGAGGCGCATTCCAGGATGTGACCAATGCCTCCGGGGTGGGAGCGGTCTCGGGCCAGTTTGTCGGCTGGGGGGATGGCTTTTTCGACTTCGATAACGATGGATGGAAAGACCTCTTCATCGTGAATGGCGGGATGGTCTGGCTGGTTCCCATGCCCAGTTCCCTGCTGCGCAACAACGGCGATGGAACATTCACCGATGTCTCCCTGCACGCCGGAGATTTCTTTCGGGAGCAAATTGTTGGGCGCGGAGCCTGCTTTGCCGACTACGACAACGACGGCTACATCGACGCCTTTGTAACCACCCTTGGCGGCAAGGGCATTCTGCTGCACAACACGCCGCCGCCGGGAAAGCGAAACCATTGGCTGACCGTCAAACTCGTGGGGACGCGCAGCAATCGGGATGGCTACGGCGCGAGTCTGGAGGCGGTGGCTGGATCGCTGCGCCAGTTCGTCCAATCGACTTCGGAAAGCGGCTACCTTTCTCAGAGCGATCCCCGGCCGCATTTCGGCTTGGGGCCGCACACCGAAGTCGATACACTGATCATCCACTGGCCCAGCGGGACGGTCCAGACACTGAAGAACATTCGCGCCGACCAAATCCTGACTGTGACCGAGCCGGAGTCCGCCAGGAGCGCCGAGACAACCGGAGGCAGGAAGACGCCATGAAGGTCCGTTCCGCGAGTCCGGCCATCCGGGGCAGACACCTGGGCAAACTGCTTGCGGGCATCGCAGCTTTCGCCCTGGTCGCTGTCATGACGATCCTGGGGCGACCCTCGGTTGCCAGTGCCGCTCCCCAGACAACCGGCACGGATTCCGGCAGCTACATCCCACGAGCACAGTATCTGAGTCCGGTGGCCATGACGCTTTCCGCGGATGGCCGCTGGCTGTATATCGCCTGCGAGGACAGCGACCTGGTGCTGGCCGTGGACACCCGCTCGCAGAAGGTCGAGCGGCGCGTTCACGTGGGCAGGATGCCAAGAGGAATCGCGTTGTCTCCCGACGGAAAAACCCTGTATGTTTCCAATGAAGATAGCAATGATGTCACGGAAATCTACGCGGAGACTTTCCAGGTTCGTCGCACCCTTCCCGCCGGATGGGGGCCTGTCGGGCTGACTACAGACCGGACTGGAAACGTGCTGTACGTGGCCAACACCCTGGGCGATGACATCTCGCTCGTGGACCTGAAGTCCGGGAGGGAATTCAAGCGGCTCGACGCTGGGCATTATCCGGAATACGTCACTCTTTCGCGAGACGGTGGCCGCGTCTACGTTACGAATCTGCTGGCTCGCGTCGCGCCGGTCGATCAGCCGCCGGTGTCGGAGCTGACCGTCATCGATACCGTGCATCAAATTGTCGCTGCGCGCGTCGACGTGCCGGGAGTGATCCAGATGCGGCACATCACGGAGCTGCCCGCAACTGCCGGCGGATATCTTCTGGTCCCTTTCATGCGGCCCAAGAACCTGAACCCGCTCGTCCAGATTCAACAGGGATGGTACCTGACCCATGGCATGGCAGTCATTCGGCCCGCTGCCGCCGCCGATGGACTGAAAAATTATCACGTGACCGAGGTCCTGCTGGACGATATCGACCGCTACTATGCGGACGGCTTCGGCGTTGCCGCCACTCCAGATGGCCGCTGGGCGCTGGTGACAGCCTCCGGGGCCAACGTGGTTTCCGTCGTCGATACAACCAGGCTTCGCCACCTGTTGCTGCGCACCCCGCCTGCACGGCAACAGGAACTGGCGAATCGACTCGATTCCGCCAGTCACTTCGTCGTTCAGCGATTGCCGGCGGGGCGAAACCCTACCGACGCAGTCACATCGCCGGATGACCGCTTCGCGTACATCGCCAATCGCATGGACGATACGGTCAGCGTTGTGGATATGAGGCGCATGAAGATTGCGTCGACAATCGATCTGGGCGGTCCGAAGGAAATTTCACGCCAGCGGAGTGGCGAGCGCCTCTTCTTCAACGCCAGCCACTGCTACCAGGGGCAAATGGCCTGCGCCACCTGCCATCCGCACGAGGGGCTTTCCGATGGCCTTGCCTGGAGCCTGGAAACGCCGCAACTGGGTCGCGATGTGGTGGAAAACCGCACCTTGTTCGGCATCGATGGGACTTCCCCGTTCAAGTGGAATGGAAAAAATCCCAACCTGCAGACGCAGGACGGTCCTCGCACCGCGATGTATATTTTCCGCTCCCAGGGATTCAGCCCAAAGGAAGTCAACGATCTGGTGACGTATATCCACTCGCTCCAACTGCCGCGCAATCCACATCTGGCTTCCAACGGACAACTGACCGACACTCAGGCGCGTGGACGTGCCATCTTCTTCCGCGACCGGACCACCGACGACCGGCTGATTCCGCCACTGGATCGTTGCTACACCTGTCATTCACCGCTGACTCATTACACCTCGCGAGTGCTGATGGACGTGGGGACCGCGACGCCGTATGACACCATCCGCGCCTTCGATGTGCCGCAGTTGGAGGGCGTGATAACACGGCCACCGTACCTTCACAACGGAGAAGCGTTGGAACTGGAAGATATCTGGACCATCTTCAATCCGGAAGACAAGCATGGAATCACTTCCGACCTGAACAAAGCGCAGTTGAACGACCTGATTGAGTTTCTAAAGACACTATGAAAACTAGATCGGAGATTTCGATGAAGCGGGCAAGCGCAGCATGCCACGACCGCAAAATCCTGTGGACCGTCAGCATCCTCATTCTGGCCACGGGTATGGCGGCGGCGCAACACCCTTCCTACTACACGAAGTGGGTCAATTACACCGTGGCGAACGGCTTTCCGCCCGGCGAAGTCTATTGCGTCACTGTGGATGGCAATCGTGTGTGGGCAGGAACCGGCCATGGATTGGTGCTGCTGGAAGATGGCCGTGTACAAAAGGTCTTCACCACGAAAGACGGCTTGTCCGGCATGGCCGTCATGTCGGTGGCCGTGGATAAACTCACTGGAGATGTCTGGATCGGGACCTTTGGCGGACTCAGCCGCTATTCCGGCGGGCAATTCAAAAACTACACCAACCTGAGCAGCGGTCTGGCGAATGACCTGGTGTATGGGGTTGCCGTTCAGGGGAAATACCTCTGGGTGGCCACCACGGCGGGCGTCAACCGTCTGGATACCCATACCGGAAGCTGGTCGATTTTTAACGAATCCAATGCTCCGTTTGAAGAGCCCTGGGCCTATGGCATATCCGTGGGAGCGGAAAAGATCTATTTCGCCGTCTGGGGAGGTGGAGTGCTTTCCTATGACCTGGCAAATCATTATTGGAAGCCGTACACCGATCCTGACGGCGAAATGGAACTGGTCCTTTATCGCAATCAGGGGCTCATTCACAACATTGTCAGCAGCGTCTCCTGGAATCCCGACACAAAAACGTTCTGGGCCTCCACCTATTTCGGCCTCAGCAGCTATGACGGGCGAAACTGGCATAACTATCTAAAGAAGGACAGCGGCCTGCCTTCGAATTTCATCAATGCGGTAAAGTCGCGCGGCAATGAAGTGTGGAGCTGTACGCAGAAGGGTCTCAGCGAATTCAATACTGCGACCAACACCTGGGTCACATACCGACCTAATCTCAAAACCGGACGCGGAGAAATCCTCATTACTCGTCCGGACGGCAGCAAGCACCGGATCGCATCCAGCACCACCTTGGCGCACAACTACATTCTGAATCTCGATTTTCAAGGGGACGACATTTGGGTGGGTACGGCCAAGGGCCTCAGCCACGGCATTCGCCAGCCCCACAAGGAGTAATTTTCCATGCGCGAAACAACCATCGAAATGGAAGCTGCAGCTACGCCAAAAAAGCGTCGCGCTCACAAGCCCATCGCGAAGAAGGCAATCTCCGCGCCTCACGCCTTGAACGAGGCCTACTGCTATCAGCACCCGTCGTCGTTCTCCCGCGGCATGCGGCTGGACATCAAAGGAATCACAGTCCTTCTTATCTCCGGCACCGCCAGCGTCGGAGAGCAGGGCCAGACCGTACACCCAGGAGATTTCCGGGCGCAAACCTGGCGGGCTTACCAGAACATTACGGACTTACTGGAATCGGAAGGCGCTACCTGGAAGGATGTCGTCCGGACCACCTGTTACCTCCGCGACATCGAGCGCGACTATGCTGCATTCAACGAAATACGCACTGAGTTCTTTCGGCAACAGGGTCTGGATCCTCTGCCCGCTTCCACCGGGATTCAGGCGATTTTGTGCTGGCCAAGCCTGCTGGTTGAAATGGAAGCCATGGCCATCTTTGAGACGGAGGAGAATTTCTCGTCGGCCCGCGCGGCGGCCAGTAAGCCGCGCAACCCACCATCCGCGCCAACAGCAAGGATGGCATGATGGACGGTGCCGCGCCCAGCGTTTTCGCCAGGAACAGCGGCGTGGATGCGGAGCAGCGAGAGCCAGAGGCATGGAAAGGCTTTGCCCAGCCGGAGTTGAGGCGGGGAATGAAAGGAAGGAACGTCGTGGTCCTGAAAATTCGAAACGGCGCCGCGGCCCTGATCGTTGCGCTGGCTTGCCTCCTGACGCTACCCGCCAGGGCTCAGTCCGCTCCTACCTCAACTCCCGCGAAACAAGCGCCGACCGCCATCCCCTACGCCAACATGCCTCCGGCTGCTGTGCCTTACGGACGCTACCGCAAGCCCTATCAGGACTGGTTCGTGGATTCCTCCACGCTGGAATACTACGGCGCTGCCCGCGAGAGGCCGGACGGCGACCTGGCCGCGCTGAAGACGATCAATATCGGATTTCTGGGGCCGCTGGATGCGAACAACTACGATTCCCCCTATGGAATCGCCATGCTGCGTGGCTCCCAGATGGCCGTTGAAGATGCCAACGCTCACGGCGGCTATCGCGGAAAGTCTTTCGCCCTGAAGGTGCATGACGACCTTCCGCTGTGGGGTGCCTCCTCGATGGCCATCGTAAACATGGTCTACGACGATCATGACTGGGCCATGCTGGGTTCCGTCGACTCCGCCTCCACCCATATTGAATTGCGCGCCACGCTGAAGCTCGAACTGCCGATCATGGATACCGCGACCAACGATCCCACCGTGACGCAAACCCGCATTCCCTGGCTGATGCACAATTTCCCTGACGATCGCCAGCAGGGGTACGCGCTGGCCGACTACGTCTTCAACCAACGCCACTTGAAGCGCGTGGGCATTCTGCAGGGCAACAACCGTTACGGCCGGGCAGGGAAAGATGTATTTTTCGAGACCGCGCGGCGCATCGGCCATCAGCCGCTGGTCGAAGTCTGGTATGCGCCCGACACCACAGATTTTTCTGCGCAACTCGAAACCTTGAAGGCGTCCGGAATCGATGGCCTCGTCATCTGGGGAGATGCCTCGCAAGCTGGTTTGGTCCTGAAGCAAATGCGCGCCATGGGAATGCACCAACCGGTATTCGGCTCCAGCCGAATCTGCTATCCGGAAGTCCTGAAAATCGCGGGTCCGGCAGCGGAGGGCCTGGTGATGATCAGCGCCATCAACCCCACCCGCACCGATCCAGCGTGGCAACAATTTCGCCAGCGCTTTCTCGATCGCTTCCACACGGAACCCGATGCGTATGCCGCCTATGCCTATGACGGCATGAATATCCTGATTGCCGCCATTCAGAAGGCTGGTCTTAACCGTGGAAAGATCATGGATGCGCTGCGGCAGTATGAGATGAAGCGTTACCCCGGGGTCAGCGGGATCGCTTTCTTCGACTACACTCTGAACAATATTGCCCCTGTCACCTTCGCCAAAATTCATAATGGTCAGTTTGTGTACTGGCCGGAACAACGCACGGATTGGCACGGGAAACCGGTGTCGTTTTTGCGATGAGTGCTATCGATCACTCTATGTCAAGCCGGGCCCACAGCAACGTAGCAACTATCCTGGCTTCAGCGGCGATGCTTGCTGTTTGGCTGCTGCCCGCTGACACTCCATGGACTTCGGCGCAGAGCAAAACGAAGACCGCTGTCCCCTACGCTTCCATCGCCACCGATGGCGAAAGTTATGCGGGACCGGGACGGGAATCCGCATACGACCTGACGGAGCCGGTGCTATACATCGGGCTCCTAGCGCCGCTGCGTGGATCAGAGAAGGCCGAAGGAAATGCGCTGGTTGCGGCCGCCAAAATGGCATTGCAGGATGCGACCCAGCGCCCCATGCCCGCAGGACTCCGAGTAAAGCTTGCCATTGGAGATGAAAGCGGTCCTTCCTGGGGACACGTTTCAGACGTGATCCTTCATCTGGTGCTGCAGCAGAATGTGGTGGCACTCATTACCTCCGCCAACGGCACCGACGCCCATGTAAGCGAGCAGGTCGGCAACCGGATCGGCGTTCCCATCCTCACGCTCGCGAACGATTCGACGACCACGCAGATCGACATTCCCTGGATCTTCCGGCTTGGCCCAAGCGATGACCTTCAGGCGCAAATCATGGCCCACAACCTCTACCGCAAACGCGGCCTGAAGAGTGTTCTGTTGATTTCCGATGCGGACCACGACGGACGGGGTGGCAACGCGGCGATGAAAGAGGCTGCCCGCTCGATGGGCGCGCCTGCTCCCGATGAGCTTGTTCTCGATCCTCTCCATCCGGCTTTCGCATCTGTCCTGGCGCGGATTCACATGAAACCTCCGCAGGCAATTGTTCTCTGGACGCGAGCGGACATCGCAGAAAATGTGTTGTCATCCCTCCAGAATGACGGCATTCACACGCCTGTCTATCTATCGCAGCAGGCGGCCCAGGCAGGTTCCGGATTGGCCTTTTCCGGGCAGGCTGGGATCACTCCGACGTCAGTTGGCACCTGGACGGTTGTAGCGGACGGACGGAACGTGGCCGAGAGAGAGAGTTTTGTCAGCCGTTATCTCCAACAAACGGGAAGCTCTCCCAGCGCCGCCGCCGCCGAAGCCTACGATGCCGTCTGCCTGACGGTGCGCGCGTTGCGTGCCGCCGGCCCGAATCGCGCTCGCGTGCGCGACCATTTGGCGATGGTACGAGATTTTCCCGGAGTCTCAGGAACCATCACCTTCGATCGCGAAGGCAACAATGTTAAGCAAATTCATCTCGTCGCTCTGAATCAGCAAACAACTTTGACCGTCACTGGAGACTCCCCGAAATGATGCAGTCCATTCTCAGCGGCGACATGTATGACGCCATCATTGTTGGCTCTGGAGCCGGCGGCGGCATGGCTGCATATACCCTGACGCGCGCCGGAGCCAAATGCGTGATGCTGGAAGCCGGGGACTGGTATAACACGGCCAAGGACTCCAAATGGCTGGAGTGGGGCTACGATGCACCGCACCGGGGCGCCTCCAAAACTCCGTTCGGCCCCGGAGGATTTGAAGCCGTCGTCGGAGGCTACAATGTCGAGGGCGAACCCTACACCTGTGCTACAGGAACCGATTGGAAATGGTTTCGCTCCCGCATGTTGGGGGGACGTACCAATGCCTGGGGTCGCATCTCGCTGCGCAATGGCCCGTACGACTTCAAACCGTACAGTCGCGACGGCAAGGGCTTCGACTGGCCCATTACCTATGAGGAACTCGCGCCGTATTACGACAAGACGGAAGAATTGATCGGCGTCTTCGGCTCCCCCGAGGGGATGGAGAACCTGCCAGATGGAAAATTTCAGCCGCCACCGGCTCCCCGTTGCTACGAACTTCTCGTGCAAAAGGCCTGCAATGACCTGAAGATTCCCTGCATCCCCTCTCGACTGGCGGTCCTCACGCGCTCTCTCAATGATCGTCCTGCCTGCCACTATGTTTCCCAGTGCAATCGCGGCTGCCGGATGGGATCGAACTTCTCCTCGCCGGACGTGCTGCTGTATCCGGCGCAGCTCACAGGGAACCTTGAAATCCGTTGCGGGGCGATGGCGCGGGAAGTCCTGACGGGTCCTGACGGACGCGCCACGGGCATTTCCTATATCGACAAGAAATCCGGCGAGGAAGTTCGGGTGCGCGGGAAGGTGATTGTTCTGGCGGCAAGCGCCTGCGAAACTACGCGACTGTTGCTGAACTCCCGCAGTCCACGCTTCCCCGACGGCCTGGCCAATTCCAGCGGACTGGTAGGCCGCTATCTGATGGATTCCGTCATGTCCGACGTAACCGGATGGATTCCATCGATGATGAATCTGCCTGCCCATAATGAAGACGGCGTCGGTGGAATGCATCTCTTCATGCCGTGGTGGAACTACCAGCAACAGTTGCAGGGGAAACTCCCATTTTCACGCGGCTACCACGTTGAAATTGGCGGCGGCCGACGCGGCATGCCAGCTCCAGGATTGTTGACTGGATCCGAAACCTTGCTGGGCGGCGGCTATGGCTTGGCCCTGAAACAGCGAAGCCGCAGCCTGTATGGCTCGCTCGTCGGCCTTCAGGGGAGAGGAGAAATGATTCCCAACCAGCAAAGCTACTGCGAAATCGACAAAATTGCCGTGGACAAGTGGGGCATTCCCGTCCTGAAATTCCACTTCCAGTGGAGCGACGAAGAGCTTCACATGGCCCGGCATATGCAGGAAACGTTTCAGCAGATTGTAGCGACGATGGGCGGCAAGGCCATTGAGTCCTATGGGGCGGATCAAAAATGGGGAATTTCCGCGGGTGGACAGGGTTTTCACGAAGTGGGCGGCGCGCGCATGGGCAACGATCCGAACACCAGTGTGCTCAACTCCCACTGCCAGGCCTGGGACTGCAAGAATCTTTTCGTCACCGACGGAGCGCCATTCGTCAGCCTGTCGGACAAGAACCCTACTCTGACGATTTTGGCCCTGGCGTGGCGCACCTCCGAATATATCGTCGCGCAGGTCCATGTACAGAACGTGTAATCGAGACAAGTCACT
>JAKAAZ010000100.1 GCA_021802085.1 Acidobacteriota bacterium
GGAATTTGCGGTCACCCTGGCGGTGACCATCATCATCTCCGCCGCGGTTTCACTGACTCTGACTCCCATGATGTGCTCGCGCATCCTGCGGCACCATGCGCCATCCGAAGAGGGCCGCTTCTATCTGGCATCGGAGCGGGTTTTCGAGCGCATGATCGCGTTTTACGGGCGAACGCTGAAAGTGGTCCTGAGATTTCAGACAATCACGCTGTTGGTGGCGCTGGCAACCCTGGTCCTGACGGTATTTCTGTACATCATGATTCCCAAGGGATTTTTCCCGGTGCAGGATACCGGGGTGATCCAGGGGATTTCGCAGGCTTCCCAAACCGTTTCCTTTTCCGCCATGGCGGAGAAGCAGCAGGAACTGGCCAGGATTGTGCTGCAGGACCCGGCGGTGGAGAGCCTTTCCTCGTTTATCGGGGCCGACGGCACGAACACGACGCTGAATAGCGGACGCATGTCGATCAACCTGAAGCCGCTGTCCGAGCGCAGCCTGAGTGCTTCGGATGTGATCCGGCGGCTGACATCGAAGCTCGGAAATGTGCAAGGCATCAAGCTGTACATGCAGCCGGTACAGGACATCACGGTGGACGACCGGGTGAGCCGCACGCAATACCAGTACACGCTGGAGGACCCGGACTCGAACGAGCTGAATTTGTGGACGGACCAGTTCGTCGAAAAACTGCACCAACTGCCACAACTGGAAGATGTGGCCACCGATCAGCAGACTGGAGGCTTGGCGGTCTCGCTGGCCATCGACCGGGTCACAGCATCGCGACTGGGGATCTCGCCGGCGACAATCGACAACGCGCTCTATGACAACTTCGGGCAGCGGCAGATCAACACGATGTACACGCAACTGAACCAGTACCACGTGATTCTGGAGGCGCAGCCGCAGTTCCAGAAAGATCCGGAAAAGCTGAGCAAAATCTACCTTCAGGCGGGAGCATCCACGGGTACATCGGGGGCAGGAGCGGTGTCTACCTTCGCATCGTCGGCGTCGGCATCGGCCGGCTCGAATGCGACCACGACGGGGGTGCTCTACACGCCATCCTCCGGAATACTGAACCCGCCCACGAATGCCTTGAACGCCCCGAGCACCGGTACGCCCGGGTCGAGTTCAGTCAACACGATCACCAGCACGGTCCTGAACAATGCTGTTCCCTTGAGCGCATTCAGCCATTTTGTCAACGACACGGAGGCGCTCTCGATCACCCATCAGGGGCAATTCCCGGCGGCGACCGTCTCATTCAATCTGGCGCCGAATGCGGCCCTTGGCGACGCCATCACCGCCATTGAAAAGGTGCAGGAAAATCTGCATATGCCGGTCACCGTGCAGGCGGCCTTTCAGGGAACGGCGGCGGCATTCGAGGGTTCGCTTTCGAATGAAGCGCTGCTGATTCTGGCTGCGCTGGTGGCGGTGTATATCGTGCTCGGGGTGCTGTACGAAAGCTTTATTCATCCGATCACCATTCTTTCCACGCTGCCGTCGGCGGGCGTGGGCGCGCTGCTGGCGCTGATCTTGTTTCATGAGGACCTGAGCGTGGTTGCCATCATCGGAATCATTCTTCTGATCGGCATTGTGAAGAAGAACGGCATCATGATGGTCGACTTTGCGCTGGAAGGAGAGCGGCAACACGGGAAAAATGCAACCGACGCCATCTATGATGCCTGCCTGCTGCGTTTCCGTCCCATCATGATGACCACGATGGCGGCGCTGCTGGCGGGAATCCCTCTCGCCTTCGGCCGGGGCTACGGGTCGGAAATCCGGCGGCCTTTGGGAATTGCGATGGTGGGCGGCCTGCTGTTGAGCCAGGTGCTGACGCTGTACACGACGCGGGTCATCTGTGTTTTCTTCGACAATCTGGCGCAAAGATTTTCACGCTCTTCGGGCCAGCCAAAGACCGGCAACGAGCCGCAGACGACGGAGCCGGCATGAACTTCTCCGAACCATTCATCCGACGACCGGTAGCGACCACGCTACTGACGATTGCCATTGCGATTGCCGGGGCCATCGCGTACACCGTGCTGCCGGTCTCACCGTTGCCGCAAATCGACTTCCCCACCATCTCGATCCAGGCATCGCTGCCGGGCGCGAGCGCCCGCATCATGGCATCGTCCGTCGCCACTCCGTTGGAGCGGCAGTTCGGCCATATCGCCGGAATTACCGAGATGACTTCCTCCAGCCAGCTCGGCTCCACCCAAGTCACCTTGCAATTCGACCTGAGCCGGGACATCAATGGCGCGGCCCGCGATGTGCAGGCGGGGATCAATGCGGCGCGCACCTATTTGCCGACAAACCTGCCGTCCAATCCAACCTGGCGCCTGACCAATCCCGCCGACGCGCCGATCATGATCATTGGACTGACCTCGAACAAGTACGACAAGGAAAAGATGTACGACGAAGCGTCGACCATCCTGGAGCAAAAGCTCTCCCAGATTCCCGGGGTCGGACAGGTGGTGGTGGGCGGAGCTTCGCTGCCGGCGGTGCGCGTGGACGTAAATCCCACGCAGCTCAACAGCTATGGACTGACGCTTGGCAATATTCAGTCGATTTTGAGCCTGCAGAACTCCGACCTGGCGAAGGGGCAGCTTGCCGACGGCGCGGTGACGGCGGACATCTTAGACAACGACCAGATTTCCAAAGCGGACCAATACAAGCCGCTCATCGTGGGCTATCATAACGGCCTGGCTGTCCGGTTGTCCGACGTTGCCACTGTCGCAAACGCCGCGCAGGACATCCGCAATGCCGGGTATCTGAATGGAATTCCTTCGGTCACGATCATCATCTACCGTCAGCCCGGCGCCAATATTATTACGACCAATGCGCTGATCCGCAGTCAGCTGCCATTTCTGCGGGCCGTGATGCCCCAAGGAATTGACACCACGGTGGTGCTGGACCGCACGACGACGATCAAAGCCTCCATCAACAACGTGGAGCAAACGCTGGTCGTCTCGGTCGTCCTGGTAATCCTGGTGGTCTTTGTGTTTCTGCGCAACTGGCACTCCACGCTGATTCCAGGCGTCGCCGTTCCGGTGTCGTTGATCGGCACCTTCGCGGTGATGTATCTGTTCGGGTACAGCCTGGACAATCTGTCGCTGATGGCGCTGACTATTTCCACCGGGTTTGTCGTGGACGACGCCATCGTAGTGATGGAAAACATTTCGCGCCATCTGGAAGCGGGGATGACGCCTCTGGCCGCGGCGCTGCAGGGATCGCGGGAGATAGGGCCGACGATATTCACCATCAGCATGTCGCTGATCGCGGTCTTCATTCCAATCCTGTTGATGGGCGGGATCGTGGGCCGCCTTTTCCGCGAATTCGCCATCACCCTGTCGACCGCCATTCTCATCTCGATGATCATCTCGCTGACCACTACACCCATGATGTGCGCCTATATTTTGAAAGAGCCCGCAAAGGAGAAGCATGGAAATGTGTACCGGGCGAGTGAAAAGGTCTTCGACGGAATGCTGGCGATCTATCGGCACTCGCTCACCTGGGTGCTGGACAATCCGTTTCTAACCCTGATCGTGCTTCTGTTGGTCGTCGCGCTGAATGTGGCGGTGGTGATCAAAATTCCCAAGGGATTTTTCCCGCAGCAGGACACAGGAGCGCTCATCGGCGGCATACAGGGTCCGCAAGATGCGTCGTTTGCTGTGATGGACGACTCTGTGAAGCAGTTGGTGAATGTGATCAAAGCCGATCCCGCGGTGGCGAATGTGATGGCTTTCGTGCGTTCCGGCAATGGCGGTTTCATTTACATCGCCCTGAAGCCGCTGGATGTGCGCAAGATCGGCGCGGCACAGATCATCAACCGTCTGCGGCCCAAGCTGAATCGGCTGCCCGTCGCCTCCGCATTTCTACAGGCTGCGCAGGACTTGCGCATCGGGGGCCGCATGAGCAATGCCCTGTATCAATACACGCTGCAATCGGACAGCGTGACGGACCTGTCCAAATGGGGCCCCATTCTGCTGGCAAACATGCAAGAGCTTCCGGGCTTTCAGGACGTGAACACGGACCAGCAAAATGGAGGCCTGGAGGAATATGTCACCTATGACCGCGCCACCGCGGCCAGACTCGGCCTCACTTCCCAGTCACTGGATTCCAGCCTGTACGGCGCATTTGGCCAGTCCGAGGTATCGCTTATCTATACGCAATTGAACCAGTACTACGTAGTAATGGAGGCAGCGCCCCAATTCTGGCAGTCTCCAGAAGGGCTCAATTACATCTATCCATCCGCCAACATCCGTGGCGTCGCGCCGCTGAGCGCCGTCGCCATCGCCCGAGCGAACACCACGCCACTGCAAGTGAACCATACCGGGCTGTTCCCATCGGTGACCCTGTCGTTCAATCTTGCGCCGGGCTTGTCGTTGAGCGATGCCACGCGGATGATTGCCCAAATGCAGCGGAAGCTGAACACGCCTTCCACCCTGCACGGCTTCTTTGCCGGCACGCTCGAGGCGTATCAGCAGTCTTTGAAGACGGAGCCTATTCTGGTGATCACGGCGCTGCTGGCGGTGTACATCGTTCTCGGCATCCTCTATGAAAGTCTGGTGCATCCGTTGACGATCATCTCCACGCTGCCATCGGCGAGCGTAGGGGCGATGCTGGCGCTGATGCTGTTCAAGATCGATTTGAACGTAATTTCGATTATTGGAATCGTGCTGCTGATCGGCATCGTGAAGAAGAACGCTATTATGATGATCGACTTTGCGCTGGTGGCTGAGCGCGAGAGAGGCATGAACACCTCCGATGCGATCTTTGAAGCGTGCATGCTGCGCTTCCGCCCGATTTTGATGACGACCATGGCGGCCTTGTTCGGCGCATTGCCGCTGGCGTTCGGCACAGGCACCGGCTCGGAGTTGCGGCGGCCGCTGGGGATTACCATCGTCGGAGGATTGATTGTCAGTCAGGCGCTGACGCTGTATACCACTCCGGTGATCTATCTCTATATGGATCGTTTGCGGCTGCGAGCGATGGGAAAGCAGCGCGACACTCTGCATGACGCGATGGGCGAAGCCACATAGAGCATGGAAGAGTTCAGAATGCGGTCGGCACGCATTGCAATTTGACAGTGCCGAGAGAAGCGAGCAAGGCAGGAAGCACCTTATGAAGAGAACCTCCATTCCGAAAAAGACGACGATCCGGCAACCGAGGGCTGCGGACCGCCGCTTCAGAACGCTGTCTGTCTGGGGAGCGGCGCTCCTCAGTTATGCACTGGCCGGCTGCACGGTGGGGCCGAAGTATCACCCACCGAAAACGCAGGCGCCGACGGCATATAAAGAGACACCCGCGCCGCAACAGAATCCAGACATCTGGACGCCTGCGCAGCCGCAGGATGCGATGCTGCGCGGCAACTGGTGGGAAGTATTCCACGAGCCGGAATTGAACGCGCTTGAGGACCAGCTGAATATCAACAATCAAACCATCAAGCAATACTTCGAGAATTTCATGGAAGCGCGGGCGCTGGTCGGCGAAGCGCGGGCGCTCTACTTTCCTACCGCTACGGGAACACCGTCTTTTTCCCGCTCGCTCTCCTCGGGCAACCTAACGAACTCCACAACTGCCAACGTCGGGAAGCTATTCACGCTCTATCAGCTTCCCGCAAACGTCTCCTGGGCGCCGGACGTGTGGGGCAGAGTGCGGAATACCGTACATGCGGCTGAATACAACGCGCAGGTGAGCGCAGCCGATCTTGAGAATGAGCGGTTAAGCGAACAGGTCGCACTGGCTGAGTATTTCTTTGAAATCCGCGGGCAGGACGCGCTGGTCCGTCTATATGCCGAGACGGTGGAAGCGGACAGGAAAACACTTGCGTTGACGCAAAGCCTGTATGAAACGGGAGTGGACGACAGGGTTTCCGTAGTGGAGGCGCAAAGCACACTGCAGAGCGCCGAATCCGCGGCCACCAACCTTGGCATCCTGCGGGCGCAATATGAGCACGCGATCGCGGTCCTGGTGGGCAAACAGGCATCCAATTTCTCGATCCCCGTCCGGCCTCTCACTGTCGCTCCGCCGCCAATCCCGATTGGGATACCGTCGCAGTTGCTGGAGCGCCGCCCAGACGTCGCGGCGGCGGAACGCACCATGGCCGCGGCGAATGCTGAAATCGGCGTGGCCTATTCCGCGTTCTATCCCAACCTGATTCTCTCCGCCAATGGAGGCACGCAAAGCTCGGCGTTTTCCCACCTGCTCGACTGGCCCAGCCGCTTCTGGTCGGTCGGACCCTCCATCTCCGTGCCACTCTTCAATGCCGCTCTGAACCCAACGCTGCATGAGTATGTCGCAATCTACAATGCGGACCTCGCCAACTATCGCCAGACCGTGTTGACCGCCTTCCAGCAGGTGGAGGATTATCTGGCCCAAGTGAGCATCCTGTCGCGACAGATTCAGCAGCAAAGGCAGGCTGTATCCTCCGCGCAAGATGCCCTGAATCTGGAAATCAGCCGCTATGAAACTGGCGTCGATCCCTATATCGACGTGGTCATATTGCAGACGACGTTGCTGGGCGATCAGCAGACCCTGGCCGATCTGCAAGTGGAGCAGATGATGGGCGCGGTGGAATTGGTAGGCTCTTTGGGTGGAGGCTGGGACACCTCGCAACTGCCGACACCGGCGCAGGTGGCCAAGGGACCGGCCAAAGCAGAGACAAAAATTCAGCAATAAGCTTCACGAAATTCAGCCGCGGTCGAACCGTTCAGAAAGACGCGAGGGCAATCCATGGAAAACGTCAGCACCGCTCCGATTGCCGGCGCTGCTCGCCTGCGGCGCACGCTCACATTGTGGGACTTGATCCTGTATGGCGTGATCGTGGTGCAGCCTGTCGCTCCCATGTCCGTGTTCGGCGTGCTCAGCGACCGCAGTCATGGCCATGTGGTCACCACCATACTGATCGCCATGGTGGCGATGCTGTTTACAGCCATCAGTTATGGCCGCATGGCGCGCGTGTATCCGAGCGCGGGTTCGGCTTTCACGTATGTCGGCCAGGAGATCAACCCGGCGTTGGGCTACATTACGGGCTGGGGCATGGTGATGGATTATCTGCTGAATCCTCTGATCTGTACCATCTGGTGCAGCCAGCAGGCGCATGTATTTGCCCCGCAGGTCCCGTATTGGGGCTGGGTGATTTTCTTCGTGCTTTTGTTTACCGAACTCAACGTGCGGGGAGTCAAGACTTCTGCTCGCGTGAATGCCGGCCTGGCCACGGGGATGGGCGTTGTGATCGCGATATTTTTTGTGGTCGCGGCACGCTACATTTTTGGACACCCGCATGATGGGGCCGCTTTTTTCCTGCAACCTTTTTACGATCCAAAAACCTGGAACTCGAAGGCAATTCTGGGCGGCACTTCCATCGCTGTGCTGACCTATATCGGCTTCGATGGCATTTCGACATTGTCGGAAGAGGTGGAAAATCCGCGACGCAACATCCTGCTGGCGACGGTGCTGACGTGCCTGGTAATTGGCATTCTTTCCGCCTTCGAGGTGTATGCCGCGCAGCTGATCTGGCCGGCCTGGCTGCCATTTCCAAATGTCGATACGGCCTTCGTTCACGTGGCCGCGCGAGCCTGGCATCCCATGTTGGCAATTGTAGGAGTGACCCTGCTGGTGGCGAACTTCGGCTCCGCCATGGGGGCGCAGCTGGGCGCTGCCCGCCTGCTGTACGGGATGGGCCGCAGCGAGGCGCTGCCGAAGTCATTTTTCGGCAAAGTCGATCCGCAGCGGCATGTGCCCCGCAACAATGTGATTTTTGTCGGACTGATTGCGCTGATTGGAGCATTCGTCATGAGCTTCGGACTGGGGGCGCAAATGCTGAATTTCGGCGCCTTGATCGCGTTCATGGGCGTGAATGCCGCGGCGTTCATCCATTATTTTGTTCGGGCAGAGGAGAAGAAGCTGACTCACTTTATTCCTCCAGTCGCAGGATTCTGCATCTGTCTGCTGCTGTGGGTGAACCTGAGCCACACCGCAATCCTGGCAGGCGTGACCTGGATGGCGATCGGCATCAGCTTTGGCGCATGGAAAACGCACGGATTCCGCAAGAACCTGATCAATTTCGAACTGCCGCCGGACGAGGCATAGCAGCGATCCGCGGGGCGCGAGCAGACGATGGCGGCCTATGCAGCAAAAGCGTACAAAAGACCGTTTCCGGGATTACCATGCTCGATGGGTGTTTGCGAATGCCCATCGTGGAGAATTCAAAATGCGAACGACAATTACTCGCCCTTGGGTGACCGCGGTTCTTCTGTCAACCATTTGCATTGCTCCGAGGATGTTTGCGCAAAGGGGAGGCGACTCCGTACAGGTACAGATCGCCAAGAACAATGCGATCGAAAAAGAGCTGGAGTCGGTGGCGATCATCGACCGCAAGGTCATGATTCCGATGCGCGATGGGAAACGCATGGCGGCCGACATCTATCGCCCAAAAGATGAGTCCAAGAAGTACGGCGCCATATTTGTTCGCACACCCTACAACTTCAATTATTGGGACATCGCGCTGGGCGCGCCGCGCAACATGGGAGCGGAACTGAATGCCGTGAAGCGCGGCTATGCCTATGTGGAGATCAACGAGCGCGGCCAATTTTTCTCTGAAGGAAATTACGACATTCTGGGGCCGCCTCTCAGCGACGGGTACGACGAATTCTCATGGATCGCGGCACAGCCGTGGTCGAATGGCAAGGTGGGCACCATCGGATGCTCCTCGACGGCGGAATGGCAGTTGGCCGTGACTGCGATGGGAAACCCCGCGGACGCGGCGTTTATTCCCGAAGGATTCGGCGCGGGTGTGGGCCGCGTGGGCCCCTATTACGAGCAGGGCAACTGGTTCCGCGGCGGCGCGGTCCAGATGCTTTTTATCGACTGGCTGTATGGAGTGCAGAACCAGGTTAGGCCAATGTTCCCGCCGAATACATCCCAGGCGGAGCTGGTCCGCGCGTCACGGGCATTCGATCTCGCGCCGCATTTCCCGTCCGTGGACTGGTCCAAGGCGCTCTGGCATCTGCCTGAAATGGACATTATCAAGGCCGTACAAGGGCCAAGAGGAATCTTTGCCGATCCCATGCCAGTGGCCACCGGCGGGGCCATGATCGAGCGCGCGCCCAACGATCCTGCGTGGTATAAGGGCGGTCTGTGGAACGACAGCATGAAGATCAATGTGCCGGGATTGTGGTTCATGTCCTGGTACGACGTATCGATCGGGCCAAACCTGGAGGCTTACAATTTCGTGCGCAAAACAGCCCGCCCGGAGATTGCCAACGAGCAGTATGCGGTGATTGCGCCGACCGGCCATTGCGGCTATACACGGGCCACCGAACACACCGTGGTTGGAGAGCGGGACATGGGCGACGCGCGACTCGATGTCGACGCGCTCACCTACGGCTGGTTCGACCATTTTCTGAAGGGCGAGAACAACCACATCCTCGAAACGATGCCGAAGGTCCGCTATTACGTGATGGGGGAGAATCGATGGGAGACATCCAGCACCTGGCCGCCAGAAGGCGCACAGCCGATGAGGTTTTATCTTTCCAGCACCGATGCAGCCAACAGTCTTTACGGAGACGGATCGTTGTCCGTGGTCCCGCCGACTCGCGACCATGGAGACCGTTTTACCTACGATCCCATGAATCCCGTGCCGTCGCACGGCGGAAATGTTTGCTGCGAAGGGAGCGCTGACGAGCCCGGTGCTGTCGACCAGCGCCAGATGGAAACGCGGCGCGACATTCTGGTCTACACCTCGGCCCCGTTCCAGCAAGGGATTGAAATCAGCGGGCCAATCCAGGTTACGTTGTATGTTTCCTCGGACGCGAAAGACACGGATTTTACGGTGAAGGTGGTCGATGTGGACCCGAATGGGCCTGCCTACAACCTGGACGAAAACATTCAGAGGATGCGCTATCGCAATGGGTACGACAAGCCGCTGGCGTGGATGGAACCGGGCAAAATATACAAGGTGACATTTCAGCCCATGCAGACCAGCGACTATATCGCCGCCGGTCATTCACTGCGCATCGAGGTATCGAGCAGCAACTTTCCGCGCTTCGATCGGAACCTGAACACGGGCGGAAATAACTACGATGAGGTGAAAGGAGTAGTGGCCCACAATGAGGTGCATCACTCCACCGCGTATCCTTCGGAAATCACAATCACCGTGGTCCCCCACCCGCATCCGATGCACTGAGCGGCGGGCGTGGTCTATTCCTGGACGACAGCCTTCACCAGATTGCGGGGATGGTCGACGTTGCGGCCATGGAGTATCGCGATCTGATACGCGAAGAGCTGGAGCGGAATGACCTCGCAGATGGGCAGCAGATATTCACTGCATTGTGGAATGAATACGCAGTGCTGGCTGAATTGCGGGACTTCCCTGTCGCCCTCATTCGCAATAGCAAAGACGAGCGCGTCCTGCTGGCGCATATCTTTTAAGAGCTGTACCACTTTGGAGTAGCGCAGCAGCGAATCGCGGTCGTTGGGATCGTGCGTTGCCACCACGACCAGCGGAGTCTCCGGCCCGACCAGGGCATTCGGTCCATGTTTCAGTTCGCCGGCCGGATAGCCCTCGGCATGGGTGTAGGACGATTCCTTCAGCTTGAGCGCTCCCTCCCGCGCAATGGCGTAGTGAATGCCGCGGCCCAGGAACAGGAAGGCCGTGGCCTCGCGATAGCTCGCTGCAAGGTCGTGGACCTGCTGCTCCCATGCGGGCAATGTTTTGGCGATCGAATCGGGAAGCGCCCACGCTTCGCCGCACATGGAATCGGCGACGTTCCGCGTGATGCGGCCGCGCTGATGAGCGAGCGAGAGCGAAAGCAAATAGAGAACGAGCAGTTGCCCGGTAAAACTCTTGGTGGCGGGGATCGCTTGTTCGGGGCCGGCACAAACCGGCAGGCTGGCCTGCGCTTCTGTTGCCATGGAGGAGTCATCGCGGTTGGTGATGGCCGCGGTTTGCAGTCCACGCGAGCGCGCCTCGCGCAAAGCGGCCAGCGTGTCGGCGGTCTCGCCGGACTGCGAAATGACGATAACCGCCGGATTGTGCAGCGTGTGGGTCGAACGATAGCAATACTCGCTCGAATACTCGACATCGACGGCGAGGCCGGCGATATCTTCCAGCATGATTTCTCCGGCGAGGCCGGCGTGGCGGCTGGAACCGCTCGCCGCTACGACAATGCGTTCATGACCAAGCAGCGCGCTGTGGGCAGCCAGCATGGGCTCTCGCGCCAGGCTGCCATCGCGGGTGTAATAGGCGAGCGTGTCGGCGAGGGCCTGCGGCTGCTCGAATATCTCGCGCAGCATGGCGTGGGGAAACTGACGCGTTGCGCCGAACGGAGGAACGTTCCTGGTATGGATAGTCATAGGAAGAATGGAGGCGTCATGCGGACGCCGAGAAACGGGAATCCTGAATTCGGATTGGCTGGGTCAGTCCGAGCTTGCCCTTCCCTATTCTAGGAGCCTGTCGGGCATAGATTTTTCGTCGTTTAGAATCAACAATTCACCAAATCTACCACGTTTGGTAGGTTATTGATTCTATGTGGTTTATCAAATTTCCAACTCTTATGAGCGACACACTCCTAGCGAGGGATTGGCGGTTGCGACGTTGGAAGCTGGCTTCGTTGAATGAATTTACAAGGAAAGCTTTGATTAAGGAAGTCCTGCAGCGGCTAAAGCCCTATCGATTTTCAGCCATGTACGGCACGACTGAAGTCGTGCCCTGATACAAGACAGGCTTAATCAGAGCTTCCTTAGTGTTCCTCCCAGAGCATTTTCATTGTTATTGCGACGCGTGCTTGTTTATATCCCACCCAGATATTGCGCTAGGAGTGTGTCGGGCATAGATTGGTGACGGAGTCTACAGCAGGGGTGGGGCGTTTTGTTTTAGTTTTAATTCATGGGCCAGAACTTCATTTCTGACACGGTCAACCAGACTCTTTTATTTCCGC
>JAKAAZ010000101.1 GCA_021802085.1 Acidobacteriota bacterium
GATGCTTTGGCCGCCGTGAAGGCTACCAAAGAGTACGTTACTGGCGCTCTTCGACACGCCTATCCGCTTGGACAGGGAAGAGGGCCCCTAAATCATTTCTGGCAAAGCACTTCCATCTAGATGAGCCGGATTGCACCTTGCGGGTCTCTTCATTGATAAAATCCACAAAGTTGCCTATCTGCTGAGAACCATTTTATTACCTTAGTGACTCTTAAGAGTAACTGGGCAAATGTGACTTTACCGTGTATCCTGAAGCTGAATTCACAGAAACGACTTGTAGAGCGGGCACTGTCGGCTCTGAGAAATTCAGGTTGGAGTCCGTCCCCGTGGATGAATCGGTCCAGAAGAACGCGCACTCTGGTTCATTGACAGAGCTCCGGAATTCGGTTCGTTTTCCTGTGCGGATGAAGGTCAGGATTCAAACGGATAAGGGTGAAGAGGACGCGGAGACCATCAATGTTTCCGCCAGCGGTTTGCTATTCGCATTTTCCCGCATATTGGAGGCGGGCAGTGCCATTGAAGTTGAAATGATCATGCCTTCGGCTGCTCTGGGAACACCCGACGATGTACGCGTACATT
The DNA here is from genome assembly GCA_021802085.1 of Acidobacteriota bacterium. Lineage (GTDB taxonomy): Bacteria > Acidobacteriota > Terriglobia > Terriglobales > Acidobacteriaceae > JAKAAZ01. Next base: position 580 of record JAKAAZ010000101.1, read on the forward strand.
GCTGTGGACGGGTGATTCGTTCTTTCAGAAGAGGCCCGGCACGGGTGGAAGTTGCCACTATAATCGATAGCTACGAAATGCTTTCCTGAGGCACGTATGCCTGGTTTTTCTGCCGACGCTAACAAGAAAAAACCGAATTCGCTTTTTGGCTCCGAGCCAAACTCAGAATCCAAGCCCGTTACGGGTCCGGAGCAGAGCTCGCCTGGAGTTCCCGACGAGTCCTCCGGGATACGCATCATTTTGGCGGACTCCCAAGCCATCTACCGCGTGGGAATCCGCAAGATTTTCGCAGTCGAAGATGATATGCGCGTCGTGGCGCAGGCGGAGAACTATCCCGGCCTGCTGGCTGCGCTGGAACGCTTTCCCTCTGATATTGTTTTGCTGGACGGAGGCATGATTTCCGGTCAGGCGGAAGCGATTCCGGATTTGCTGCGTCGCGCCCCCAACGCGAAGCTGGTCGTCCAGGTCAGCGAGAACAGCGAGGGCTTTATCGTCGATCTCTACCGTCGCGGCGTTCGCGGCGTCATCTCGCGTTCCATCTCGCCCGACCTGCTGATTCGCTGCGTCCGCAAGATCGCCGAAGGCGAGACATGGATCGACAATCAGTCGGTCAGCTGGGTCATCGATGCCTACCGGGCGGAGGCCAGCACGTTAACCAATCCACGACTGCAGCCGCGTCTTTCCCCCAAGGAGCTTTCCATCATCGGCTGCGTGACTCAGGGAATGCGCAACAAGGAAATCGCGTACAAAATCGGCACAACGGAACAGGTGGTGAAAAACTACCTGCGCAAGATTTACGACAAGCTTGGGGTCTCGGATCGACTGGAATTGGCGCTTTATTGCCTGCACCATCAGCTATTGAAACAGCCGGCCGCCAACCCGGCTCCGGGCAAAGCCACGGTCCAGGAGATCAACATCGGCCGCATTCGTCCTTGAACTGGAGCAGGGAACCCCTCACGATACCGCCGTAAGCGAGAGCGAATGGCACTAGGCTGAGGATGTGGGTCTCGATCGTGCTCGTTCCAATAAACCGATCATCTTTCCCAGTTCGTCCTCGGAAAGATGATCTAGTAGCGCATGCACGGTGCTCGTGACCACTGGGTCAAGTTCCTTCAGCCGCTCCAATCCAGAAGCAGTAATCTTCGTCATCACCACGCGGCGATCTTTCGCGCCGCGTTCCCTCCGCACCAACCCTTGCCGCTCCAGGCGTCCCAGCAGCCGTGTGATGTCGGGGTCCTGGCTGATCAGCCGTTCCCCTATCTCCGCGCAGGATAGGCCCTGCTTTCCAGCCCCGCGCAATATCCGCAGGGAATTGTATTGCGTCTCGGTAATTCCATAGGGCTTCAATTGCATGTGCAGCAAATGTTGCGTCTGGTCCGCGGTGCGCACGATGTTCAGGAATGCCTCCGCATGAATACTGGCGAAGGATTTCGTCTGGCGGATTTCTTTTTGCAACTGGCCTGGAGATGCCTGGCCGCCGGCTGTAGTGCGTGTTCCCTGACTGGCTGCGCGCGTTCGCGATTGCTTCGGCGCAGTCATCGGGAGGTTTTCTGACTGACTATTGCGGGCGCTCACTATGCTTGTTATAACAGATGAAATTCGAGGAAACTATATTCAACGACATAAATAATTGCACATGATTCAGTCCGAATACACGCGATAAATCGCAACTTTATCTGCTATTTATGCGCATTTAATTATGACGCTGCGTATAGTTGCGGACGGAATGGTTCGGCGTCACATTGCTGCCAACCAGCGGCACCGTCAGTCGGTGGCAAGATTCAACTGGTGTCGCACGTCCGCGCCGTGAACCCAAAAGATGACATCTTCCGCAATATTGGTAGCGTGGTCGCCGATCCGCTCCAGGTTGCGCGAAATAATAATCGTGTTCAGCGCCTGCTCTGTCCATTCCGGATGCTGCTGGATGGCGAGTATCATCGCCTGGTGGACGTCACGGTTCATCTGATCGACGTCATCGTCCATGGCGAGAACAGACGTTGCCATGGCCACATCTCCGTCCAGCAGGGCCTGCAGCGCGAAGCGGATCATGCGCTCCGTCAGTTCGCCCATCTGGTGCATATCCACGGACAGATCCGCGTGGGGCATTTGCAGCAGCTCCGCGGCCCGCTCGGCGATGTTGACCGACTGATCGCCGATCCGCTCCAGATCGCCATTGATTTTAATCACGGCCAGCAAGAAGCGCAGGTCAATGGCCATGGGCTGCTCCATCGCCATCAGGTCGTACGCCATCTCATCGACGGAACGCTCCGTGGCATTGATGGCCGTTTCATTTTCCAGTACGTGATGTAACAGGACAAGATCGGCCTTCAGATAGCCGTCCATGGCGCAATCCATGGTCTGCTGCGCCAGCGCGGCCATGGCCAGTAATTTGTCTTTCAATTGCGCAAGTTGCTGCTGGTAATGGATGCGCGGCACGCAGTTCCTCCCCTGCCCGTGAAGAATACACCTAATTGTCTCTCAAAGAGTTTGAGATTCTGTGAATCTTTTCTACACAAATACATTTGGCCAATCCGCATCCTGTACCGCGTCAATCGTGGTGGGATATGGTAAATCTACTACCAGACGGATCTTCCTGCGGGGAAAGGGCGTAAAAGTGCTGACAAGTGGTTGATTGGAGATATGAGTTGTCGCTCCCTGGGCGGGAACGAGTGCCTGACTACATCGCTGGCAGGTGGATGCCGAGTGCCGCCAGAATTTCCTGCTGGCTCTGGTCGGGCAGGGGCAGTTTGGTCACGATGTTTTCGCCCTCCACCGGCCAGCGCATCCGGCAGCATAATCGCATCTGGGTTGGTCTCCGTCATGCCAAAGGCCGCGCGCAGCCGCCGCTCCATCCCCCGGGCGAGCTTCAACGCCAACATGCAACAGAAGACATGGCCGCGGGTGCGTCCTCCCTTGCGCACAAAAATCGGACGCACTTTCAGCAGCCCGGTCTTGATGGCGCGAAAGTCCCGCTCCACTTTCTCCAGCGCCATGTAACTCGTATGCACCTGCTCGGCGTCCAGCTTTGCCGGAGTTACATCGGTGGTCAGCGCATAGCACCCTGCCAGTTCCAGAGACTGCTCGATGGCCGCCGGCATACATTCCATTCGCAGGCAGTTACTTTCTTTTTGTAACTCGACCAACTCGTCCAACCTATGCTGAGCGACCCAGCCTTGTAACTGGCGCAGTCCGGCTTCCGGATTACTTCGCGGATGCTTCCCGGCCCAGTTTGAGGTGTTTCAGAGTTTCGACGACACGGACATTTCGACGGAGTACTCCGCGCTGATGTCGAAGGTGATGTCGAACGGCAATGGCGGGTCAAATTGGCGATGTGATCGAATTGGAAATCGAAAAAATCGGCGTGCTGCGTAATCGTGTGGTGCGCCCGTAACATCCCAGTTGCTGGAGGGTTTCTGTAAAGGAGGATTGCGAATGTATCCGCTGAAAAAAGGGAAGACAGCCACTCAGGCCCATGTCGGATTGCCCGAAGGTACCTTTGAAAAGGAGCATGGACGCAAAGGTTTTTATCCGATACAAGTACTACCTGAGGGAGAAAAGGTCGAGTGGGCGGACTACTGGGCCAGTTGGGGCGCAAAAGAAGCTGCAAAGCTGGAGCCTGTCGGATGAAAGAGGCCACCACCGGCGAAATGACCACGTTGGATCCATCGCTGCAGAATCCGCAAGATATATACAAGCTGCTTGGTTGGGGCCGTGGTTCCGCGCCCCATCGCGTTCGTTTCTTCGATGGATGCGGAGGGCGTACGCAATCTTGCCCCTTTCAGCTTTTTTCGGTCGCCAGCGCCAATCCGCCTATCGCCTGTTTTTGTCCTATGATGCAAGGAGCTACTGGGACCAGTCTTCAGCCGACGAAAGATACATTGTGCAACATCATTGCTACACGCGAGTTTGTGGTCAATATCGTTTCAGAAGAATTTGCTACTCAATTGAACGCATGTTCAGCAGAGCTGCCGCCGGAGGTGGATGAATTTCGGGTCTCTGGTCTGACGCCGCTCGCCAGTGATCTGGTTCGCCCTTTGTGCGTGGCGGAATCGCATGTGCAGATGAAGTGCCGCTTGCAGCGAGTTGTCCACGTCAGCGCGGGGCCGCTGGGGGGCAAACTGGTCCTGGGTGAGGTGCTGCGCTTTCATGTGCGAAAGTCCTTACTGAACAATTTCCGCATCGGCCCCGACAAGCTCCACGCCATTGGCCGTATGGCGGGTTTCACCTACATGCGCACGCGCGATAGATTTGATATGGAGCGGCCCAAGTAAAGTTCTTTCGCCGCTGTTACTCTTGATACAGACCGTCTCCTGTACAAAGGTGATATGTCGTCCGCAGACGCAAATTATCCAATCCGCCGGGTTGCAGTTCTGGGCGCGGGAACCATGGGTTCGCGCATCGCAGCGCACATCGCCAATGCAGGTTTTCCCGTTCTGCTTCTTGATGTTGTTTCGCCCGGCGAATCCGTGCGAAATCGTCTGGCGGCGCAATCACTGGAGACCCTGAAAAAATCCAAGCCTCCGGCATTTGTCGATCCAGAGTTGGCGTCCAATATCGTGGTTGGAAACTTTGAAGACGATTTAGACAAGCTGAAAACCTCCGACTGGATCGTTGAAGCAGTGGCGGAAGATCTGGCCATCAAACGCGCGCTGCTCGGCAACGTGATTCCCCATCTTCGAGACGGTGCGATCGTAACGACCAACACCAGCGGATTGCCGGTTGGACTGATCGCCGAAGATATGCCCGAATCGTTCCGCCGCCGCTGGTTTGGGACACATTTTTTCAACCCGCCGCGCTACATGCGGCTTGTCGAAATCATTGCCACGCCAGAATCGGACCCAGAGGCAGTCGAGTCTGTTGCAAATTTCGTTCAGTCCCATCTGGGTAAAGTAGTTGTTCTCGCCCACGACACTCCAAATTTCGTTGCCAACCGCATCGGCACATTTGTTCTGCTGAACACGTTTCGCACCATGCTGGAATTTGGATTGAGTATCGAAGAAGTGGACGCGCTGACGGGCACGGCGATTGGCTGGCCGAAGACCGGTACATTCCGGCTCGCGGACATGGTCGGCATCGACGTTCTGGTGAGCGTTGCCCGCAATTTCGCCGCGAATGCGAGCGATGAGCGCGCGGACGTACTGCTTCCAGCAGCACTCGAACAGATGCTCGAACGTAAATGGCTCGGAGATAAAGCTGGCCAGGGCTTTTATAAGAAAGAACGTGGTGCAGATGGCAAGGAATCGCGTTGTGTCCTCGACTTGAACACGTTGGAATACCGGTCTGCCGAGCGCGCGAAGCTCATCGAACTGGAAATGGCAAAGAACAATGAATCCGCAGCGGCGCGGATTCGCACGCTGCTCGCCGGCAATCCGGACCGTGAAAAAGCGGCACGCTTTTACTGGCAGATCCTGCCGGAGCTATGGGCCTACGCAACCAACCGCATCGGTGAAGTGGCCGATACGGTTGTCGAAATCGATCGCGCCATGAAGGCAGGGTTCAACTGGGAACTGGGACCGTTTGAGATGTGGGATGCTGCAGGCTTCGTCGAAACCGTGGAAAAGATGCGCGCTCGCGGCCAGGCGATTCCGAAGACCGCGGAAACCATGCTTGCTGCTGGCATCACCTCCTGGTACCGAAACCAGGGCGCGGAGTTTTTCGATGTTCCATCGAGCGCGTATCGGCCCGTGGTTGAAGCGCCCGGCATGATGACTCTGGCAAGGATCAAGCGGGCAAACGGCGTCGTCGCGAAAAATACGGGCGCATCCTTAATTGATCTCGGCGATGGGATTGCATGCATCGAATTCCACTCGAAAATGAATACGCTGGGCGAAGACATCGTGAAGTTTGTGCAGCGCACGCTGCGCCCCACCGGCGATGCGATCCGGAATTTTAAAGGCTTCGTTGTGACTAGCGATGCGCTCAACTTCTCAGTCGGCGCGAACCTGATGCAGGTGCTGCTGGCCATCCAGGATGAGGAATGGGAAGAGATTGACAGGAATGTTCGCGAATTCCAGGCGATGACGCAGGCGATTCGGTTCTGCTCTCGCCCGGTCGTGGCGGCTCCGTTTGGAATGTGCCTGGGCGGCGGCGCCGAGGTTGCGTTGCACGCTGCCAGCCGCCAATCGCACATCGAACTCTACATGGGTTTAGTTGAAACTAGCGTGGGTCTTCTGCCCGCTGGCGGAGGCTGCAAAGAAATGACACTGCGCGCCATCGCCGCTGCCAATGCGATCCGAATGAGCCCCCGCAGCGACTCCGTAGAAATGAACGATGCCGTCAGAAATGTCTTCGAGACTATCGCCATGGCCAAAGTTTCCAGTTCCGCAGTGGAGGCACGCGCGCTTCATCTCATGCGCGAGTCCGATGGAATTACGATGAACCGCGAGCGACTTCTTCTCGACGCAAAATCGGAAGCCGTGCGACTGGCGGATACGGGGTATGTGCCGCGGCTGCCGCGCGCCGATATCTCCGTACCTGGAGAAAATATTCTTGCGAATCTAAAGCTCGGTATCCACATGATGCGAGAAGCTGAATTTATCAGCGATCATGACGTGAAGATTGCACGTCTCGTGGCAAATGTATTGTGCGGAGGTCCGGTCACACCGGGCACACAGGTCAACGAACAATATCTGCTGGATTTGGAGCGCGAGGCATTTTTGTCGCTCTGCGGAGAACGCAAGACTGCGGAACGCATCGCGGCCACGTTAAAAACCGGCAAGCCGCTGCGGAACTAGATCGGATCGACGGGAGCCAGGCATGAAGGATGCATTCATCGTCAGCGCCGTACGGACAGCGGTTGGGAAAGCTCCCAACGGTGCCCTGCGATCTACGCGCCCGGACGATCTTGGAGCAGCCGCTGTTCGCGAAGCTTTGGATCGCGTGCCTGAACTCGATGTGAAACGGATTGAGGACGTCATCATTGGCTGCGCGATGCCGGAGGCCGAGCAAGGCATGAACCTGGCCCGCATTATTTCTCTGCGCGCCGCTCTTCCGGTGGAGGCGGCCGCGATGACCATCAACCGCTACTGCGCCTCCGGATTGCAATCCATCGCTCTTGCCGCCGAAAGAATTCGCGGCGGTTCTGCTGATGTGATCGTCGCTGGCGGCGCCGAGTCCATGTCGTTCATTCCCATGGGCGGCAACAAAATTTCTTTGAACCCGTGGCTGGTCGATCATTATCCCGACTCCTATATGTCGATGGGGCTGACCGCCGAACGGCTGGCCAAGCGATATGGAATCTCGCGGGAAGAGTCGGACCAGTTTGCGCTCGCAAGCCATCGGAAGGCGCTCGCTGCAATCGAGGCGGGAAAGTTTCAGGATGAAATTGTGTCCGTGCAGGTGACCGTTTCAGTACCAAACGGCGTCGGCAAGCCCACGCGCAAAGACTCGGAATTCCGAGTCGATGAAGGTCCTCGCCCCGACACATCCTCTGAGGCTCTTTCAAAACTGCGACCCGTTTTTCATACCAATGGAATTGTGACGGCGGGAAATTCTTCTCAGACTTCCGATGGCGCCGCCGCTGCAGTCGTGGTCTCTGAAGATGTGGCGATTTCTCTGGGGCTCAAGCCGCTTGCACGCTTCGTAGCCTTTGCCTATTCCGGATGCCTTCCCGAAGAAATGGGAGTGGGGCCTGTCTACGCGATTCCCAAGGCGTTGAAGCTCGCGGGGCTTACTCTGGATCAAATGGATGTGATTGAGTTGAACGAGGCTTTTGCCGCGCAGTCGCTGGCGGTCATCAAGCTGCTCGAGATGGATTCGTCGCGTGTCAATGTGAATGGCGGAGCGATTGCACTGGGTCATCCCCTGGGTTGCACAGGCGCGAAGCTGACCGCCACAATCCTGCGCGAATTGAAGAGACGCAACGGAAAGTATGGGTTGGTAACGATGTGCGTCGGTGGTGGAATGGGCGCGGCGGGAATTTTTGAAAATCTTCAAGCTTGAGGAGCGCAACGTGCAGCGGTGTTCATTGCACGGGAGAATTGCATGAGCAAATCAACGACAGAGAAGACACGGCACGTCACCGGCGGAAGTTTCTTGATCGAAGATCTTGCTCCTGGAGATATTTTCACACTCGAAGATCTTTCGGATGTTCAAAGGCAGATAGAGCGCACCACGATAGAGTTCGCCGAAAAACAAGTGCAGCCGCAAATTGCCGCCATCGAAGCAAAAGACTTCAGCGTTATGAAAGGTCTACTCAGAAAAGCGGGCGACCTGGGCCTGATGGCGATTGATGTTCCTGAGGAATACGGTGGCCTCGATATGGACAAGGTGACGTCCGCGCTGATTGCGGAAAACATTGCAATCTGCGGCAGTTTCTCCGTAGCTTTTAGCGCCCATGTCGGCATCGGTACGCTGCCTCTCATCTGGTATGGCACCCGGCAGCAGAAGGAAAAATATTTGGCCAAGCTAGCCTCTGGCGAATGGGTCGCGGCCTACGCACTGTCGGAGGCATCCTCCGGTTCCGACGCAATGAACATCCGCACTCGGGCTACGCTTGCAGCCGATGGGAAGCACTACGTGCTAGACGGGGAGAAGATGTGGATTTCCAATGCCGGCATCGCGAACCTGTTTACTGTGTTCGCAAAAATTGATGGCGAGAAGTTTGCCGCTTTCCTGATTGAATCTGACACCCCTGGATTCACCATCGGCCCGGAAGAACACAAGCTGGGCATCCGCGGTTCCTCTACTTGCCCGTTGATCCTGACAGACTGCCATGTGCCCGCAGAAAATCTATTGGGCGAAGCCGGCAAAGGCCATCACATCGCCTTCAACATCTTGAATGTGGGCCGATACAAGCTGGGAGCAGCGGCGATTGGCGGCGCAAAATATGCCTTTCGAAGCGGCATTCGCTATGCCAGGGAACGTATCGCCTTCTCCAAGCCGATCACCTCATTTGGATTGGTGCAGCAGATGATTGCCGACAGCGCGGCTGGAATCTTTGCAGGCGAATCGCTCGTCTATCGTGTCATTGGAGCGATCGATGCCTCGCTGACGGACCTCGACAAGACTGCGGCGAACAACGCCGCGGAGATCCAGAAGCACATCGAAGAGTATGCCGTTGAGTGTTCCATTCTGAAAGTGTGGTGCTCGGAGATGCTGGAGCGCGTCGTCGACCAGATGTTGCAGTTGCACGGGGGCTATGGATATGTCGAGGAGTACTCCGCCGAGCGCGCGTATCGAGACTCGCGCATCAACAGAATCTTCGAAGGTACCAATGAGATCAATCGCCTGATCATTACTGGCTGGATGATGAAGCGCGCCATGCAGGGTCGCCTCGCCCTGTTGCCTGCAATCCAGCGCGTGATGGACGAGATCATGGCTGGTCCCACTCCTCGCGAGGAAAGTATCGGCGAACTTTCCAACCAGCATTTGCTTCTCGCGAATGCGAAAAAGCTGAGTCTGTTCTGCGCCGGCGCAGCATCTGAGAAATTCGGGAGCGGGTTGGCGGACGAGCAGGAAATCATGGGCGCGCTCGCCGACATGATCATGGAAGTTTTGGTGCTTGAGTCCGCTATTCTGCGCACGGAGAAGATGCAAAGGCGCGGCCCGTTGGCTGTCCTGATGACGAAGTACTACGCGGCCCGTTCCTTTCGAATATTGGAGACAGCCGGAGAACATGTTCTTGGCGCAGTGGCCGAAGGCGATATGTTGCGCACGCGAATGACGATCCTCCGGCGGTTCACCAGGCACGAGCCGGAAAACACGGTTGCGCTCGGCCGGGAAATCGCGACAGCGATGACGGAAGCCGGGCGATACACACTGTAGATATTGGAGCGCATTTCCTGCCGCTACCGATAAGAAAGTGAACTAGGCTCAACATGAGGATATTGGCAGTAATTCGCCAGGTGTTGGATGCGGAAGAGACCGTGCGCATTCGCTCTGGCAAGATTGATCTGAATGGAAGCAAGCTGGTCGTGGACACCATGGATGAGTATGGCGTTGAACAGGCCCTTCGAATGCGCGACAGTGGAACCGATGTGGAAGTAGTCGCACTCGCTGTTGGCCCGGAGCGCAACCAGGAAGCTCTGCGTACCGTTCTCTCGATGGGCGCAGATCGAGCCATCCATGTGATGACGGAGTTGGCGCTCGATCCTATTTCGCTAAGCAAAGTCGCAGCGCAGATTGCGCAGCAGGAAAGGATCGACTTGATTTTCTGTGGCGGTCAACAGGCCGACTGGGACAGCCACGCGCTTGGGGCCGCGACTGCGGAACGGCTGCAGTGGCCGCAGGTTACATGGGTGAGCGCTCTCGAAGTTCGCGGGCAGACATTGACGGGAAGACACGATGTGGACGACGGCAGCGAGATATTTTCCGTGCAGATGCCTGCTGTCATCACGACGCAACAAGGTCTGGGTGAACCCAGATATCCGACCGTGCCGAATATCATCAGGGCAAAAAAGAAGGAGCTTCGCATCGAGACGTTGGACCAGTTCCACGTCGATCTGAAGCTGAACGTGGTGGGTGTGGAAGTGCAGGCGAAGGCGCGGCTGCACAAAATATTGGATGGAAAAGATGCGCCGGCCGCTGCCGTCGAGCTGGTGGATCTGCTGCGGAACGAAGCGCGGGTGATTGCATGATCCTGACGGTTGTGGAACATGCACGCGGCAAGGTCAGCAACAGCACGTATGAGATGGTGACGTGCGCTCGCCAAATCGGCAGGGAAGGCCCGGTGACCGCGCTGGTACTCGGTTCCGGGGTCATGGCGGTTGCGAACGAGGTGGCCTTGCTGGCCGAGCAGGTATTGGTCGCCGATCATGCGGACCTGGCCCAGTACGACCCCGAACTATGGTCGGCGGCTGTGGCTCAAATCGCCAGGGAAGGAGATGCTCATACAATCCTGATTGGTGGCAGTAGAACTGGTCGCGAGTACAGTCCGCGCGTGGCCGTCAAGCTGGATGCGCCATTGCTGGAAGATGTCATCAGCGTGACAGAGGTCGAGGGTACCCTTGCAGCCGAACGGTATACCTGCTTGGCGCGACTTACAGAGAAAGTTACAACGCACGCGCCTGTAGCCGTCATTACTATCAGGCAGGGAGCTTTTGCGGCAGCCATGCCAGGCACGCAGGCGGCCCAGCAATTGGACGTCGACCTGACGCTGCCTGCTCGCCGGGTGCAAATCACGGGCAAATCCGCAGAAAAAATCTCGCGCATTTCGCTGGCGGAGGCGGAGATTGTGGTGGCTGGCGGTCGTGGCGTCGGCAGCGCGGAAGGCTTTCGCAATCTCATCGAGGGGCTGGCCGACCGGCTTGGCGCTGCCGTTGGCGCTACACGTGCCGTTGTGGATGCAGGGTGGAGGCCGTATGCTGAGCAAGTCGGC
>JAKAAZ010000102.1 GCA_021802085.1 Acidobacteriota bacterium
AGAGCTGCCGCCGATTTTCGCCCTCAAACCGGATTTCCTCGCTGGCCTCGACGAACCGGCCCATCGCCTCCAAACTCAACTTCTCTGTATCGTGCATGCGGATGTTCACTACCCAGCATGACCGATCCTTCAGGCTCATCTTGTATTGGAATCAATACCGGCCTTCAGGCTCATCTTGTATTGGAATCAATACCGGCCTTCAGGCTCATCTTGTATTGGAATCAATACCGGCCTTCAGGCTCATCTTGTATTGGAAGAGAGTGCTACTTGACACCGCGCGAGCTTCTTTCTTATCCTCTAATCATGCCGGTTAGCCCGCTCCATCGCCATCATCCCCACCATCCCCACGCGGCGAACGTGTCAGCGGAGCATTCTGAGCAGGTCTCTTAAGATCCTGAACAAGTTCAGAAAGTGTACAGGCCCGCTGATGCAAATCGCATCCGCGGGTTTTTCGTTTTTCATCCACCGATTCCAACAAGCATAAGGACGATCCACGATGAGCATAGAAGCAAATCCGAACCCCGCAATCGACTTCACCAAACTCGACGGACTGGTCCCGGGGATTGTGCAGGACGCGGCCACGGGCGGCGTATTGATGGTGGGATTTCTGAATGAAGAGAGCTACCGGAGAAGCCTGGAAAGCGGCTTCGTCACGTTTTGGAGCCGTACCCGCAAGAAACTGTGGATGAAGGGCGAAACCAGCGGCAATCGCCTGCGCATCCAGGCGGCCTCCACGGACTGCGACAACGACACATTGCTGTTCCGCGTGGTGGTGGAGGGGGATGGGCTGGTCTGCCACGAGGGAACGGTGAGCTGCTTCACGAAACCCATCCTCACCAACGCTGGGCAGGCTTCTCAACCGCACAAGGAAAGCGAGATCAACGCATGAGCCAGAAGCTTCGGCTTGGAATTCCCAAGGGCAGTCTTCAGGATGCAACCATTGCTTTATTTGAACGCGCCGGCTGGCGCATTTTCGCGAACGGCCGCTCCTATTTTCCTGGGATCGACGACTCGGACATCGAATGCATGCTGGTCCGCGCGCAGGAGATGGCGCGGTATGTCAGCCACGGAGCGTTGGATGTGGGCCTGACCGGCCGCGACTGGGTGATTGAAAGCGGCCTGACGGTGGAAACCATTGCCAGCCTTACCTACTCCAAACAAAGCCGGCAGAAGGTGCGCTGGGTGCTCGCCGTGCCGGAGGATTCGCCGTATCAGCGCGCGGAGGATCTCGCAGGCAAGATCATCGCGACGGAACTTGTCGAGGCTACCAAAAAATATTTTGCCGGCAAGAATGTTCCTGTGCAGGTGGATTTCAGTTGGGGAGCTACGGAAGTGAAGCCTCCCGTGCTGGCGGATGCGATTGTGGAAGTTACGGAGACGGGAAGCTCCTTGCGCGCGAATCGGCTGCGTATTATCGAAACCGTTCTGGAAAGTGAAACCCAACTGATCGCCAACACCGCGGCCTTCATCGACCCATGGAAAAAACAGAAGATCGAGAACATTGCACTGATGTTGCAGGGCGCCATCGCCGCGCAGGGACAAGTGGGGCTGATGATGAACGTGCGCGCCGCCGACCTGGATACCGTGTTGGGAGTGCTGCCCGCGTTGAATTCGCCGACCGTCTCGACTCTCAGCGATTCAGAGTGGGTAGCGGTCAACACCATTCTGGATGAACGGACCGTGCGTGATGTGATTCCGCGTTTGAAGGCAGCGAACGCGACCGGAATCGTCGAATATCCGCTGAATAAAATTGTTTTTTGAGAGCCGGGTAACAATGAAGGTGATACGCACCTACGGAAGAAGCGCGAAAGAAGCGGAGACCCTCTTGCGGCAGATTGAAGACCGCTCCAGTACGGCTACCTCGCGACTGGAGCCTGCCGTGAAGCGCATGATTGCCGCCGTGCGTCGTAAAGGAGATGCCGCACTGCGCCAGTATGCGCAACGGCTGGATAGTCTTGCACCCAATGCGGCATTGCTGGTAAGCGACGGCGAGATGGCTGCCGCCTGGGATCAGATCCCAATGGATTTGCGCAAATCCATGCAAGTGGCCGCGGCCAATATTCGTCGTTTCGCGCAGTGGCAGATGCCTAAGGAATGGACGCGTAAACTGCCCGGCGTGAGGCTTGGTCAGCGCTGTCTGCCGCTGGCGTCGGTCGGCTGTTATGTTCCCGGCGGACGGTATCCACTGCCTTCCACTTTGCTCATGACGGTAATTCCAGCACAAGCTGCAGGAGTGGAACGGATTGTCGTGGTATCTCCTCGACCAGCGCGGGAAACTCTGGCCGCGGCGCATTTGGCGGGCGTGAAGGAGTTCTATCGGATCGGGGGCGCGCAGGCTGTCGCCGCGCTGGCCTACGGCACCGCCAACATCCCGCGGGTCGATAAGATTGTTGGCCCGGGAAATCGCTACGTCACCACCGCAAAGAAGCTGGTTGCCTTCGACTGCGGGATCGACATGCTGGCGGGTCCCACTGAGATTGTTGTGGCAAGCGAGGACGGCAATCCGCAGTGGATCGCCGCCGATCTGGTGGCGCAAGCCGAGCATGATCCCGAAGCGCTTGCGGTTCTCGTCACCAGCAACGCGGAGTTGGCGAAGGCAACGGTCACAGAGGCACAGAAGCAATCCACGTCCAATACGATCGCCAGGCAGGTGCTTGCCGGGAATTGTTTTGTTTTCATTACGAGAAATGCTAAAGAAACTGAGTCTGTTACAAATAGGCTGGCGGCGGAACATTTGACGATCGACAATGACAAAGACCTTATCTGGGTTCGCCACGCGGGGTCGATTTTTGTTGGCACCCAAACTCCCCAAACCATGGGCGACTACGTCTCGGGTCCAAACCATGTGTTGCCGACCGGGCGGCTGGCGCGAGTACGGGGCGGCCTGAGCGTCTACGACTTTCTCCGTCTGGTAACCACGCAGGAATATACCTTGGCAGGACTCGCGCAACACGGCGCTCATGCAGCACGGTTGGCCACGGCCGAGGGTCTGGTGGGGCATGCCGCTTCTGTTCGCATTCGCGAGTCTGTTCGCAGCATAGTTGGCGTCAATTTACCAGGAGGAGCGCGATGAGCGTCGATCCGCCAACACCGACGCTGCAAAAGCTTCGCCCGCGCATCGCCGTCGAGAAGATGCACGAATACCATCCTCCGCTGGCTGGAAGGGATGGCCTGCGGCTTGATTTTAACGAGAACACATTGGCTCCTTCTCCCCGCGTGAAGGCGGTGTTGCAGCGCATCGCAGCGGAAAGTCTGACGAAGTATCCGGAGCGGCAGCATGTGGAAGTCATCGCGGCCAAACATTTCGGACTTCCGCCGGAATCCGTGCTGCTGACGAACGGCGTCGATGAAGCGATTCATCTCGTCTGCGAGACATATCTCGAACCGCAGGATGAAGTCGTCATTGTGACGCCAACATTTTCCATGTATGCGCTATATGCGGAGGCGACAGGAGCGCGGGTTCGCGCTGTCCAGGCAGACCGCACCCTGCAATTCCCATATCGGCGGGTAAAGGAAGCAATCCGACCTTCAACCCGCCTCATCATGATTGCCTCGCCCAACAATCCCACGGGCGCGGTGGTGGAGTCGTCCCTATTGCTGGAACTGGCTGCTTCGACACCGCAGGCCGCAGTGCTGGTGGACGAAGCCTACTACCATTTCCACGGCGAATCGGTGTTATCCGCAACAGCGACTGTGCCGAATCTGCTGGTAGCGCGAACATTCTCAAAAGTCTACGGTCTTGCTGGCCTGCGAATCGGCCTTCTTGCAGGCCATCCAGAAGCGATGCAGTTCATTCGCAAGGTGAGTTCACCGTACAACGTGAACTCCATTGCGCTGGAATGCCTGCCGGAAGCACTTGCAGACGAAGCCTATATCTCGTGGTATGCCGATCAGGTGTATCAGAGTCGAATTGCCGCCGAGCAAGCGCTGACGAGACTTAAGGTTCCGTTTTGGCCTAGCCATGCGAACTTCGTTTTGATGAATATCGGCGATAAGCACAAAGCGTTTGTTGATTCCATGCGCCGACAGGGCGTGCTTGTGCGCGATCGGAGCAGTGATCCCGGATGTGACGGCTGCGTGCGCATTACCTTGGGGATCATGGAACACACGCAGCGCGGTCTTGTTGCATTGGAAAACACTCTGAAGGAGTTGGCATGGCAGCCGGAAAATTAGCACGACGCAGCGCGACCCTGCAGCGGCATACGACGGAGACGAAAATCGACCTGAAGCTGACCATCGATGGGCAAGGTCGTTACGATGTCCACACAGGAATTCGCTTCCTGGACCACATGCTGGAACTGTTCGCCCGGCATGGAGGCTTCGATTTGTCACTGGTTTGCCAGGGTGACCTCGATGTCGACCAGCATCATACAGTCGAAGATATTGGCATTGCGTTGGGCGAAGCATTTTCGCAGGCGCTGGGCGATAAGAAAGGGATTCTTCGCGCCGGATACTTCCTGATGCCGATGGATGAGACGCTGGCTGCGGCGGCCATCGATCTGAGCGGACGCGCTTCTTACGTCGTCGACACAAAAGTCCGAGTACGGATAGTTGGCGATCTGCAAACTGAATTGCTGCCTGATTTCTTTGAAGGTTTTGCTCGTGGCGCGCGTGCCAATGTTCATCTCAAGGTCTTATACGGGCGCTCAAATCACCACAAAATCGAGGCAATTTTCAAGGCGTTTGCGCGCGCCATGCGCTTTGCCTGCTCGCGCGATCTGCAATTGCGTTCCATGTTGCCCAGCACGAAAGGCCTGCTGTAAGGGAGTGCGATTCTTGAAACCGGAAAAGACAGTCGTCATCGATTACAAGACGGGGAACCTGAATTCCGTTTGCAAGTCGCTGCAAGCAGCCGGCGCGGACTTGATCGTCACAACGGAGCCAGAGGGTCTGCGGAATGCCTCACGGATTGTGCTGCCGGGAGTCGGCCATTTTGCTTCCACGGAACGCTTGTTGAGCAGCGGAATAGGAGATGCTTTGCGCAGGCGGGTCGCCGATGGAATTCCGTTCCTGGGCATCTGCGTGGGTCTGCAATGGCTATTTGCCGGCAGCACAGAAGCGCCTGACACACCCGGCCTGGGGATATTTCCTGAAATCTGCGAGCGCTTCCCCTCTGGCATCAAATCGCCGCATGTTGGCTGGAATTCCCTCGAAGTGGCTGGACACTCGCGCCTTTTGGACGGCTTGCCTGCTTCTTCCTATGTCTATTTCACTCACTCCTACCGGGCCGGGCGGGTCAATGCAACCACTGCTGTTACAAATTACGGAGGTGAGTTTTCCTCTGTGATAGAAAAGGACAACTGGATGGCTGTACAGTTCCATCCGGAAAAATCCGGCGCGGTTGGGCTGAAGATTCTAGAAAACTTTATGAGGGTTTCCACATGCTGACGCGCCGGATCATCGCATGCCTTGACGTGAATGCGGGACGTGTCGTCAAGGGCGTTCAATTTGTGGACTTGATCGATGCGGGCGATCCCGCCGCGCTGGCTGTGCGACATGCCGCCGGAGGCGCGGACGAAATAGTCTTTCTCGACATTACTGCGACGCACGAAAAGCGGGCGCTGCTGCTGGACGCCGTGCGCAGGGCCGCCGAGCAAATTTTTATTCCGCTGACGGTCGGGGGTGGGATTCGTTCGCTCGACGATGCGCTGCTGGTGTTCGACGCCGGTGCGGACAAGGTGAGCGTCAACTCCGCGGCACTGGCACGGCCGGAACTCATTACTGAAATTGGGTTGCGTTTTGGCGAGCAGGCCGTCGTCGTCGCCATCGATGGCCGGCGCAACCTGGGCAGCCCGGAAACGGCGCAGGTATATGCCAGCGGAGGACGCAAGGCAACAGGACTGGGCGTGATTGAGTGGGCGAAACAGGCCGAAGCTCGCGGCGCTGGAGAGATTTTGCTCACCTCCATGGATTCCGACGGAATGCGCAGCGGCTTCGACTGCGAGTTGACGGCGGCGGTGAGCGCGGCGGTTCAAATTCCCGTGATTGCTTCTGGAGGCGCGGGAAATGTGGGACATTTTGCCGATGTGTTTACACGGGGATGCGCGGACGCGGCGCTGGCGGCCAGCATTTTTCACTTCGGAATTTCGGATGCGCGCACGTTGAAGCAAGAATTAGCTGCGTTTGGATTGCCAATGCGGCTGCCCTGTTGATCGCTTCCCTTACACTGGAAGGATGAAAATGGATTTGTGGTCGTCATGCTGATCCCGTCGATCGATCTGATGGGAGGCCGTGTCGTGCAGTTGGTGCAGGGCGAGGATCTTGCGCTGGGATTCGACGATCTGAACTATTGGATCGAACGCTTTTCGACGTATCCCCTGGTGCAATTGATCGATCTGGATGCGGCGAAACGTCAGGGCGATAATCGCCGCCTTATCGAAACTATCGTCCGTCGATTGCCATGCCAGGTAGGCGGAGGTATTCGCAGCAGTGCGGAGGCTCAAATCCTGCTGGAAATGGGCGCGCGGCGTGTGATCTTTGGTTCCTCGCTGTTCAACGGCCGCGCCGCTTCGGAGGCGATCGACGGCGGCGACTCTCCCGCGATTACCAACCTTGTACGCACCCAGTTTGCCGAGGAGCTTGCTTTCTCTCTCGGCGTGGAGCATCTGGTCTTCAGCGTGGACACGAAAGACAGCAAAGTCGCGGTGCGAGGCTGGAGAGAAATGATCGAACTGCGGCCCCAGGATGCGATGCAGCAGTTGGAGCCATTTTGTGGCGCATTCCTGTATACGCACGTGGACACGGAAGGCACGATGTCGGGCTTTCCGATGGAAATTGCGCGCAGCCTGCGTCAACAGACCCGGCGTCAACTGATCGTAGCGGGTGGAATTCGTTCTCAAAGCGAGATTGACGATCTGGATGCGCAGCACATCGACGCAGTGGCGGGAATGGCGATCTATACGGGCCTGATGAAAGCATGAATGCAGTGCTTCCGCGCTGATGTGCGGTCGCTAGTACGAGTGAATGGACAAGTCAGGCCATGCGGTCACGCCAGCGGAACGTCTCCGGCCGGCATATCCGTGGATGCCGGCCAGCCTGCCTGAGGCGGCGCGGGCTGCTGCGGTATCACAGCCGCCCCAAATCCTTCTTTGCGCACTCGGAGGTCGAAATAGCAAAGTGCAGTCGCAATCCCGATAAACGCCACGATGATCGCGCTTACCAGAATTCTGAAGACAGCGAGAAGCATGCCCGTGGCGCCGATTACCGGGCTTGGATGCACGTGGGCTCCGTGGACAATGAGCAGTTGCATCGGAACCGTGACCACGGCCATGACCAGATATACGCCAAAAACACCCAGGAATAAGGCGTACAGTCTTCCCCTGCTGCCGCTGCTGAGATGAATGGATCGCCGGATAGACTCCGCAACGGAAAGGTTCTCGGCGAGTGCCACTGGAATCGACAGCGCATAGCGTGCGATCAGCCACAGCAAGGCAACAAGGTAAAGAACAAAAAGCACCAGCAGGAACAATACGATGAAAATTCCAACTCCAAGAGACGGCATATGTCCAAAGCGGAATGGCATGACTCCGGCTGCGTGCGAGAAGCCGCCAAACATGAGAGCAACGATCACCGCCAGCGCGGCACACGCGAGATAGAACAATAGAAGGTATCCAATCGTCCGCAGAGCAACCAGCAGCGAAATTCCGATGAGTCTTCCTGCCTTTTCCGCGGCAAGCTTGCAGGATTCTCCCACCGTCATCGGCGCATTCGCGAGCTTCGCCTGGGTGGCAATAAAAAGCGCGCCCTGAATGATCTGGATAAGAATGAACAGTAAGACCGCCCCTACCAGCACTGCGGGCGCAAGGACGAGAATGCGAGCCAATGGAGCGGCGCCGGCCATGGAGCGACCCATCCAGAATCCACTGCCGCCCAGGATGCCGCCGAAAACGATCTCGACGCCGATGAGAATCAGCACAATGCCGAAGAAGAGCTTGAAATTTTCGCGCAGTAGTCTGGAGGCGCGCTCAAACATCCGGCTCGGCGTAATAGGCCCGTACACATTGGGCTGCGGTGGGGCGGTTGCAAGCACGAAGTCGTTCATAGGATTTGCCTGGAGTCTTTCCCTGGGCGAAGGCTAGCACAGCGCAGGCGTGATGGTGAACAAAAAAATTCCGGCCTTCTTGACCGCTGTCACAAGGCATCCGCCGCGACCGGGCTACCGGGACGCACCGCGCTGCTGGTTCGCAAGCTGGTTCAGGGTATAAATCACAATGGCCCCGTCTTGCAGAACCGCCACGCGAGTGCCATCCGGAGAAAAATCTACGTTCGTTCCCGCGGTGTAAATAGGCGAGGCGGGAATGCTTGCAATCAACGCACCGCTCAGCGTGTCGAATATATCGACGATCTGCGCATCGATCGATTGATTGTCGAGTGAATCGAGCGACGTCAGCGGACGGGTTGCATGCAGACTTTCCATCGCGAAATGGGCGCCGTCCTGGGTAAGCAGGAATCTTGGGGAATATAGATCCGGGGCAACCGGCATCTGCCACAAAAGCGCTCCGCGAAGGTCGAATGCCTGATACGCAATTTGCTTGTAATTCAGGCATATGTCCGCGACAAACACAGTGTTCGCAAGGGTCGTGAGGCGAGGAGCGCAGGTGGAATGGATCTCCGCAACCTGACGTTGCGAGCCGTCAAATGATCGCAGCGTGACAATCCATCGATCATGCGGCGCGCCCAGCGTTTCCAGAAATCCCTGTGCCAGCACCGGGATGCTCAATGGCACTTGCGCCTGCGAGCGCGCAACGACTCCGACCGGGTCCACGCGAATAAAATCGAGGTTCAGCATCTGGGGCGGAGCGTCCGCGGCCGGCGCTGGCTGAGGCTTGGGTGGAGATGGCTCCGGCTTTTCTTCGAGCAATACAACTGAGCGATCCGGAGAAAAGATAATCGTCTCCAGCGTCCCCGCAAAGTTGATGAATGGGCGTGGAACCAGCGACGCATCGACCTGCTCCAGTTGCGAGCAGCGCCGCAAAAGAAACCGCCCATCGCGCAACGGCCACAGAAAATCGGAGAAATCGTACAGCTTCCATTCGGTCTGTCTCTCGACCCTTCCTGACGGAATTTCGAGAACCACGGCGCGGACCAGGCGTTCTGAATCCGTCTTAAAGCAGTCATCATCGCGATGCAGCAAACCTGTCGTGTTGAAGACAAAAAGCAGGTGGTTAGCGTCGATGAACCTTAGATTGACCAGCGAATAATACGAGAATTCAGGAAGCTCGCCCGGCGGCAGAAATCCCAACGGCGCGACGGGAATTCGCACCGGCAGTTGAATATCGTAGGATCTTGGGGGAGATGGATGCGGTCGCAGCGCCTGCATTCTGGCGGGATGGAACGCCAGGCAAATGGCCAGCAGTAACCCCAGTCCGCGCTGAATGCAGCGTGACCGGCCGCAGCCATGGATTGCAATCCTGTTAAAAGAGAACGTTCGCCCATCGGAGTGCAAGAATTTTCTGCTTTTTATTGACATCGCATTCTCGCGCATTTCTGATGGAAAGCACACACTCTTTCCATACGTTACGCTTTCACGCGAAAGGAACCAAGAAGGATGGCCGCCCCAAGATTTCTACAGTACACGCTGGCGCTAACACTTTCTGGAATGCTGACCGCGATGTGCGGTCCAGCCTACGGGCAAAACTCCACGGCTTCCACCACTGCGGTATCCACGAAAACAATCTCTCCGATTCCGGGGTTCGATACCAGCATCATGGACACGAGTGCCGACCCTTGTACCGATTTCTATCAGTACGCCTGCGGCAAGTTTGCCGACAAGTATCCAGTCCCCAGCGATCTGCCGCTGTACGACCAGTTTGAAAACCTCAACGAATACAACCATCAACTGCTGCACGGCATACTGGAGCAGGCTTCGAAGGCAAGCGCCGACCGCTCCCCGGACGAACAGAAGATTGGCGACTACTACGCCAGTTGCATGGACACAGCCGCCATCAACGCGGATGGGTTGAAGCCGCTGCAGCATGAACTGGATCGCATCGATGCGCTGAAGGACAAGAAGCAATTGCCGGCTCTGATCGCGCACTATCAGAAAATCAGCGTCGAAGCGTTTTTCGATCTTGGATCCATGCAGGACTTCAAGGACGCGACCAAAGAGATCGCCGTCGTCGACCAGGGCGGTCTCGGCCTGCCGGAGAAGGACTATTATCTGCGCACCGATGCGAAAAGCGTGAAGCTGCGGCAGGAGTATGTGCAGCACATGGCGAATATGCTCCACCTGTATGGCGAGCCCGCTGACAAAGCCATGACGGATGCCGAAGCTGTTCTGGCGCTGGAAACATCGCTGGCGAAGGTCTCGATGGGCATCGTCGAAAGGCGCGACCCATACAAGACGTATCACATCGAAACCCTCACCAGCCTGGCGAGCACCGATCCCATCCTCGACTGGAGCGCACTGATCCGGGACGCGGGCGCGCCGACGATCGAGACTCTGAACGTCGCCAGTCCCGCGTATTTCCAGGCGTTGAACGGCATTATCGAGCAAACGGACATGGCCACCGTCCGCAATTATCTGCGGGTGCATCTGCTCGACTCCTTCGCATCCCGTTTGCCCAAGGCCTTCGACGATGAGAGCTTCGATTTCTATGGCCGCAAATTGAGCGGCATTCCGCAGATGCAGGTTCGCTGGAAGCGCTGCGTGAGCGCAACCAACTCCGCGCTGGGCGAAGCGCTGGGCAAGGTGTACGTCGACAAGTATTTTGCCGGGAATAGCAAACAACAGACTCTGGACATGGTGAAAGCGATTGAAGCGGCCATGAACAAAGACCTGACCACACTTAGCTGGATGAGCCCAGAGACGAAAGTGAAAGCCATTCAGAAACTCGACCTGATCACCAATAAGATCGGTTATCCGAATAAGTGGCGCGATTATTCCAGACTGATCATCAAGCCCGGCGATGCTCTTGGAAATTCCGTGCGCGCGCGAGAGTTTGAGGCAGCGCGGCAATTGAACAAGATCAACAAGCCGGTGGATAAGCAAGAATGGGAGATGTCGCCGCCGACCGTCAACGCCTACTACGATCCCAGCATGAACAACATCAACTTCCCTGCCGGTATTTTGCAGCCCGCGTTTTATGACCGGACAGCACCCCCAGAGGTGAACTATGGCCATATCGGCGCGGTCGTAGGCCACGAACTGACGCACGGCTTCGACGACCAGGGCAGTTTGTTCGATGGCAATGGCAACCTGAAGAACTGGTGGACACCCGAGGACAAGAAGCAGTTCGACGCGCGCACCGCCTGCATTGCCAATGAGTACAGCGGATTTGTCGCGGTGGACACTCTCCACGTGAATGGCAAGTTGACGCTGGGGGAAAATACCGCCGACAACGGAGGCATCCGCCTTGCGTACATGGCCATGGAGGCATATGCGCATCAGCACAACATCGATTTGGCAAAGAAGATGGGAGACTTCACCCCTGAGCAGCAATTTTTTATCGGGTTTGCGCAGAACTGGTGCACCAACGCGAGGCCGGCGTTCATTCGACTGCTTGTCCAGAGCGATCCTCATTCGCCGGACCAATTCCGTGCCAACGGTGTTGTGCGGAACATGCCGGAATTTGCCCATGCCTTCAGCTGCAAAAAGGGTCAGCCGATGGCTCCAGTCGATCGCTGCCGTGTCTGGTAGTACGCCTGGCTAATTTCCACGCGGGTACGGCGATTGAGCCGTGCCCGTTCTATTTGCCTGCTCAGGAAAATTCAACCGCCCCTTCATGAAGACTTCTCGTAACTCGCGTTCCCATGCGGCGCTCGGCTATGCTGCCTGTGCGCTGGCTGGAGGGCTGTGGGGGACAGGTTTTTTCTTCGGCAAGATAGCCATGCGCGAAATGAGCTCGGCGCACATGGTGTTATATCGGTTTCTGTTTGCATGCC
>JAKAAZ010000103.1 GCA_021802085.1 Acidobacteriota bacterium
CGTGCCAAAAATCAGCACCCGGTCCCAGCAACTCAGCACTCCTGCTATCTGTGCTGCATAACGCTCGGTCAGAAGCTCAATGTCCACCCAAAAATCATAACCAACGCCCTGTTTGGTTCCGGCTACGTCGGGTTAGGAAAAACTACCTGGCTGCCGGCGGGGAGGACAAAGAAGCATGAGCGACGTCGATCGGCGGCGGTACCTTGTAATCCTGATACTGAATGGTCAGCGTGGCGCGACCTCCCAGTCGGATAGCGGAAACACTCTTGTTTTTCTGGGGCAGCCAGAACTCTCCCACCTTTTCATAGGTCTCGGCAATGGTGGTACTCGTGATCCAGAAAGAAGGATTTTTCGCCGGTTGCGCTTGAATGCGGCATACGGCGAAATCCCGATCGTTGATCCAGATTTTTCCGCGGTAGAGATATTTGTTGGGGTGTTTGGGCTCGACCGATACAACGTAGGAGCAACCGTCCGCCGCCGGCTCATACTCCAGGTCGCTAAAGCTGTAATTTTTCTGGTTCAGGTCGAGGGCTTTTCTGGTTGCATCCTGCTGCGCATCCGATTCGCTCTTCACCAGCCGCTTCAGCACGCGGTCGACCAGCCATTTCGGACCGCTCTGAGAGGTAATCCTGAATTCCTTTGTGTTGGGCGCGTCGTAGTTCATGTCCACGACCATCGTGGCAAGCAAGTCGCCAGGAAACCCGCGGTACGTGACCGTGTAGGTGCGGCTTCCCTGATAGCTTGTCAGGTCCCTGGCGCGCGCCGCGTTCCTCGCCACCAGCGTGTCCACTACCTGCGCAAGGGTCATCGGAGGCACGGTCGATTTTACCGGAGCGGCTGCCGCGAACACTTTGCCGGACCCAAGGATATTCAGAATTAGAAATAGCGTCGCAAAGAAAGCATACCGGCGAAATCCGGCGATCTCATACGACCGTGTGTGCGCGTGCAGAATCATTCAGGCTCCGGTTATTGTCGTTCATGAGTGCCGCGGCCATGGGCACGGATAGTTGGGAACAATACGTTTGATAGATGTTCTGAAACGCACTGTCCCAGGAACTTGCCTTCGCATACTCGCGCGCGGCTTTTCTCATAGAAGACAGCAGATCCGGAGTTGTCATCAGGATGGCAACATAGGCTGCAAATTCCTCAAAGTTCCGGGCGACGTATCCTGTCTTTCCATGCTGGACCGTGTACTTTGGGCCGCCGGTTGCTGTCACGACAGCCGCAACCCCGGACGCAAGAGCTTCGAGAACGACCAGGCCAAAGGTCTCCGTCTCGGAGGGAAATGCCAGGACATCCATATTCGCATACGCACGTGACAACTCGTTGCCGGTAAGGACGCCGGCAAATTCCGCGCACTGCAAGTTTGCACGCAACCAGCTCTCCTCCGCGCCCTGGCCTACGATGAGAAGCCGGAAATCGCGATACTCTGTATGATGCAGCGCACGCTCCAGCCGCGACAGCCAGCGGACATTTTTTTCCGGCGTTAGACGACCTACATAGCCAATCGTGAACGGGCCGTTCTGGCGGTTGCGGAAATCCGGATCGAACCTGGCCGTATCGACCCCATGGCCCATCGGAAAGCAGGGTTTTCCGGTCGTCTGGATCAGTTCCTCCACGATTTCCGGGTTGGGCGCAAAGAGAAACCTGGGAATCTTATAGAAGCGCGTGGTTGCGAGCAGGCTGAATTTCTGCGCCGCGCGCGAGACGGGATTGGCCAGCTCACTTGGCAAAAACGAGAGCGCTTTGGAGGCGCGCAAGCCCGCATATTGCGGAAGGTTGGTTTGCCAGAAAGCCGCCAGCGGAATTTTGAAATTGTGAGCACACAGCGCGCCGAGAATGCCAACATCGCTGGGGCCGGTGATTTGAACCACGTCCGCCGCGAACTCGCGCAGCAGCGCAGCGACCTTTCGATAGTGTCGCAGGAAAAACAAGTCGAACTCGTGATGGCGGTCCAGTGGAAATTTCATCGGCCCGCGGCGAAGCTGCACGCGGATGACCGAGCCCTCGCGGATGACCTGGTCGCATGGACCGGCATGAACCATCATGAACGGGATTTCCCGTTGCCGAGCGTACGCCGCGAAGTTCCGGGCAACCACCGCGACCCCGTCCACTTCATGAAAGGCATCCGGGAAAAATGCGACCCGGAGGTGTCGCTCGCTCACGAAATCGCCTCAGACGGGCTGTCGGAAAGCAGATGCAAGTCCACCTCGTCGGCGTAGACGCGTTTCGCCGCCCACTGGACGGTCGCATTTTCCGCCAACCGGAAGACTGAAAAAATGCGCTCGACAAATGCGGGCGGGGCCTTCCAGAACGCGGAAATCGGGAGGAAGCCAGTACCGGTCTTGTCGGGATGAAAGACGCGGTCGTCCCAACGGCGAGACCCTTCCGGATATTCCGGGTAGTACCGAATCACGTCCAGCACGGCGTGCGCAACGCGAACGCACATGGGATCGGAGTACTGCTGCATCAGCAAGAGATGGCTGCGTTGTTCCTTGCGAATTTCGTGGACGAATTCCGCAAAGCTCTGCGCGTTGCTTAGATTGACTGCGGCGCTTGGCTCGCAGGTGTGTCGATCTCCACCGGAAACGATCGGTCGCTCCCAGCGTTCCGCCAGCGGGATGACTCTCTTATTTTCCTGCCACTTCCGCATTCCATTGATTTCAAACGCATGCATGAATGCGCTGTTCCGCTCTAAAAACTGTTCCAGGCAAAGCGCATGCTGCAGCGGCCCCAATCCACATAAGTCCCAAAGCGGATGGTTGAACACGATGAGCACATCCGGAAATGCATGCAACGCCGCAAGCAGTTCCGTTGCTCGCGGTATGGAAGGGTTTTGCGTGTACTCGTCGAGCGCGGCAGCCAGGTCCTGCGCGTGGGCAACCGGCAGGTTGTGAATGCCCAGATGAAACATGCTCCCGCAATACGGAACGCTCCACTCCAAAGAAAGCGGGATTTCCGCAGTCTCCGTGGCCAGGCGCAACAAGGAGGGAGCCTGGATCGAATCATGGTCGGTCAGCGACACCAGGCCGGCCAGATCCAGTCCCCTCTCAATCTGATTTTTCTCGACATCGAACGCCAGCTTGGGGGTCAGCGGCGAGGTCCAATAGGCGCGGGAAAAATCGACGGGAACGACAGATTTTCGATACTGCCGATCCAGGACCCGTTGAATAATCGGCCATTTTTCCGTGAATGCCGGGATGAACTGGAGTTTCTCTTTCGAGTGCCGGGTATGGCTATGGAGGGATATCCCTGTTCTATATCCACGGACGCAGTTCGTACTTTTCCAAACACATGAAACCTTAGTTGACGCCAATGGAGATAAAACCTCGCTAGCTGTTAGAAAATTACCATACCAAAAGAACAATCGGCAGCGGACTCGGCATGCATTGGTAAGGGGATAATTGCCCGTTCATTGGACTGATGCACGTGGAATACGTCATTACGTCGCGCCGTTTCCAGGGTAAAAATCTTGTCCCGCTGCTCAATGTCTCAATTCTTAATATCTGAAGACTTGGCGACCGTTTACAGTTTACTCCGAATCGCGGTAATTTTGAAACAGACCAAAACCGGCATTCGGATACGCGCAGGATCGCTGATACTTCACGCATGGGCTGCGCGTACCATTTCGTCCGCGTTTCGTGAGAATGTCAAGGGGGATGTGGCCATAGCGGAAGCGTTGCAACGCGAACGATACTTGAAGACGGGGAAGGGCCGCGACTCGTGCAAGAACGTCTGAAATAGACCCATCGTGATAACCTCAAAAAGGATGCGCCCGTAGCTCAGCTGGATAGAGTGAACGCCTCCGAAGCGTTAGGTCACAAGTTCGAATCTTGTCGGGCGCACCAAACTTCAGAACAGCACAACCGAAGGTAGCCGAGCGTCGAGCCAGTACAACGGGTCGATGGACGGAGGGGCTGAACGATAGCTTTGCGGTGATCGTTCACAACTTTTACTCGGATACCTCCAGAGCGGCGAAGCTGCCGCCTTCACCTGCTTTCGACGAGGTGCAACGTGCTGTCATCCCCCTGGCTTCAATCCTGTTCTGTCAATCAAGCGAAACTCAATGCCGCGAGCGATGAATTTCTGGCGCGGCAAACCTACGATCGGAAAGTCGATGCGGCTGAGGATGCGCGGGAATTCGCATCCAATGCGGCCGCGTTGGTCGATTCTGCGGAGGCAGACCGGAAACGGATCGCCGAGGAAACCGGCGAAACCGATGTGCTCGCGTATTTGAAGCGCGTCTGGCCAAAGTCGCAACCGCAGGACGTTAAATGCGAGCTGCTGCCGGCGGCATTCAAACGCGGGCCCGACATCTTCCTACCCAATGTGCGATACGGGCGCACGCGGCTGTTTCTCTCGAAGATCATCGGACGCGCTGCGTGGCGCGGGGTGAGCCTATGAGCTTCCTTCCTCCGGTGGCGCATGCTCTTGTGCGGGAACGTGCACTCATCGCCGCGGTAGCTGCCGCGCTCCCGGTGCTGCGGTCGGATAGGCTAGCGACCGTCGAGGGGGCCACACTGCTGGGCGCGGACGGCTTGCCGGATTTGTCTACGTTGGACGCGTATGCAGTGCCGTATGTCCGCGAGTACGACCGCGTGATTGCGCTCGGCGAGGGCGCACTCCGGAAAGCGGGTCTGGGATGAGCTGGGCGCGTATATTTACCTGCGATATTTGCGGGCGCGAGCGCGGAGAGGCGAACCATTGGTTTCTGTCGTGGTCCGATTCTTGCGGCGGCGTCAGGATCGGACCCTGGGACGCTTCGGCTGCCACGCGAGGGGTTGTTGGCCATCTTTGCAGCGAAGAATGCGCCCACAAACTCCTGTCGCGCTGCCTTGCGCCAGACAGGACGCAAGATGAGGGGGCGCAATCGTGAGCCCGCGCCCGGTATTTACAGGTAGCTGCCGTATTTGTGGATGCGGCGCATCGGAAGACGAGACGCGCGCCTGCGTGACTCCCACGGGCGATCCGTGCCATTGGTTCGATTTTGAGCGCACGGTTTGCTCGATGCCGGGATGCGTGCGTGCCTGGGAGCTGGAGCGCAAGAAATTCAAGGACGAGCGCGCGGCGAAGAACCGCAAGAAAACGCCGGCGCAGATCCACGACGCGATTCGTAGGCGCAACCGGAAAGGGAAAGGAAAGCAATGGATTGCATGACGGCCTCGATTCCCGAAACTTTGCGCATCTGCGTGGGATGCGAGCTGGATCTGGCCACGACGGGCACGATTTGCGACGGGTGCCGCGCGGCCTATGAGCGCCATCGCGAGACTGTCGCGGCGCTGCTGGCTGAAGCGGAGGGCGCGCGGGCGCAGCTACTCGCAGCATTGTGCAACGTTGAGGCTGCTCTGGCTCTCTCCGCGCCGAAGGCAGAGCCGGAGCCGACTGTTGAGACGACGCGCGTGTCGCGGGAGATCGTGACGTATCTGGACGCGGTTGGGACGCGCATTGAGCATCTGTGGGGACTGGGAGCGGTCGCGTTCGCTGTCTTGGTTCTGCTGGGATGGGAAGTGTGGCAACGCTGGATGCAAGGGAAGGGGTAACGCACGAGGTTTTTTCACGAATGCCGCCCGGAATTTTATTTCCATGGCGGGCGCCTGACGAAAGACAAAAAGAGCGGCAAGCAATTCTGGATGTTGAATCAGGCGATCGCGCTGGAGACGCAGAAACATCGACCGAATTAGTTTTCTGTGCGTGCGGTTGGCGCACTGGAAGGCATGCGGCGGACGGAAGCGACTACGTTCGCCGCGTGCAAACAAGCGTGCGGCGCAACGGTGTGCTGCCGAGCAGCCTTCGATCCTGACGGAAAACGGAACGCCGCGCGCAAGATTTGTTTGGAGGGTGATTGTGGGCAATACGACTGGGATTGAGTGGACGGACGCGACGTGGAACCCGATTCGGGGCTGCTCGCGGGTGAGCGACGGATGCAGGAACTGCTACGCGGAGCGCCAGGCGCATCGCTTCAGCGGCGCTGGGCAACCTTACGAGGGCCTGACGCAGATCGTGAATGGTCATCCGGGTTGGACGGGAAAGGTTGCTCTGGCCGAAAAGCATCTACTGGACCCGCTGAAGTGGAAGCCGGTGCGGACGCAAACTGAGACAGACGAAATGGCCGGGTGCTATTCCACGCGCCCGCGACGCATTTTCGTGAACAGCATGAGCGACTTGTTTCATCCCAATGTGCCGGATGAGTGGATCGACCGCATCTTCGCGGTGATGGCAATGTGCCCGCAGCATACATTTCAGGTGCTCACAAAGCGGCCGGAACGGATGCAGGCCTACTGCACAGACGACAGCTCGATTCGACGCGTGATCGGCGCTGCCGAGCTTATTGCTTTCAGGCTGGGCGCAACAGTGGAAGGTCGCGTATGGAATAACCCCGACGGCTTCTCAGGCATATGTATCCCTAACGTGCATCTTGGGGTGAGCGTGGAGAACCAAGCGGCGGCGGACGAGCGCATTCCGCTCCTGCTCCAAACGCCCGCAGTGGTGCGGTTCATCAGCGCCGAGCCGTTGCTTGGTGAGGTCATTCTTCGATGGCCCTTCGTGGCTACTGA
Source organism: Acidobacteriota bacterium (assembly GCA_021802085.1). Taxonomy (GTDB): domain Bacteria; phylum Acidobacteriota; class Terriglobia; order Terriglobales; family Acidobacteriaceae; genus JAKAAZ01. The sequence goes on from JAKAAZ010000103.1 coordinate 6,555, forward strand.
CCCGCATCTCGACTGGGTGATTGTCGGGGGGGAGAGTGGGCCTGGCGCACGACCGATGCATCCCGACTGGGCACGCGGCCTGCGCGATCAATGCGTGGCCGCTGGCGTCCCGTTTTTTTTCAAGCAGTGGGGCAAGTGGCGTGGGAAGCTTCCGAAAGAAAATCTTGGGTTATTAGCAGCCGGCGCGGCCTGCCACGAGTGGAATGGGGGAGTTACCTCCTGGCGCGTGGGCAAAAAAATTGCTGGGGCGCTCCTTGACGGGCGCGAGTGGAAGGAGTTTCCGCGTGGGTGAGGCGAAACGGGAGTGGGATCTGACGAGCTTGCATTCGCTGGAGGGCGCGGCGGAGTGGATTCGGAAGAAATCCGGGGCGCTGCTGGTTTTGGTGGTGCGCGCCGACGACGTGGCGTTTGCGGTCGATTCGCTGATTCCGCGCTGCGCGGACGCGCTGACCATGGTCGAGGTCGCAATGCCGGAGCTGGAAAAAAGCTGGATTGAGATTCGCGCTCGCAAGGCGAGGGAGGCTCGGGAGGCGAAGTGAAACGAATTGGGGATTGGATGCAGACGTTTACCGGGCGACAGTTTTGGGTGCTCGATCCGCGTCCGGAAGAGATTTGCATCGAAGATATCGCGCACGCGCTGTCGATGCAGTGTAGGTATGGCGGCCACACGACTCAGTTCTACTCGGTGGCGGAACATTCCTGGCGCGTGAGCAGTATGTGCTCAGCGGAAGATGCGATGTGGGGGTTGATGCACGACGCCGCAGAGGCTTACTTGGTAGACCTGCCGCGCCCGATCAAGAGTGGGTCGGAGCTGGGCTCGGAATACCAGCGCATTGAACGCGAACTGCAACGCGTGATTTGCGAGCGGTTCGGAATGTCCGAGAGGGAGCCGCCGAGCGTGAAAGTGTGGGACGATTATTTGCTGCACTGGGAAGGGCGGGACCTGATGTCGCCGCATCCAGTGCCATGGTTCGGCGAAGGAACGCTGGAGCTGCCCACGGACGTTCTTGTGCCCGTTTCTCCGGAGTTCGCGGAGATGGCCTTACTGGACCGATTTCGCCGCCTGAGCAAGTACGCGGAGGTCGTCTGATGGAAGCTGTGTCGCCGGTGATGCCGGGCTCGGCGGGGATTGAGATTGTGCTGGGGAAGGACCAGCCGCAATACCTGCCGTTGCCCGCGGTGTATTTGAACAATCCTTGCGTGCCGATGCTCACGCGCTGGCGGTTCAGCGATGCGGAGCGGGCACAGATCGCCGCCGGGGCCGACCTGGTCCTGACGCAATTGACGTTCGGCGAGCCGTTCCGTCCGGTGCATCTGCAGGTGTCGATGCCGGACGAACATCCGATTCTGCTCGGCGAATAACTGATCGATTTTCATCTCATATTTTTTTGCTGGAGTTCCCCTTGGAAATCCCCACGATTAAGCTGCGCGATAAACGCAAACCTGGCCATTGCTGGCAGGACAATGAGCTGTACGACTGCTTCCAACCTGTGATCGGCGCGCTGGCGGTTGGGGTGTACGCGCGCCTGACGCGGGAGTGCTATGGGACAACCGTGAAGGCCCCGCTGCGCGACCTGGCGGCGATGTGCGGCCTGAGTAAGAGCGCGGTGCAGCGGGCGTTTGCCGTGATGGAGACGGTGGGGCTCGTGGTGGCGACGCGGACGAGTGTCCATCGTTCGCCAGAATACGCGCTGGCCGATCTGAAAGAACTGGCTATCGGGTACGATGCAGAATTCGACACGCGGCGTTGCTCGTATATTCTGCCCCCAGAAACGCTGGCCACGCTGCGGACAAGAGTGAGAGAGATTAAGCAGCGGTTGCACTCCGGCGGTGTCCCTATGGGGGACACCGAACAGGAGTTTCAGGACGCCACGGTGTCCCCCGCGTGGCCCTCCGGTGTCCCCCAAAACGCATCCGGTGTCCCCCAAACCGCGAAAAATTGCGATGGTAACAGATTAAGCAAGAAAGCAAGAATACAAAAAGAAACTACCCCCCTACCCCCCTTTCAAAAAAAGGGGGGATTGGAAAAAGGAATCGAGGCGGCGCATGACAATCAGGGGCACGGAGAAAATTCTGACAGGAGCGATGGGCACCATCCGCGAATCGGAGTTGAGCTTGCCGATGACACTCCAGGAAGCGATGGATCTGTTGCGGCTGTTGCACCAGGCGAGGCGCAGCTCGTTACCGGCGAGCAGCGACGAAGTGACGTGGACGCAGCTGCTGGGGCGGTTGGAAAGGGCGATGATCGGGAGGGCCCCGTCCAACGAGTGATGCTGGCATGCGGATGGGTGAACCGGAGACTGAGGCCGATGATCGCCGAAGCGATTGTGCTTGCAGCCGAACGCGGCGATGCCGAATGGGACGTGGCAGGGCGCATGATCGCGAGCTGGCAAAGCTTGCAGCAGCGCAGCCAGGCTGGGTTGATGCGCTACGCGATTTCACCGCGCAAGTTCATCGCGGAGGCGCACTGGCGGACGGACGCGATGTGGCCATACGATCAGGAAAAACTGAGAGACATGCAACAGGCAAGCGTGGGAGCGATGCGATGAGACCGAGGAAGCGGATTGCGGTGCTGGGAGCTACGGAGTTGGAAGCGAGCACGCTGGCTATCGTGCTGGAGACGCGTGGCTATCGCGTGGAAATATGCATGAGCGAGGACGCGGCCATGCGGATCTCGACGCCGGCGGCGTTTCTCGTGCTGGGTCTCGACAATGCGCAGCGGGAGCGCGTTCGGTCCCGGCTGCGCTTGCAGCATCGCGACTGTGGATTTGCGATGGAGTCGCATGGCGCGGATGCCGCAACTGTGCTGGAGGCTGTGAAGGCCGCTGCTGCGATGCGGCGCGGGCCAAAGAACTTGCGGTCGGCGGCGTCGGCTGCCGGCGAACTGGCGCGGGCTGCAAAGAACCGGCGGAGGGTTGCGTGAGTCGCGACGCTGAGGACGTCGGCTGCGAGTGGGGACACGATGGGATTTTCCAGTGCGCAGGATGCGGCGGCTGCATCGAGTGTCGCACCTGCCGGGGTCGAAGGGACGAAGCGAGCGCGGACGAATTGGGATACGGAGAGGAAAACGATGAAGGATGATTTTCCCGAGATGCCGACGCGGCTGTGTCCGGATTGCCGGGTCGAGAAAAAAATCATGTTTTTCTCGAAGCGTGGGACCTACTGCCGGGACTGCACCACGATACGCAATCGGTGGCAAAAGGTGCGGAACACAATTCCTGCCGACCGCGAGTACATGCTGGACGCGCAGATCGACACGGAGCGTGACCGATGAAAATCTGCAAGAAACGCGGCAAACGCGGGGTTGAACGCAAGGCGCTGTTTACGAAAGTGACGCCAGCGGCCTATCTGCGTCTCTGCGAAATTGCAGGTGAACGCACGCTAGCCGACGCGCTGAATGATCTCCTGTTGAAGACGCAACAAAATAAATCGGAGATAACGATATCCACTTCGCACGAGTGAAAAAACTCTGATACTTTGAATTCGTCCTTCAAATAAACAATCGATTCCGTGGCTCCGATTGGAGCGAGCCAAAGGGCCCCACGATAGGGGACGGAGGAACGCCCAAATGAATACCTCTGTCTGGTTGAGACGACATGCGTAAAGGTCGTCGGATAGTTGCGGTGCTGGATTCTCGCGGAAACAAAGTCGATGAGGTTCTGTCCAGGCGCGCGGGCGAAATGGTGAAACAAGGCGGCTGGGAGCCGGTGGTTAGTTCTCGGTCCGGTCAGCAGAATGTACTGATTGCAATACGCGAACCGGCGTCGCCGGGACGCAACGTGCTCGACAAAATCATTTCCAAATAAATAGTTTCGAGGGCCGGCATGCGCAACAGATTGCTGAAGGCGGACGTGCGTTTGCACGACTGCAACGGGAACTTTTTGCATTGCATCAGCCATGCGAGGGGAAGCGAGATGGTGAATGCTGGCTTGGCGATGGCTGTGCGCTCGTTCAGTTATGGCCAGTCGCGGGTGGTGCGTTACCAGGAAGTGGCGGGGGCGACGGCGAGCGCGTCGCGGCCTTCGGCTCCGATGATTACATGCGCCGAGATGATAGCGAACTGCGGGCGCAGCCGGACTGCTCGGCTGCCGGAGCTGGACACGCGGGGGCGAGACTGCAAGCATGCGCGTGAGCTTGCGCGCGATCCGCGTCAGCCGGTGGAGGATTTTGTGGAGCTGGCACAGAACAAGATCAAGATGTGGCCGATTGTGCCGCTGCTCAATCCGCAGCATGTGGCGTGGGCGCGGCAAGCGTGAATACGCCGTTGATGTTTCGGACCAACCTGCCGGAAGAAGCGCGGTGGATTGCCGTCACGGTAAAGATTTGCGAGTTGTGCGGGAAGACGTTTCTCCGCGATGCACTGCAGAAAGAATGCAAGAGCTGCACTGCAATCCTGGCGAAACCGCCCGAGCCGATTCCGGCGTTGACGCGGGAAGAGAGCCTCGGCAGGGGGCTTTGCGAAAAGCATTACCCCAAGATGAGGGCCGCTGCGAAAGAGCGCGAGAGGAAACGGCGGCTCGAACTGTGGAAGAAGCAGACGCTGCAGCAGCCGGCGACGAAGATTTCCGAGCGCGCGACCATCCAGTAATCCCAAACTTACAGAGCAGAGGGGACGCATGGAACGACCGGAAAAGTCGGCTGCGGAGATTTGGCGGAGCTATCGCGATTGGTTTTTGGTGGCGGCGATGCTCGTCGGCTGGGGCGTCATTTATGGGCAATTGACGACGCGCCTGGCGAACGACGAGGCGCAGATTGCGGCGCAGCGAGCCTATATTGCCGAGTCGTTGGTGCCGCGATCCGAGCAGCGGACCAGCGATGCGGACCTGCAGGAGCGGTTGAAGACGATGCAGCAATCGCTGGATCAGATTCAGAACGAGATTTTCGAGATGCAGCAGAAAGCGCACTGATGGCCGAGAAACCGAAGACGCCGCCGGTGGATTTGAAGAAAATGGCGCGGATGGCGCGGCTGCTCGCGTGGGGATTCGGAATGCTGGTTTTAACCGGATGCGCAAATATGCGGCCACGAGTGGAATGCAAGCCGGTGGCACCGGGGATAACGCGGCGGAATCAGTTGCCGGCGCATCGATGCGAGGTGCAGTTGTGAGCGAACGAACGAAAACATACGCGAGCGGAGCGCAAAGTTCCGGCGACGTGGCGCGGTTCGACTTGGTTCCGCGCGCGTTTCTAGAGCGCGTGGCGCGGCGGTTTGGGGTGGGCGCGCAGAAATACGGCGATCTGCAATATCGCGCCGGACT